>JBBRYL010000039.1:0-25929 GCA_038237685.1 Solirubrobacterales bacterium | reverse complement strand
TTCGCCACAACCGCCGCGGCACCCCGATGGCCGCCTTCCAGACCCTGCTCGGCCTCAGCGCCCTCCGCCGGCCCACGACCTACAGCCAGATCACCCGTCGAACGGCCTGACTCGCCAACGGAACCAACCGGATACGCATCACCCATCTAGTGGGAGAGCAAAGAGTGCTGCCGGTCGTCGTCGGGTCAGCCACGCTCGCCTGAGCGTACGCTGCGGCCGGCGAGCTGGTCCTCGAGCCGTTTGAGGTCTGCTTCGCACATGATCTTGACCAGCTCGGCGAACTTGACCTTTGGCTCCCAGCCGAGCACGCGTTTGGCCTTCGATGCGTCGCCTTCGAGCGCGTCGACCTCGGCCGGGCGGTAGTACTTGGGGTCGATCTCGACCATGGACTCCCAGTCGAGGTCGAGCAGCATGCCGGCTTCGGTGAGGAACTCGCGGACGGAGTGCATCTCGCCGGTGGCGATCACGTAGTCGTCGGGCTCGTCCTGCTGGAGCATCAGCCACATCGCTTCGGTGAAGTCCGGGGCATAGCCCCAGTCGCGCTTGGCGTCAAGGTTTCCGAGGTAGAGCTTGTCCTGCAGTCCGAGCTTGATCGCCGCGAGCGCGCGGGTGATCTTGCGCGTCACAAACGTCTCGCCGCGGCGCTCTGACTCGTGATTAAACAGGATGCCATTGGAGGCATGCATGCCGTATGCCTCGCGGTAGTTCACCGTGATCCAGTACGCGGCGACCTTCGCCACCGCATACGGGCTACGGGGATGAAACGGGGTGTCCTCGCCCTGCGGGGGTGGCGAGGCGCCGAACATCTCGGATGAGGACGCCTGGTAGAAGCGCGTTTTGACCTGGGCGTCGCGGATCGACTCCAGCAGCCGCACCGTGCCCATCCCCGTGATGTCGGTTGTGTACTCCGGCACGTCGAAGGAGACGCGCACGTGGGACTGGGCGCCGAGGTGATAGATCTCGTCGGGCTGGATCTCATAGACCAGGCGCACGAGGCGAGAAGACTCGCTCAGGTCGGCGTGATGCAGGAAGAGGCGGGCATCTTCTTCATGCCAGTCCCGATAAATGTGGTCGATTCGCTCGGTGTTGAAAGACGATGACCGTCGCCGGAGACCGTGCACCTCGTAGCCCTTCCGCAATAGCTGCTCGGCCAGGAAGGAGCCGTCCTGACCCGTGATACCCGTTATCAATGCTTTGGGCCTGGCTGGCATTTCTATGACGTGCCCACGCGCCCATAGCGGTCTTCAAGCCGGACAACGTCGTCAAGCTCCGGTGTCGATACCTCTAGGACGACGGCGCTCTCGAGAGCCTCGATCGTGTGGACCACACCGGCCGCGTTTCGCCAAGTTGATCCGGGCATGAGTTCCGTTTCGACGAGACTGTCGGGGTCTTTCCCCTGAACGAGGAGCAACTTTCCAGAGAGTAGGTATGAGGTTTCATCCTTCTTCTCGTGAAATTGCAGCGATAGGCGCTGCCCAAGATCGATGTGTAGCAGTTTGCCAGCGTATCGATCGGTGTGGGCAAACCACAACTCATGACCCCAGGGCTTCGGAACACGGCGCGGCAGCTCTTCACTCACCGCGCCAGTCTGACAAGAAGTAAATGCGCGCGCCTAATGCACGCGCTCGGCAGACACCTCGTCCCGCTCACTTGCTCCCCGCACGACCGGACCGACGACGGTGCCCTTTAATCCGAGGCTTGGGATGCGGATCCGCTTCTCGGCGCGGACCTTGATCACCCTTGCGTGAAAGGCCGCAACGAGGACGAAGTGCCGGTCGCCATCACCGTCAGGATCGTGGTGCTGAATCCAGATGACCCGGCCGCGTACTCGCCCGCAGCTACTCCATTGTGAAGCGCGTGCTCGAAGGCAAAGGCGTGTCCATGCCGGCGGCTTTGAGCCTGTCGTCGCGGTCGTTAGTTCGCTTCGAGGACGGGTTTCGTAGCCGCCGCGGGAGGCGGCGAACACCGTGGCCGCGCCGATTAGCGCGACCACTGTGACCAGGCGAAGAAGCCAGCGCCTCACGGGGGTCACCCTAGTGTAGTGTCTCGTAAATAGGTGGGGTTTGTGGTAGCGTGGGGAATGCGCTCTCCCAGCCCGGCCCTGTTGATCGGTGACAGTCAGCGGGAGGTGCTTGAGCGGCTTGCGCGATCGAGCACCGCGAAGCATCGCGAGGTCCAGCGCGCCGGGGCGCTGCTGCTCGCTGGCGACGGTGAGCCCAACACGGCGATCGGCGCGCGGATCGGCGTCTCGGCGACGACCGTCAAAGCATGGCGGGAGCGCTTCGCGTGCGAGGGCCTGAAAGGCCTTGGCGGCGTGCGCCCGGGCCGTGGACGCAAGCCGCAGATCAGTCAGGAGAAGGTCGCTGCGATCGTGCACGCCACGCTGCACGACAAGCCGCCCGGCGAGACGCACTGGAGCTGCCGCTCGATGGCCAAGGCCCAAGGGGTCAGCCCGGCGACGGTCCAACGGATCTGGTCGGCGCGCGCCATCAAGCCGCACAAGGTCAAGACGTTCAAGCTCTCAAACGACAAGCAGTTCGAGGAAAAGCTCGTCGACATCGTCGGGCTGTATCTCAACCCGCCCGAGAAGGCGGTCGTGTTGTGCATGGACGAGAAGAGCCAAATTCAGGCGCTCGATCGCACGCAGGCGTCACTGCCCATCAAGAAGGGCCGCGCCGGGACGATGACCCACGACTACAAGCGCAACGGCACCACGACGCTGTTCGCCGCGCTGGACGTGCTCAGCGGCAAGGTGATCGGCCAGTGCCTGCCGCGTCACCGCCACGAGGAGTTCTTGAAGTTCCTGCGCACGATCGATCGTGAGGTCCCCAAGGGCCTACAGGTCCACCTGATCCTCGACAACTACGCAACCCACAAGCACGACAACGTCCAGAAGTGGCTGGCCAAACACCCGCGCTTTGAGCTGCACTTCACGCCAACCTCAAGCTCGTGGGTCAACATGGTCGAGCGGTTCTTCGGCAAGCTCACCGACAAGGCGTTGCGCCGCGGCGTCTTCAAGTCCGTCCCCGACCTGATCGCCGCGATCGAGACCTACCTCAAAGCCACCAACGACGACCCCAAGCCGTTCGTGTGGACCGCGACCGCCCAATCGATCCTCGACAAGGTCGCCCGCGGCCGCGTCACCCTCGACACAATCACCAACTAAAACCGAGACACAGCACTAGTGCGGTGGGAAAGACCTCGTCGGTGACAGCCAGCAGCGGAGTCAGGATCCGCCGGTGGATGCCGGCGGCGGTGGCGGGCCGTAGGGTTGGTCCTCGCTCATGCGAGCAGCTCGGCTGCGGCGTCCCGGTCAAGCGGATCGACACGCCGAATCCCATGAGGACCGTCGAGGCCGCGATCGTTGGACACGATCGTCTCGATGCCGTTGACGATGCAGCACGCGAGGTGCAGCCGGTCGTTGCTGCCGGCGCGGGCACCCTGGAGTTCGCTCGCGAGAACGAAGACATGGTCGGTGATGGGCAGCAGCGGCGTGAGCGCCTCGTAAGCGCGTTCAGTGAGCCCTTCGAGCCCGGGCACGCGGCCGCGGCGCTCGAGGTCCCATACCCTCCTCCAAGGCTCCAGTTGAATGCGTCCCGGCGCATCATCCGCAGCCACGGCGTGGAGGATCGAGGCGCCCGCGTGGCCCTTCGGGCTATGGGAAGCCGCGCTGTAGACAAGCACGTTGGCGTCGATGAAAAGGTCACTGGGGGGTGTCTGACTCGAGCCCTTGCAGCGCCTCGGCCAGCCGGCCTTCGTCGATCATCCCGTCCAGCTCAGCCGGGTCTTCGGGCAACTCCGCGTGCATCGATTTGATCGCTGCCACCGCCGCGATTCGATGTGCCCGCGGAACTGTCCCCGTAGTGGTCCTCGATGGCTACACATGTTTGACCACCTCGAACCGCTGCACGGCGTCGTCGCCCTGCTCGACCCGCACTCTTCCCTCGCTCCGCAGCAGATACGTATGCCCCAACACCTCGCTGAGCGTCAGAAACGCCTGCGTCACTGCATCGTCGCCCCACAGCACCTGCGCCAGCTCACACGCCGTCCGTGGCTTCTCGGCGATCAGCGCGTAGAGCTTCTCGGCGCGCCGCTTGTGCAGCGCGAATCGCTTGTCGATCAGCTCGGCGTGGCCGGTGAACGGGTCGCCGTGGCCGGGAGCACGATGTCGAGATCAATGGCGCGCGTCAGCCGCATCGAGTCCATGTAGATCTCGAGCGAGTGGGGGGGGTCGGTCGATCCGTCGAGCGGCCTGCTGATCAGCGGGTTCGACGAGATGTGGGGCAGCAGGTGGTCGGCGGCGATCAGCATCCGCCGTTCGGCGTCGTGAAAGACGGTGTCGGTGGGGGAGTGGGCGGGGCGGTGCAGGACCTCTCCAGGTGGCGATCGCGAAGCTCGAGCACGTCGCCGTGGTGGGGCGTGCGTCTTACGTCGGCGCGGTGGCCCCAGGCGCGAAAGGCGCGTGACACCGACTGCAGTGCGCTGGCCACGTCGGCGGGGGTCCCGTTGGCGAGCATGATCTGAAGCGCGAACTCGTCGTCGGCCTCGGCGTTCTCGGCGAACTGCTGGACGAA
Organism: Solirubrobacterales bacterium; assembly: GCA_038237685.1. GTDB lineage: Bacteria > Actinomycetota > Thermoleophilia > Solirubrobacterales > Thermoleophilaceae > JAAYBF01. The sequence goes on along the minus strand of JBBRYL010000039.1, from coordinate 21,355 downwards.
GGGCACGGCGGCGTCGACGGCGGCAACCTCGGCGCCGGCGCGGCCGTCTACGAGGCTGACGAGCCCAAGGTGGTCGATGTGCTGGTGGCTGATGATCACCAGCTCGATGTCCTCGAGCTCGTGGCCGAGCGGCCCACCGCTCGGTCGGCGACCTCGAAGTCGATCCGCACCTGGATCACAGGCTGGAACGAGGACCCAAAGCCATACGTCTGGCACAAGAACCCAGACGAGATCCTCGACAGCCTCGCCTCCTACTGCCAACGAATCTCTGACTCAGGACACTAGGCGTGGCCGGAATCGGCGATGGCGCGCTGCGCGGCCTCAGCGAGCCGCGCAGCCACGAAGGCGACCTGCGGCTCTCGCATCGAGTCGCGCGGTATGGCGTGGTCGCCCGGGATCTCACGGCACTCGACGTCACCGTGGACGAATGTCCGCCACCCGAGGTCCTCCTCGTGGTACAGCCCGGCGGCCCGGAAGACCAGTAGGCGCCCGTCGAGCGGTTGGGGCTCATAGGCTTGTTGTGCCATCCACGCGAGCCGCTGGAAGTAGAGGTTCTCCCGCATGTCGTCGGGAAGGGGGCGCCTGAAGCGCAGCGCGTATCTGAAGCGCAGTCGCGCCACCGCGGCGCGAGTCGTCACACGCGCCCGTCGGCTGGCCGCCGTACAGACGCGCCACAGGCCGCGGCGACGGTCGCCGGCCGCCCACTGGCGACGCAGGCTCGCCCTGATCCTGGGGTCGCGCGGCGGCTGGTCGAGGACGAACTCCCCATGCGCGTCGGTCAGAGCGCCTTCCTCGTTGAAGACCGGATTGTACCTTCGGTTGTAGGTCGGGCTCGGGGCGTTGAACATCGCCACGAGGGCCACCTCGGCGCCTTGCGCGCGCAGCTGGTGGGCCATCTCGAACGTGACCAGGCCACCGTAGCAATAGCCGCCGAGGAGGTAGGGTCCCACCGGCACGGCGGCCGTCAACTCCTCGACATAGCGCGCCGCCATCTTCGGTACGCTGGTCTGTGGCGCCTCGCCACCGTAGAGGCCGACGGCTTGCAGCCCGTAGACCGGCTGCTCGGGCCCCAGTCGGCGAGCCAGCTCGCTGTAGAGCAGGATCGTCCCCGCTCCGCCGTGCACGCAGAAAAGAGGTGGGCGGGAACCCGTCTCGCGGAGAGGGACGAGCGACGAGCAGCGGGGCGCTGTGCCTTCCTGGTCGCTCAACAGCTCCGCCAGACGCTCGACGGTCGGCGCGCGGAAGACGGGCGCCAGCGGCAACTTCTCTCCGAACGTATGCTCGATACGGGCGAACAGGCGGGCTGCCGTGAGCGAGTCGACTCCCAGCTCGAAGAAGTCGTCCGTCACGCCAATCGACCCGATGCCGAGGACGTCTTGCCAGATTTCCACGAGTCGGCGCTCGAGCGGCGTACGGGGGGGAACGACGTGACGGTCCGGCTCGTCGTCCAGGTCTCGGTCCGCCGCCGGGAGGGCCTTGCGGTCGATCTTCCCGTTCGGGGTGAGCGGGAACCCGTCGACCGCGACGATGGTGGCCGGGACCATGTACGAGGGCAGGTGATCGCGGACGAAGCGGCGCAGGTCCCGTGCCGCCGTGTCCTTCCCTGCTTCGGGCACGACGTAGGCGACGAGCCTAGGATCCTCGGCATCGGCCTCGACCAGCAGCGCCACCGCCTGCGCGACCGCTGGATGACGATTCAGCGTCGCCTCGATCTCTCCCAGCTCGACGCGGAAGCCGCGGATCTTGACCTGATCGTCGAGACGGCCGAGGAACTCCAGGGTTCCGTCCGGGCGGCGGCGGGCCTGGTCGCCGGTCCGGTAGAGGAGCGGCGTTTCGAGCCCGGAGACGCGGTCTGGAACGAATCGCTCGTCCGTGAGCTCGGGTCGGTTGAGATAGCCGCGAGCGACTCCCACGCCACCGATGCACAGCTCTCCCGGAGTGCCGTCGGGCACCACCCGGCCGCCCGCGTCCAGCAGCACGCACGAGGTGTTGGGGAGCGGCGTGCCGATCGAGACGGAGCCGTCGGTCCCTACGCGCGCGCACGTCGACCAGACGGTGGCCTCCGTCGGGCCATAGAAGTTCCACAGCGCGCCGACTCTTTCCGCCAGTCGTGTGGCCAATTGGGGCGGCAGCGCCTCGCCTCCGCAGACGACGCGTAGCTGCTCGCGGCCTGACCACCCGGCGTCGACCAGCATCCGCCACGTGGCGGGTGTCGCCTGCATGAGCCTCGCCTCGAAGCGCTCCAGCAAACCGGCGAGGGCGTCCGGGTCGGCCGCCTCCTCTCGGGAGGCGAGCACGAGCCGTGCTCCGGTGAAGAGCGGGAGGTAGAGATCGGGCACGGAAAGGTCGAACGCGGGCGTGGTGACGCCGACCATCGTCTCCCCTGCGTCGAGACCCGGCTCCTGCGCCATCGTCTCGAGCAGGTTGGTCAGGCCGCGGTGGGTGATCATCACCCCCTTCGGACGTCCGGTTGAGCCAGAGGTGTAGATGACGTAGGCCAAGTCGTCGGGTCCTACCCGGTACTGCGAAGCCGGGGGGGATACCGCGGGCACCGGACTGTGCTCCTCCACGTCCACGACGAGCAGCTCGCAAGGAGGCAGCGCCGTAGCCATATCGGCCTGCGTGAGCACAATCGCTGGGCGTGCGTCCTCGAGGATGAAGGCGAGGCGCTCGGGCGGGTAGGCGGGGTCGACCGGCACGTAGGCGCCCCCCGCCTTCATGACGGCCACGACGGCGACGAGCAACTCGACGGAACGCTCGAACGCGACGGCGACCAGCGCGCCTTTGATCACACCCCGCTCGAGGAGCTGATGCGCGACTCGGCTCGAATAGGCGTCGAGCTCGGCGTAGGTGAGCGCGCGACTGCCGCTCACCACGGCCACGGCCTGCGGACGTTTCCGAGCCTGGTCGGCGAGAGCCACTGGAACGGTGGCGGGGGACGGCGGCGAGCCGAGGGCCGAACTGGCTAGCCGTGTCTCAACCATCGTCAGGATGCTAGCGACAACAACAGGGCCTCAGGCTCAACCGCAGGGTCTCGGTGAGCGTGGTCACCTCTTTCTCGCCGCGATGGCGGGGACCGCCCACGCGGGGCGCACAGCCTTTCGCGTCCTGCCGAACTTCGACGCCTGGAGCGAGAGTGCGCGGCTTCTCGACGATCAGTCTGTACGGCCTCTGGGCGCGCCGCTGGCAGCCGCAGCGAGATCTTGGTGCCTACCTTGATCCGCCGCTTGGCGCTGGTGGAGACGCAGACCTGGCTGCCTTGAAGGTGCTGGGGGAGCGCTTAAGGCCGCTGAGCACCGGCCGTGTGCGGCCGGTGGGAGCCGCCGGGCCGGCCACGGTGGGCAAGGAAACCGATGTGTAGCGCGTCCGTAGCATGCGTCCCACCGCGGCTCTGATGACCGCGGCGACAGAGATCCCCTGCTCGGCGGCCTCGGCCTCGAGGCGGTCCCGCTGCTCGGGTGAGATGAGGACTTGGAGCCTCTCACTCAACATGTGTACATCCTCCTACACATGCCTTGCGCGGGTACTCGGGTTCCCGTCGTCGAAGGAACGGTGCCCTCAATCGCTAGCGCCGGCGGCGTGCACGGAGCGCGAGGCCGAGCAGAACCGATGCCGCGCCCGACGCGGCTACGCCCGCCACGCGGCGAACGTCACGTGAATCAGACCCTTTGCCCGCCGGCGAATTGCCGGGAGGTGAGACGGGCGGGTAGGAGGGGCCGGGCAGCAAGGCCCCTGTGACACGCGTCGGTCGCGCCGGTTCCGCGACGACGGGCGCCGCGGCGACGGGCTGGGTCGTCTCGCGCTGCGGATGTGTCACGCGCTGTCGCAGCAGCACAACACTCGCGGCGGCGATGACCAACAGGAATACGATCAGGAGCAGGGGCAATGGCAGCGTGCCGGCGCCGGAGCTGATGGGAACGGCGGCTGCCGTACGCAAGGGCAGGCGCGTCCTATCGCTCGTGCCGCTCGAGGCAACGCGCTCTCCGAGCACCGCGCCTGCATCGGCTCGGGCCGGCGCGTGCCGCCCAGGAGCGGAATCGGCCAACTGCTCGACGCTGGCAAGCGGCGGCGCCGTGGCCACTGTGAGGAAGGCCTGCGCATCGCGCGCTATCGCGGGCTGGGGCGAGCCCATCGCGCAACCATCGGAGCGGTTGGCTCGACGTAGGCCTCGTAGGCCGGCCCGCTGGGCGCGAACCACCCGACCAGATGACAGGCTCAGCGCCTTCGCGACGCCCTTGACCGACAGGGCGGAACTGCCGCCGAGCCCGGTACGCAGGACGAGCACTCGGCGTTGCACGGCGGAAACGGCGTAGGAGCAGGCCCAGAGCCGGACCACTGCGTGGCGGAAGCGGCGCTCACGAAGGGTGTGTGCCGACGCGTCGCGTCGCGTCCGGCTTCGGCGCGAGCCGGGAGCTCGATGGGGGCGTCGTCGGGCACGTGGGCCATTCGAGTGCGTTCCTACGCGACCAGATCTGGCTGACGAGCCGCCGGAGGTGGCGGCCGAGGGCGTGGCTCCCTGCGTACTTCCCGTTCCGCCGGCCGGCGGGGCCGCTCGCGAAGGCGGCCGTGGCGCCGAGGGGGTTGACGGCACCCGGACGGGCGGGACCTCTACTCGGGGAGCTGAAGGCAGTCGAACCTGGGGTACGTCAGGTGCGTGGACCGGAACCTGCGTGGGGGGTACCAGCTTTGGCGGCGCGGGCAGCGACGGCACCTGCACACCTGGCAGTTGAGGTAGTTGCCCGGCAGCGCCAGACACGTTGGCGACGCAGATGACGAGCGCGCTGAGGAACGCAGCGGTAAAGACCCGGCCCCCGAGTCTCCTACCGACGTTCGAGCCTCCTGCTCTCTGTCTTCTACTCACGTTCGAGCCTCTGCTCTAGGTACGGCGAAGTGCTCCAATGTAGCCGCTGTTCGCCGGATTTGCCTCAGGCAACCACCAGCAGCACCCCCGGCGCCGCCGCGAAGCGCGCCGACTCCCACTCCCCGATGAAGTCCCCATCCACCTGCACCGGGAACGGGTTCCCATCGGTGGTGGTCACCACGGCCTCGCGCGTGGCGGCAAAGCTCTCGACCTGGCGGTGCTTCGCCAGCGTCTTGGCGCGGCCGGAGAAGGCGCGCCACCCGACGGTTGGCAGCTCGATCGGGTGAGCGCGCTTGAGCACTACGAGGCCCAGCGAGCCGTCGTCCAGCGCGACGTCCGCCGAGAACTTGATCGGCCGGCGCCCGAAGTAGGTGTACTCCTCGGCGTTCTGGGCGATAACGGTGACGCCATCGAGCTCGCGACCCTCGACCGACACGTGCACGTGCGGTGGGTTCACCAAATACTTGCGGTTAAACGTCGCCACCGCCGCGTAGGTGTAGTAGTACTCGCCCAGCTTGGCCTTCATGCGCGGGTGGGCATCCACGCGCTCGACCACGCTGGCGTCGAGGCCGACCCCGGCGGAAAAGGTGAAGTAGCGGTCGTTGATCATCCCCAGGTCGATCCGCCGCGGCCGGAAGTCGTCGGCCAGGCGCAGCAACTGCTCGGCGGCGTCGACCACGTCGGTGGGGATTCCGATGGCCCTATGAAAGACGTTCGTCGCGCCCCCGGGCAGGCATGTGAGCGGCGTGTCGGTTCCCGCGAGCCCGTTGGCGGCCTCGTTCACGGTGCCGTCGCCGCCGAAGGCCACGACGCAGTCATAGCCCTCCGATGCCGCCTCGCGGCACAGCTGGGTGGCGTGGCCGCGCTCCTGGGTGTCCACGGCTTCGACTGAGTAGCGCGCCTCCAGCGCGTAGACCACGAGGTTGCGCAAGCGGTCAGAGACTGTGGTGGCGTAGGGGTTGACGATGACCAGCACCCGCTTCTTGGGGGCGCGTGTCGGGAGGAGCCGCTCGGCCAGCTGCTCGGCGCGGTCCAGCTGGGTCTCGGGGTCGGCCACGGGTGGGAAACCCCGGGGGGCCCGCGCGGTTACGTCCCTAGACGATGGTCACCATGCGCCGCGTGCCGCAACCACAGGTGGGTCCCAGACTCGATGCGCGGTTGCGCGCGAACGCCCGCGTCCTGGGCTCGGCAGCGGTGGTCACCAACCTCGATGTCCTCGAACGGCGCGGTCGTTACGTGAGCAGCGCGGCCACCGCATCGTGGTCTGTGGGGTCGACTCGGGGGACTCCATGAGCGTGCGCATGCCGGCTCTGATAACCGCGGCGACAGAGATCTCCTTTCAGCCAAGTGTTACAGCCTAACTCTAGTAACAACGGTATGACAGTCGTTGAGCGAGTTACACTGTTGTCCGTGGAGGCTGGTGGCATCTCGCGGTCCAATCGGGCGTTCGTCGCCGCCCTCAATCGCGAGCTTCCGGGTCCGTTCACCGCAGAGGAAGCCGCTAAGGCCGCTGAGGTTGACCATGCGCGCGCTGCCCGGCTGCTGCGCCAGCTGGCCACGCAGGGATGGGTCGCGCGCGTTCAGCGCGGGCTCTACATCGCAGTGCCGCTCGAGGCCGGAAATCCCGAAGCGTGGCGCGCGGACCCATGGGCGATAGCCGCACGGGCACTGGAGCCAGGCTACGTGGGGGGATGGACCGCGTTGCACCACTGGGACTTGACCGACCAGGTGTTCTCGACGACCGTGTTTGTCACGAGCCGGTCCGTGGCTCACAGGAAACGCACGATCGGCGAGGCTGTGCTGGAGCTCCGCCACAGGCCCGACTCTGCGCTCTTTGGCACCCGTCGTGTCTGGCGCGACCGCGTTCCGGTGAACGTCTCTGACGCTGAGCGCACCTTTGTCGACTGTCTCGATCAGCCCGCGCTGGGCGGTGGACTGCGACACACCGCTGAGGCCCTGGTCACCTATGACCAAGGGCCGACTGTGGACTGGGACAAGCTGATCGGATACTGCGATCGACTTGGCAATCGCACCGTCTTCAAGCGGCTGGGATACCTGGCTGAATCGCTTGAGTTGGGCGACGAGAGTGTCGTGGCTGCTTGTTTGGAGCGCGTCAGCGCGGGGATAGGCCGACTCGATCCCGACCGTGACGACGACGGTTCGACAAGTACGCGCTGGGGGCTCAAGGTCAACTCGACGATTGACAGATGATCGCGCGGGAGGGCCTCCAGCAGCGAGCACGCGAGTGGGGCCTGACGGAGGAGGTCGTTGAGAAGGACTACGTCCTCGGCTGGCTGCTCTCGGGGATCGGATCGCATCCGAGGCGGCGCGACCACTGGGTCTTCAAGGGCGGCACATGCCTGAAGAAATGCTTCGTCGAGACGTACCGCTTCTCGGAGGACCTCGACTTCACCGTGCTCGAAGGTGGGCCCCTCGAGCCGGATGATCTCGTGCCGGTGCTTATGGAGATGCTCGATACGGTTGAGCAGGCTTTCGGCATCGCGCTCGTTGGCCGACCCCCCGTAGTGCGCATGCGCCCGGACGGACGATCGGCGGAGGGTCGGGTCTACTACCGCGGTCCACGCGGCGCTCCGGTCGAGGCTCGCGTCAAGCTCGATCTCACCTATGACGAGGTCCTCGTCGAAGCGACTGAACGGCGGGTCATCTCACATGCATACGACGACGAGTTGCTCGGCGATCGATCGGTGCGCTCCTACGCCTTTGTGGAGGTCTTCGCAGAGAAGCTGCGGGCGCTCGGGCAGCGCACGCGGCCACGCGACCTCTACGACGTCGTCAATCTGTACCGGCGGGCAGACCTCCGCGAGGAACGGGGCCTTGTTCACGCGGTGCTGGAGCGCAAGTGCGACTACAAGGGCATCCCTGTGCCGACACTCCAGGCCGTCAGCGCCGCCGACAAGGCTGCTGACCTCCGTGCCGACTGGGGTGCAATGCTCGCGCACCAGCTGCCGGTGCTGCCACCAATCGATGACTTTGTCGACACCCTCGAAAGGCTTTTCGCGTGGTTGGAGGGGGCCGACGCGCCGCTACTCGAGTCCGTACCCGCTGGTCGTGAGCAACTGGAATCCAGTTGGGTGGCGCCTCCCACGATCACACGGTGGCCCAACGGTGCACCGCTCGAGCAGATCCGCTTCGCAGGCGCGAACCATCTGCTCGTCGACCTGCATTACCAGGGATCAAGGCGGCTCATCGAGCCCTATGCCCTGCGGCAATCGCGGGCAGGGAACCTGCTGATCTACGGGATCAAGCCGGAGACCGGTGAAGTCCGCGCCTACCGCGTGGACCGAATCCAGGGCGTCCGGGTAACCACGGAGCCATTTGTGCCGCGCTACGCGATCGAGCTCTCGGTCGCGCTGCCCGTGCGTAGCGGACGCCGCGCCCCGCGACCGGGGAGACGTCGGCACTAGAACTGATATGGGTGTTGGTTTGTCAAGTGGGCGTGGGTGATCGCGGTCGTTGGCGGCCGGGTTTGAGGGTGGTCGGTGCGGCGGGGCGCCGGGCTCGGTGTCGGCGTTGCCAGTCTGATGATGCGGGGATTTGGTGACCCCAGGGCCCGGGTTTCGTGCTGCCGGCGAGCGCTGTCTAGGAACGAGCGTGGCCGGGTGAGTGGCTGCTCATAGTTCAATCGCGCGTGCCGGCCGCCTGTGGCTCGGCGCCCCGGCCCACCGACCGGGTCAGTGTCAGTTGTGGCGGGTCAGGTGGCGGTCACCGCGGCCCAGAGAAAACAAGACAGTTCGCGGGCGCAGGCCACGACACAGACGTTGGCTGGCTTGCCGCGTGAGCGCATGCGGCGGTGAACGCGGTAGAGGCGGTGCTGGGCGCGCGAGGAGATCTGTAGCACGTGGTCGGGCTGGCCTTGCTGACGGTTTTTGAGCGTGGCGCCGATGCGCGGCTCGCGTGTGTAGTGCCAGGCGGACTCAACCAGCAGGCGGCGGGCCAGCGTCGAGCCCGTCTTTGTGATCGAGCCCTGCCTGGAAGACTCGCCCGACTGCGATAGCGACGGTGTCAGGCCCAACCAGGCCGCCAGCTGCGGGGCGCGCTCAAAGCGCCGCCAGTCGCCGCCGAGCTCGAGATGCAACGCAAACGCGGTCAGTGTGTCGATGCCGCGGAAGGGCGCGCAACCGCGCGACTTGGGGCCACCACCGCTCGTCGAGCGCGAGCCCGCTGAGGCGCTGCGCGATCGCTGCCTTGCGGGCGCTCAGGCCGTCGACGTGCGCGACTGCGTCGGCAAAGGCCAGCTCGGTCGCGGGCTCGGCGAACTGTTGCCGCGACAGCCACGCCCGATGCAGCCTCGTCCAGGTCGAGGACTCGGGGTAGACACGTCCGTGGCGCAGCAGCAGCTTAGAGACCCGGTGGCGCGCGGTCATCAGATCGCGCCGGCAGGCGTCGTGGGCGCGCATCAGGTCCCGGGCAGCTTCGACCTCGGGCGGCGGGACCACGACCGCCGTCAGGCCACCGGCCAGCAGCAACCGCGCCAACAGCTCGGCGTCTTTGCGGTCGGTCTTGACCCGATCGCTGGGACCGCGCGGCGTCTTGCCCGGCGCGATCACCTGCACAGCGATCCCTTCCGCCGCCGCCGCTCTGAACAGCCCATAGCCGGTCGGGCCAGCCTCATAGCAAGCACGAACCGGCTGCTCGAGCTTGGCCAGCCACGCCACCGGCTCATCGACACCGGGCCCGAACCGGGCCCTGGTCAACTCACCAGTCACCGTGTCGATCGCCGCCGCGTGCGTCGAACGGGCATGGACATCAAGCCCCACCCACGTCATCGTCTGGCCCATGGCCGGACCTCCTCACAGATCTGGGGTCAGCCGGAGCCTTATCTCCAGCCAGACAAACCCCCGAGAGGAGCGTCCGGCCTCAACTACCGGCAGTCAACCCACCCGGGCCAACCACGCCATAGGGTCTAGCCTCGTCGCCCGAGACGATCACCTCGATGTTCACCAACTCGATTTCCTCGAGCGGCGCGGTCGTTACGTGAGCAGCGCGGCCACCGCATCGTGGTCTGTGGGGTCGACTCGGCGGACTCCATGAGGGCCGTCGAGGCCGCGATCGTTGGACACGATGGTCTCGATGCCGTTGACGATGCAGCACGCGAGGTGCAGCCGGTCGTTGGTGCCGGCGCGGGCACCCTGGAGCTCCCTCGCCAGAACGAAGACCTGGTCTGTGACGGACAGCAGCGGCGCGAGCGCGTCGTAAGCCCGTTCAGTGAGCCCTTTGAGCCCGGGCACGCGGCTGCGGCGCTCTAGGTCCCACACCTCCTCCAAGGCTGCGGTGGAGATGCGTCCTGGCGCGTCATCCGCAGCCACAGCGTGGAGGATCGAGGCGCATGTGCGGCCCCTCGGGGTGTGGGAAGCCGCGCTATAGACCAGCACGTTGGCGTCGATGAAGAAGGTCACTCGGAGGTGTCTGGCTCGAGCCCTTGCAGCGCCTCGTCCAGCCGGCCTTCGTCGATCATCCGGTCCAGCTCAGCCGGATCTTCGGGCAACTCCGCGTGCATCGATTTGATCGCCTCCACCGCCGCGATTCGCTGCGCGCGCGGTAACCGTCCGTAGTGGGCCTCGATGGCCTCCCGCACTACGCCGCCGACCGACTTGCCCTGGTCGGCAGCCTTGGCCTCCAACTGACTTTTTTGCTCGGGGGAGACGAGGATCTGAAGCCTCTCACTAAACATGTGTATATTCTACACATGTGCCCGTGGGGGCCTCCGGGGCTCGTCCTGGGCTCTGGTGCGCACACCGGTGCTACAGTTCGTGCGCATGGATGTCTCGTCGCGAGACCTACGCAACCACACCCGCGCCGTCCTAGAGCGGGTGCAGCGTGGGGAGCCCGTCCGGATTACGGTCAATCACCGTCCGGTGGCCGAGATGGTCCCGGCGAGTGAGGGTGCGACATGGGTTCCGGGGCGGTTGATGGAGCAGGTGCTGCGAACGAGGCTGGCCGACCGCGCCCTTCTTGACGACTTGCAGCCTCTGCGTGGGCAGTTCATCGAGAGCGAATGAGCCGAGCGGTGCTGGACACCTCGGTGTTCATCGCCGCCGAGCAGGGCCGCGCGATCGGCCGGGACCTACCTGAGGAAGTCGCGGTATCGGTCGTCACTCTTGCTGAATTGGAGGTAGGTGTGCTGGTGGCCGACGACGCGGATACGCGCGCGACCCGCCTCGGCACGCTGGTTGCGGTTCGGGAACGGGCGGAGGGCTTGGAGGCCGATTCGGCGGTGGCCTCGATGTACGCACGCTTAGCCGCAGCGGCACTGGGGGCAGGGAGACGCCTTCGCGTCCACGACACTTGGATCGCCGCCACCGCCGCCGTTCACGACGCGGCGGTGTGGACCCAGGACGAGGACTTTGGGGCCTTCGAGAGCGTGGAGGTTGTGCGGGTCTGAGGGAGGCATCGCATGACGCCAACATGGCGACCTCGACGCCGGTCGCACGAGCACCGTCTCCGCCAACGAAGTGGAGCGGGCGCTACAGGGGTAACCAGGTCAAGACGGTTCGCCGTCGAGTACGACCCGAAAGCCGCGAAGGAGCTCACTCTCTCAGGGTCGGCCACGGGGCGGAACCCCCGGGGCGCTCTCGCGGTCACGGCTCGAGGGCCTCGAACCGCTCCACGCCACCGGGCCCCTCGACCACGCCCACCCGCCCCTCGGCGCGCAGGAGGTCGGTGTGGCCGAGCACCTCCGAGAGGGTCAGGAACGCCTGGGTGACCGCAATGTCGCCCCACAGCGCCTGGGCCAGCTCGTAGGCAGTGCGTGACCGCTCCTCGATCAGGCCGTGCAGCTTCTCGGCGCGCCGGCGGTGCAGCTCGAAGCCCTTGTCGATCAGCTCGGCGTGGCCGGTGAACGGGTCGCCGTGGCCGGGCAGCACGATGTCGAGGTCCATCTCGCGCGTGAGCCGCAGCGAGTCCATGTAGATCTCCAGCGAGTGCGGTCGCTCGGTCGATCCGTCGAGGGGGCGGCTGATCAGCGGGTTGGACGAGATGTGAGGGAGCAGGTGGTCGGCCGCGATCAGCATCCGGCGCGACGCGTCATGGAAGATCGTGTCGGTGGGGGAGTGCCCTGGGCGGTGCAGCACCTCGAGCCGGCGGTCGCGAAACTCGATCACATCGCCCTCGTGCAGCACGCGGGAGACGTCGGCGCGCGCGCCCCAGGCGCGAAACGCCCGCGACACCGACTGCAGCGCGCTCGCGACGTCGTCGGGGATGCCGTTGGCCAGCATGATCTGAAGCGCGAACTCGTCGTCGGCCTCGGCGTTCTCGGCGAAGCCCTCCACGTAGGGAACGGCAGCGTCGATCGCCGCGACCTCGGCGCCCGCCCGAGACGCCACGAGGCTCACGAGGCCGAGGTGGTCGATGTGCTGGTGGCTCAGGATCACCAGATCGATGTCCTCCAGCCCGTGGCCGAGCGCCTGGAGCCCGCGCTGCAGCTCGTCGAACGACGTGCCCGAGTTGGGCCCCGCGTCGATCAGCGTGAGCGGGTCATCCTCGATCAGATAGCAGTTCACGCGCCCGACCGCGAAGGGGGTCGGGATCGCCAAGCGGTGGATGCCGGCGGCGGCCGTCTCGGCGTCCAGGTCGCGGGCAGCGGATTCTTCCATCAGCGCGAATGCGCCCAGCGTCTACTCGGGGGGCGCCTCAGCGTGCTCGATGGGCGGGCCATGATGCAAGCCTACAACGTCTCCCGCGCATGGTGTAGCATCGAGCACCATGCTCACGGTACCGCAGGCCGCCCGCCAAGCCAGGCGCACTCCGGAGACCGTCAGGCGCTGGATTCGCTCGGGGCAGCTTCGGGCGAGCAAGATCGGCACGCAGCACGTGATCGAGGAGGCCGACCTGCAGGCGCTGCTCGACGACGCCTGGCCGGTGGAGATACCCGAGCGGTGGCGGCGTGACCGGGCGGGAGCCACCCAGCCCGACTGGGAGGCGATCGTGCGCGAGAGCCGCGACGCCCACTGACCGCCGTGCTGGTGCTCGACGCCAGCGTGGTGATTCGCATCTGCGATTCCGGGGGTGACTTCGACCCGCTCCCGGACTCGCAGTTGCTGGCTCCGCCACTTCTATGGTCCGAGTTCACTTCGAGCGTGCACGCTGCGGCTTGGCGCGGAGCGCGGCAGCCCGGCCAGGCCCGCACGCTGATAGAGATCCTGGCCGCCAGTCCGTTGCAGAGGCGAGATCACGAGTTGCTGCAGGCCGAGGCATGGCGGATCGCCGACGACCTCGGCTGGGCAAAGACCTATGACGCGGAATACTGCGCGCTGGCCGCGCTTCTGGATTGCCGCCTCGTGACGCTGGACGGCCGGCTCAGGCGCGGCGCTGACCGACTGGGCTACGTGGTCACGCCGGCGGAGATCTAAGGGGGGGGCGCCTCGCGCGAGCGTCGTCAAGAAGTCGGCTCGTAGGGGTCCGTCAGCGAGTCCAGCATCGGGAAGTGCTTGAGGTTGCGGGTCAACAGCGAGGCGTCGAGCCGCTCGACGGTTGCGGCGATCACGTAGTCGACCACCTCGATGCCGGGATGGCTGCGCAGGTATTTCGCGGCGAGGGCTCCTGCGCGCTCCGCCAGGTCGTCATCGACCTCCAGCCACTCGATCGAGTCCATCAGCGAGCGCGTGGCGTCGCGCTCGGGGGGACGCATCCCCGCCAGGATTTCGACTTTGGTAAGGACCGATGCGGACAATTGCCGTTCGGTCTTCTTCGCTCGCTGAAGTGTCGAACGGGCACGCTCATCGCCCCTGAGATGGTCGATCAGCACAGACGTGTCCACCACCACGGTCACCGCTCGAGTCGATGTCCAAGTCCGGGGCGTAGCCGCTCAACGTAGTTGGCCCCATCCTCCTCGCGCGCGTTCCATGCCCCGAAGCTGGCCTCGAGGGCTGTCACGTCGTCCGAGGGCACGCGGTAGGAGGCTGTCAGCGCCCGCCGCGCGAGCTCAGCGAGCCCCAGGCCGGTTCGCTCAGACTCGCGCTTGAGCGCGTCGTACTGCGCGTCGGTCAGGGTTATCTGCGTGCGGTGGGACATGATGTAAGCCTACATCATGCCCTGGATCAGGCCCTAGTTCCCTCGATGTGGCGACTGCCTCAGCGAGGCGCTACCGTATGTCTACATGGCAGGCGACACCACCACCATCCGCGTGCCGCGCGCAACCCGCGACCTGCTGGCCAACGAGGCGCGCGAGCGAGGTCTCTCGCTCGCGGCGATGTTGTCCGAGTACGCCCATCGCGCGGCCCGCGATGCGGCATTCCGGTCTGAGCGCGAGGCGGTTCGGGCGGACGCCGCCGGCGCCGACGACCAGGAGTGGGACTCCGTCGCGGGCGACGGCGTCGGCTGAGCCGCGGCGGGGCGAGATCTGGCTGGTGTCGCTCGGAGCGGGCCGCGCCGGCGAGCCTGGCAAGAACCGGCCCGCCATCGTGATCTCCGACGATGCTCTCCTGGCGGGCACGGAGGACGAGCTGATCGTGGTGGTGCCCCTTTCCGCATCGCGGGCGCCCTCGGCACTGCGGCCGCGGGTCACCCCGACCGCGGGCATCGACCAAGCGAGCGCGGCGATCTGCCGGGGCGTGCGCGCGGTGGTCCGCAGCCGCCTGCTGCGACCCGTCGGAGCGGTGGCGCCGCCCACGCTTCGCGAGGTCGAGCACGCTCTGGGACTGATCCTGGGACTGTAGGACGCACACCGGGGCTACGCTCCGTGCACCAGGCTCGATGGCCGAAGTCACTATGTCCGGGACGCTGTTTCTCGTCGCGGCCGATGGCGATGCGTACGCGGAGCGCGCTCCGATCGACCTCGGACTCAACCAGCTGATCGACCGCAGTCGCTTCTCGATAGGTCCCCGCAAGGGGTCTGTAGATCCTCAGACACGCTCTCTATGGGTCCCGATCCAGCAGCTTCAGACCTCCGCGGACTGTCCTTCGTATCCATGTGCGCCGAAACAGCTGGACCAATGGCTCTACCGCATCGATCTGGCAGCTTCGTATGCGAAAGCCTCGGCGTATAGGCGGGCACCGGTCCACCGTGTCGCGGTGGGTGACGGTCTATCGCAACAAGGCGTCCGGATCCCGTTTCGTGGTCCGGCGGCATCTTGGTCACCGCGGGCGCTGGCGTGTACGCGCGCAACTCGTCGGGCGTACCAAGACCATGGTCGGACGTAAGAAGACCACCAGCGCCTGGCGCACGCTCAGCGTTCGCTGAGTCTGCGGCCGCTCGAACACTCCGCCGCCGTCCGCCTCACGGGGCAGGCCTCCCCAGCGTGACCACGCAGTACTGCGTGCCCGCCCCCGATATACGGGCTACGGCGAGTCCCGCCGACTCGGCGGTCGCCTCGAGATCTGCGACCGGCACAGCGGAGGCCAGCCAGAGCTGGCTGGTCATGCCGGCATCCGTCACCGCGACCGGGCGCGCAGGTTAGAGATCAGCTCGTCCGAGACGTCCAGCGCTTGACGCATGCAGTCGTCCATGTCGATGTAGAGGTAGTTGGCCAGCCGCCCCGCGAAATATGTGCGCTCGAGTCCGATCTGCTCGCGCAGAAAGGACTGGTAACGGTCGTTGAGCTCCCTGTTCTCGGGCAGCTCAATGGGGTAGTAGCGGGAGGGGGCGCCGGTGAACTCGAACCCGAGCACCGTGCCTTCACAGTGCTGGCCCGAGGCGTGCTTGGTCTCGTGGATGCGGATGAACGGGTATTCGAGGCCGGGGTAGTTCACGACCATCGCGCCCTGGGCGAATTCCAGATGGGGGATGTGCACCGAGCGCACGTCGATGCCGCGCCAGTCCAGGGTTCCGAAGCGATGTCCGGCGAAGACGTCCAGCGGGCAGGTGAGTACCACCAGATCGGCGTCGGCCTCAGCGAGGAAGCGGCCGACGTTCTCGAAGGTCACGTCGACGCCGGTGCGCAGCTCGACCCGCTCTCGATCCAGCAGGGCTTCGACCAGGTCGGTGTAGCCGTTGGGCCCAGCCGGCCAGCCTTGATAGGGGTCCGCGAAGAGGTAGGGGTCGTTGTCCCAGCGCACAGAGACCCGTCGCGGCGCCCACCGGGCCGAGAGCGTCTTGGCAGGGCGTCCCCACTGCTTCTCGGTATAGGGCTTGATGTAGCGCTCATAGAGGATGGGTCCCATCAGCTCCAGGCACCATTCCTCGAAGTCGGCGGCCTTGGAGCGTTCATCTGCGTCGAGGCCTTTGCGCTCCTTCAGCTGGGACATGATCTCATCGCTTCTCGACTGGGCCTCGATGTCACTGAGCAGGATCGGCCAGTTGTAGATCTTCCCCTCGACGTTGATGTCCACGCGGTGTCGGTATTCGCGAAAGGGAGTCATCGCGTTCGCGAGCTCCCAGACCTCCTTGTCCTCGGTGTGGAAGATGTGCGAGCCGTGGGGCTCGTAGAGGACTCCCTCCAAGTGGTCTGAACGGATGAGTCCTCCTGGCACGTCTTCGCGCTCCAGCAGAGTCGAATCGATGCCCTCCTGGCTCAGGCGCCAGGCGAGGGTGCACCCAGTGAGGCCTGCGCCCACGATCAGTACGCGCGACATGCCAGGGCTCCCGTCACGTCGACCCCGTCACGGGCTATCCAACCGGTTCGCACGGTCAGCCGCGGATCAGTCGGAGTACCTCGTCGCGCTTCTCCTCCATGTGCTCCGGAGAGCGCAGCGACTCGAGGTTCAGGCGCAGCAGCGGCTCGGTGTTTGAGGAACGCACGTTGAAGTGCCAGTCCTCGTAGTCCACCGACACGCCGTCGAGCTCTGAGATCTCGCCGTCGGCGTAGGTGTCCTTGATCTCGGCGATCTTCGCGTCCTGGTCGTCCACCTCCGAGTTGATCTCGCCTGAGATGAAGTACTTGGAGCGGTAGGCCTCGAGCAGCTCCTTCATCGACTTGTCGCGCTTGCCGAGCAGCTCGAGGATCAGCAGCGCCGGCAGGGTGCCGGAGTCCGCGCAGTAGAAGTCGCGGAAGTAGTAGTGGCCAGACACCTCGCCGCCGAACGCCGCGCCCTCGTCGCGCATGCGCGTCTTGAAGAACGCGTGGCCCACGCGGTTGATGTGTGCCGTGCCGCCGGCGGCCTCGACCACGTCGCGCACCGCGCGCGAGGCGCGGACGTCGTAGAGGATGTGGGCGCCTGGCTCCTTCTCCAGGATCGACTCCGCCAGCAGGGCGGTGAGGAAGTCGCCGTCCACGAACTTGCCGTCGCCGTCGATGAAGAAGCAGCGGTCGGCATCGCCGTCCCAGGCGATGCCGAGCTCGGCGCCCTCGGACTTGACCTTGTCGATGATGAACGTGCGGTTCTCCTCAAGCAGCGGGTTGGGCTCGTGGTCGGGAAACTCGCCGTCGGGCGTCCAGTAGAGCGTGGTCTGGTCGATCGGGAGCGTGTCCAGGATCGGTCCCGCCATCTGGCCGGCCATGCCGTTGCCGCCGTCGAGCACCACCTTGCCCTCGCGCACCTGCGAGGCGTCGATGAAGGCGAGGGCGTCGGCGGCGAACGGCTTCTCGATGTCCTCGGTCGTCAGCTCGCCCGTCGGGTCGGCGGCGGGGCCGGGATCGCCCGCCATCACGATGTCGCGCACCTCGCCGATGCCGGCGTCGCCCGACAGCGCCAGCGCCCCGCGCCCGACCAGCTTTGCGCCGGTGTAGGCCTTGGGGTTGTGGGAGGCCGTGCACATCAGGCCGCCGTCGAGCTCGCGCGAGCCGACCGTCCAGTAGAGCATCTCGGTGCCCACCTGGCCGATGTCTAAGACCGCCGCGCCCGCGTCGGTCATGCCGGCGGCGTAGCGCTCGGCCATGGCGGGGGCTGTGAGGCGCATGTCGCGGCCGACCGCGAGGCGGAGCTCTGTGGGCTCGGCGTCGTACATGTCGGCAAGCACGCGCACAAACGCGCGCCCGACGCGGTAGGCCACGTCCTGGTCGAGCTGCTCGCCGTGGAGGCCTCGGATGTCGTAGGCCTTGAAGATGGAGGAGTCGATCTCGGTCACGGGATGGTTGTATCAGCGGGCCTGACAGATCGCATGCCTCATAATGCGCCAGCGATGGGACCGCCCGAGATCTCAGTGGTGGTGGCCTCACATGACAGGGCCCTGCGGCTGCGCTGGCTCCTCAACGCTCTTGAGGAGCAGAGCCTTGACCGCGACCGGTGGGACGTCGTGGTCGCCCACGATTCCGTAGGTGAGGAGACACAGCGTCTGTTGGAAGAGCACCCTCTGACGGCCGCGGGCGTTCTCCGCCATCGGCGGCTCGAGCCGACGGCGGAGAACTCGGCCAGCCGCTTGCGCAACGTTGGCTGGGGCGCTGCCCGAGGCGCAATCATCGCGTTCACCGACGACGACTGCCGCCCACCGTCGGATTGGGTGCAGCGGGCACTCGATGCGGCGCACCGAAATCCAGGAGCGATCGTGCAGGGCACCACGCTGGGTGACCCCGACGAGCAGGCTGAGCTCTCAGGACCCCACCCTCACACCCAGGCCGTCCACCCACCGACTCCCTGGGCGGAGGCGTGCAACATCCTCTATCCCCGCGAGCTGTTAGAGCGGGTCGGAGGATTCGTCGAGGAGCCCGCGCTCGCGGCCGGTGAGGACACAGACCTCGCCCTGAGGGTCCGAAAGCAGACGGGAGCCGCCTACGTCGGGGCGCCGGAGGTCCTTACCTACCACACCGTCCAGGCTGCCTCGTTGCCGCGGCGCTTGCCGTACATGTGGCGTTGGGGTGACCTGGCCTGGCTCGTCAAGCACCACCCCGAGGCTCGGGACTCGTTCTATCTCAACGTCTTCTGGAAGGCCCGGCACGTGTGGCTCGCGCCTGCCATAGCCGGGCTCGCGCTCTCGCGCCGCAATCCCCTGTGGATAGCCGCGGCGGCCCCATGGGCCATGCACGCGGCCCCGTGGCGCGGACATGATCCCCGTGGTCGATTGAGAGCGCTGTCGGAGCTGCCTGGCGAGATGGCGTTCGACAGCGTCGAGTTCGCGGCGCTCGTTCGAGGCAGCATCAAGCATCGGTCGCTCTTTCTGTGAGCGTCGCCCAGGGGTGGCGTGTGGCGCTGATGGCTCCGTGCTACTGGCCCGAGGTGCGTCGCGGCACGGAGCGCTTCACACGGGATCTGGCGGACGGGCTGGTGGCGCGCCGTCACCACCCCCGTCTGATCACGAGCCACCCCCACGCCCCGTCGCGGACGCTCGAAGACGGACTCGATGTCGTGCGGCTGCCGCGACCGCCCCAGGGGCGCCTTGCCCGGCGCAAGTACGAGGCCTACCTCACGCACGTGCCTTTGAGCGCGGCCTTCCTCCGCCTGACCCGCAACGACGTGGTCCACGCCCTCTATGCGCCCGACGGGGTGACCGCCGCTCGCTGGTCGGCGCGAACGGGTCGGCCGTCTGTGTTCTCCTCTATGGGGATCCCGGATCGGCGCTGGCTGGTCGAGCGGCGCATGCGTCTCAAGAGCACCTACGAGGCATCGCGCGACTGCGACGCGGTGGTGGCGCTCAGCCGGGCTGCGGCCGACGAGTTCCGGCGTACCCTCGGCCTCGACGCGCGAGTCATCAGCCCCGGCGTCGACGTCGGCGCCTTCACGCCGGGCGGGAAGCGCGCGGAGCGGCCCACGATCTTCTCCGCCGCGTCGCTGGGAGTCCCGCACAAGAAGCTGGACGACCTCATCCAAGCTTTCCCGCTGGTCCGGCGGGAGCGCCCTGACGCCCGGCTGGTGCTTTCGCGGCCGTCCGACCCGGAGCTTGCGCGGCGGGTCCTCGACGGCCACCCCGGGATCGAGTTCGCCGACGTCGACGATCGCGAGGCGCTTGCTGATGCGTATCGCAGCGCGTGGCTCACGGCGCTGCCCTCGGTGGCGGAGGCGTTCGGCCTGGTGCTGGTGGAATCGATGGCCTGTGGCACCCCTGCGGTCGGGCGCCGGGCCGGAGCGATTCCCGAGGTGCTCGACCGCGACGACATTGGAGTCTTGTTCGAGGGTGGGCCCGAAGAGCTGGCTCGCGCGCTGCTGGAGGGCCTAGACGTCGCGAGCGATCCGGGTACTGCCGTGGCCTGTCGGGCCCGGGCGGAGGAATTCTCCACCGAGCTCTGCACCTCCCGTTATGAAGACCTGTACGCCGAGCTGCTGGCGACCCGCGGCCGAGGTTGACCTTGCGCAAACCGGGCGTGTGGCGGCCCCCGTAGTGCACCTGCCGGCCGGCACTAGGAGCCCGTTGAACTTTCGGCGCCCGCGATGTGGTCGAGTTCGGTGAGGCAGCGGGTGAGCAGGTCGAGTAGGGCGGTGATGGCGGCGTAGTGGGTGGCGGTGTCGCCGGTCTGGCCGTGCGAGCGGGCGTTTTGGTCGGCCAGGAGGCGTTTGAGGTTGATCGCGGTGGCCGCGGCGAGGAGCTGGAGCTGGGTTTTGCGGGTGCCGCGGCATCTGGAGCGGCCCATGCCGTGGTGTTTGAGCTCTGCGATCGCGCCTTCGGCGTGGGTCTGGCGATCGATCGCGGTGTCGCGCCCGACCGGGGTCCGCATCCGTGCCTCGGCAGCCAGGTGCTGGGCGCCGGGCTGGGGCGGGATCAACGCCGTGCTGTTGAGCCGGTCGAGGGTGGCGTAGCTGGCTTGGCTGGCATAGCCGGCGTCGGCGCCGACCTCGCAGACGGCGTGACCGGCGAACCGCGCCCGCCCGATCAGCGGCTCAAGCGCGTCGGCTTCTGAGCCGGCCGCAGACTCGGCCTGCACCGCCACGATCACCCGCGCTTTGGGGTCGACCGCGACCTGGGCGCGGTGAACGAGATGGGTGCGATGGCCGGGCTTGTGACGCAGCTTGGCATCCGGATCGCTGCGCGAGACCGCCGTCGCGTTAGACGCCGTGCGCTTGGGCGTCGGACCCGTGCGTGGCTCAGCCAACGCCAGCTCCGGCCGCGGCTCCTCGACGGTGACCGGTTGATCATCGTCCTCGTCGCTGTTGGCCTCGACGAGTGAGAGCTCGGCGCGCAAGCTCTTAAGCGCAGCGTCGGCCTCGACATGTGTGGCGTCGATCAGCAGCCGCCGCCCACCGACCAGGCCGGCCTCGGTGCACTGCCTAAGCACCGCTGTGAACATCTGCTCAAACACCGACGAGTCCGCAAACCGCTTGGTCTGGGCGTGACTAAACGTCGAATGATCCGGCAGCCGCTCGGTCAGCCCGAACCCGAGAAACCGCCGGATCGACATGTCCGTACCCGCCGTTTTGAGCACCGCCCGCATCGACGGCAACCCACGCCACGCCAACACCAACGCAAGCTTGACCAGCACCGCCGGATCCGTTCCCAGCCGACCGGCGCCACCCGGACGGTAGAACGGCCGAGCGGTCGCCCGCACGTGCTCCCAATCGATCACCGCCTCGATCCGGCGAAGCTCGTCATCTGCGGGGACCAAATCATCCAGGCACACCATCTGCACCTGCCTGGTCTCCTCGCCCGACCTGACCGCAAACGCCGAAAGAGCCATACCCACAAGATCCCGACCAGACCGGACGAAACTTCAACACGCTCCTAGTAGAGCCGTC
>JBBRYL010000038.1:0-26611 GCA_038237685.1 Solirubrobacterales bacterium | reverse complement strand
CCCGGGCGGCGGGCCGTCGAGCCAGGTCGAGCGGCCGGCGTCGCGGTTGTCGAAGCGCACGACGTAGTAGCCGCGATCGGTCAGCATCCGGCAGAAGCCGTCGTGCCAGGCGATCATCTGCATGCCGAGGCCCATGACCAGAAGCAGCGGCGGGTCGGCGGGGTCCCCGAGGGTCTCGTAACAGAGCGTGATGTCGCGCCCGACGTCGGCGTACTCCTCCTGCAGGGCGGGAGCGGAAGTGGTGGCCTGGGAGGGAGCCATCAGCTCTGCTGCACCGCGACGATGTCGATCTCGCGCGCGCCCGACGGTGTGGTGAGCGTCCGGGTGTCGCCGGCCTTTGACCCGGCCAGCGCCTGGCCGACGGGCGAGTCGATCGAGAGCAGGCCGTCGCCGGGCTTTGCCTCCATCGCGGGCACGAGCTGGAAGGTCTGTTGCTTGCCCGAGGCCTTGTCGGCGAAGGTGACCGTCGAGGTCATGCCGGCGGAGTCCCCGGCGTGGACCTCCTCCACGATGTCCGCGGTGCGCAGCTGGTCGCGCATGCGCGCGATCTTGCCCTCGAGCATCGCGGCCTCTTCCTTGGCGGCGTGATACTCGGCGTTCTCCTTGAGATCGCCCCACTCACGGGCGATGCCGATCCGTTCGGCGATCTCGCGGCGGCCCTCGCCTTCGAGTCGCACGACGTCGGCCTCGAGCCGTTCGGCGGCCTCGGCGGTGAGCTTGGGGTTGTCGGACATGCGGGCCAGTCTGGCAGGCCCGGCGCCGGATCCACCTGGCGACCTATAGGTTCGACCCACCGCGGGTAGCACCGTGCAAGACCACGGAGGAGAGAGATGCTGGAGAACCGACTGAGCCCGCTGGACGCGACGTTCCTGCAGCTCGAGAACGATGACTCGAACATGTGCGTGGGGGGAGCCGACGTCTTCGCCGGCCCCGCGCCCAGCTACGACGAGCTGCTCGTCGAGCTCGACCGGCGCATGGATGCCGTGCCCAACTTCCGCCACCGCAGGGTCGACGTGCCGCTCGGGCTCGGTCGTTCGCGCTGGGCCGACGCCGAGGACTTCCGGATCGAGAACCACGTCCGCCACACCGCGTTGCCCTCTCCCGGCAGGGCGGAGCAGCTGCAGTCGGTCTTCAGCCGGATCATGAGCAACCCGATCAACCACGAGCACCCGCCGTGGGAGCTGTGGCTGGTGGAGGGCCTGGAGGGCGGCCGCTTCGCGCTGCTGCACAAGATGCACCACGCGCTCGTGGACGGGATCGCCTCGGTGCAGGTGCTCGAGCAGCTGTTCTCCGCGAATCCCGACGGCGACGAGACGATCGAGGCCCGTGACATCGGCCCGCGCCCGGCGCCGTCGAAGCTGCGGCTGACCATCGAGTCGCTGGTGGAGCGCACGCTCGTGCCCGAGGCCGTCGGCCTGGCCAAGGGCGCCGTCACGGACCCAAAGGGCACAGCGGAGTCGGCGGTACGCACCGCGGCGGGCCTGATCGGCCTCGGGCGGGCCGCGATCAAGCAGGCACCCGCCACGCCGTACAACAAGCCCGTCGGCCCGGCCCGATCGTTCGCGTGGCAGCGCGAGTCGATGAGCGACGTCAAGGCGCTCAAGGACGCGCTCGGCGGCTCGGTGAACGACGTCGTGCTCACCACCATGGCCGCGACGCTCGGCAGCGACCTGCGGGAGCGGGGGGTGGACACGGCTGGCCTCGAGATCTACGCGTTCATCCCGGTTAGCGTGCGCTCCGACGACGGCACGGGCGACCTCGGCAACAAGGTCTCGGGCCTGAAGGTCGCGTTGCCCGTGGGCGAGGGCGATCCACTCGAACGCTTCGCGCGCGTGCATGCGGCCATGGACGAGCTCAAGTCCAGCCCGCAGGCGCTCGGCGCCAGCGCGGCTGTGGACTCGACCGGCCTGGTGCCCGCCGCGCTGTTCGAGGCGATCGCCGGGGTTGGTGACATCCAGCGCTACGTGAACACCGTGATCACCAACGTGCCGGGCCCGCGCAACAAGCTCTACCTGCTGGGGCGCGAGCTCGAGGACGTGTTCGGCTTCGTGCCCCTGGCCGGCAACCTGGCAATGAACACCGCAATCGTCAGCTACGTGGACAAGATCGGGTTCGGCTTCTGCGCAGACCCGTCGGTTGTCCCGAACGTCGAACACATGGCGCCGGCCCTGCACGCTGCGTTCGCGGATCTGGGCGCGGCCGCCAAAGTCGAGTTGAGCTTCCAGAAGAAGCCAAAGCGAAAGCCGCCCGCCGCCAAGAAGAAGCCCGCCGCCAAGAAGAAGAAGCCGGCTGCCGCCAAGAAAAAGACGGCCGCCAAGAAGCCCTCCGCGAAGAAGAAGGCGTCGTGACCCACGCCGCCGAGGCGACCACGATGTGCGAGGCCTTCCAGGCCACCGTGTCGGCGTGCGGCGACCGCGTGGCCATCCGCACGTTGGAGGACGAGGTCTCGATCTCGTGGGCCGACTACGACCGCCGGGTGCGTTCGGTGGCCGCGGGCCTCGCTGCGCTCGGGGTCGGCCACGGCGACACGGTCGGGGTCATGCTCAACAACCGGCCCGAGTTCCACCTCGTCGACGCCGCCGCGATGCACCTCGGCGCGATCCCGTTCTCGGTCTACAACACCTACACGGCCGGCCAGATCGAGTACCTGCTCTCCGACGCCGGCAATGCCGTTGTGGTGACCGAGCCGGCATACCTGGAGACGGTCGAGAAGGCCGCGTCCGGCGTGGACTCCGTCGAGCACGTGGTGGTGGTAGATGGCGATGGCGACGACGGCACGGTCTCGCTCGAGCAGCTGGAGCAGGACGGCGGTGCCGACTTCGACTTCGACGCCGCCTGGCGCGCGGTGAAACCCGAGGACCTGCTCACGATCATCTACACGTCAGGCACCACCGGCCCGCCCAAGGGCGTGCAGCTGACCCACGCCAATCTGATCGCGGCGGTGCGCTCGTTCGAGGAGATCATCGACCTGGGCAGTGACGGCGGTCGGGTGATCTCGTGGCTGCCGATGGCCCACGTGGCCGAGCGCAACTGCAGCCACTACATCCCGATGGTGCTCGGCCTGACCTCGACGTCATGCCCGGACGCGCGCGAGATCGCGAAGTACCTGCCCGCGGTCAGGCCCAGCTGGTTCTTCGCTGTGCCACGTATCTGGGAGAAGCTGAAGGCCGGCGTCGAGGCCACGGTGTCTGCCCAGGGTGAGGACGCCCTGCAAGCGTTCGCCGACGCCATGGCCTCCGGCGACCGGGACAACCCTATGCTCGCGGGCATCCGCGAGAAGCTCGGGCTCGACCAGCTCGAGGCCGCCAACGTCGGCGCCGCCCCCACGCCCGAAGCGGTGCTGCAGTTCTTCGTGGACCTCGGCGTGCCGCTGGCCGAGCTGTGGGGCATGTCGGAGAGCTGCGCGGCCGGCACGTGCAACCCGATCGACCGGGTCAAGGTCGGCACCGTCGGGCCGGCGGCGCCGGGCATCGAGATCGAGCTGGCCGAAGACGGCGAGGTGTTGCTACGCGGCGGTGTGGTCATGGCCGGCTACCGCAACCAGCCCGAGCAGACGGCCGAGGCCGTCGACGCGGACGGCTGGCTGCACACCGGCGACGTCGGCGAGCTGGACGAGGACGGCTACCTGAAGATCGTCGACCGCAAGAAGGAGCTGATCATCAGTGCCGGGGGCAAGAACATGAGCCCGGCCAACATCGAGGCCGAGCTCAAGAGCGCCGGCCCGCTTGTGGGTCAGGCCGTGGCCATCGGCGACGGCCGCCCCTACGTGAGCGCGCTGATAGTGCTCGACCCCGACTCAAGCCTCGACGCCGACGTGGAGTCACCCGACGTGATCGCCGCCGTGCAGGAGGAGATCGACCGCGCCAACGAGCAGCTGGCGCGTGTCGAGCAGGTACGGCGCTTCCGCGTGCTGCCCGGCGACTGGGCCCCCGGTGGCGACGAGCTGACTCCAACGATGAAGCTCAAGCGCAAGCCGATCGCCCAGAAGTACGCGGACGAGATCGAGCAGCTCTACGCGGGCTGAACGCGTCGACGATGTCGCGGACGGTCCGCTGTTCGCGCGCTGGTGGCTGGTCGGAGCAGGGAACGAGGTAGTCGACGAGCTCGTCTGGCCGCTCCCGACGAGCCACTTCAAGCGCGAGTCCTTCGCGCCTGGTCTGGGCGCCGACGCGACGAACGGGAGCAATCACCTACCACAGAACCTACGTCAGGTCCTATCGGATCCCGTTGTCGTAGCTCAGATGGACGTTGGCGAAGTGCCCGCGTCGAACGGTCATGCGTCGCGCTACCAGTCTTCGGGGAAAGGTTGTGTGAGCGTCGACGATGTAGGTCCCGGGTGCGAGGTTGAAGCGGAAGCGGCCCCTGCGGTCCGTCTGGGTGTGGGCTAGGAGTTTGTGATCGGAAGCGCGCAGGATGCGCACTGGATCGCGAGCAACACGCGCATCGATGCATGGGTGGCCGGGCGTGCTGAACGGAACCCCGCAGGTGGGGTAGGTCGTCACGACGCCTTTGATGCCCGTGTGCCGCGAGCTGGTCGACTGCAGCGGGATGACGCGCCCGGTGGCGGCGAGGTTTGGCTCGAAGAGCGTGGCCGCTTTCCCGCTCACCAAGCGCAGGAGGTGTTCTGCCGCGTTGGTGCTGAGCACGCCGGCGTTCGAGTCGATGAACAGACGTTGGTCAAGCGCCGAGAGCGCCACCGCCTCGGCGTGGTTGGCGCCGTCGCTGTAGATGCCGATCCCACCGGCGGGCGGTGAATCCTCGGGCGAACCGAGCGCGGTGACCTTGCTGCGGAAGCGAGCAGCGATTTTCTGGGCGGGTGGGAAGCGCCCGGCGGGATCGCGGTGCGCGAATGCCTGAGCCACATCGAGGGTCGCGAAGATCTTCTGGGTGACCTGGTCCTCGTCGAGGTAGGCGGCGCCTTTTTGGGTCAATGCGATGCTGTCGAGCGGCGGTCCGGGCACTCCGGTGGTGCTGTCGCTGTTGCGGGTAATCGTCTGACGCGCGCGGCCGATGTCGCAGAAGTCCGCGTGGCGGTCGAGCAGCACGTGGTAGGTGAAGCGTCCGCCCGGACCAAAGGTGCGCTCAGCGCGGTTCGACTGGGTGCTCTGCGTAGTGCCCTGGGTCGATTTGCCGAGTGTCGTGCAGGTCGCGGCGAGCACGTACCCGCGCAGCACGCGCCTGAACTTCTTGCGTCCCTGCGCGGTCAGCCCGATCGACAGGCCTCGGTCGCGCAAGTGAACAAGCCGCACGTAGCGTGTCGAGCCCGTATGCAGCCGCGTCGGCGCAGCAGCCGCCGCCGGCGCCGCGAGAATGAGCCCGACAAGAGCCATCAAGCACAGTCGGAGTCCGGGTAACCGTTTGGTTTGCTGGTTGGCTACCGCGTGCATGGCCCCTCTCGGCGTGCCGAAAGCGGTCGCATCCTTGCGTCTTTGGCCTGGCCAAAGGCGGTGGAGCGTGAGCGCATAGCGGAAGAACACGCCGCCACAGAGAAATGCGATAGCGGCCAGCCCAACAATGAGCCAAAACGGGCTGTCGAGTTGGCCGCGCAGCTTCGTAAGGGCGCTCACGCCGATGGCGATGCTGACCCCGCCCAGCACCACAAGAGCAAGACTCGCGAGAACGATGACGTAGCTAGACCTCAACCTCGTAAAGAAGCAAGTCACGAACTGAGGATAGCCCGCGCCTAAGCTGTGGACGCGCCTCGGGGAAGAGGACCTTGTCAGGTGAGCTGACGTCTGAGGGCCTCATCCCTCGCGGACCACCTCGGTGGCCGTCGTCGGCGCTTGTGCGTCACCCCTCACAGGCCGCAACGGTAATACGGTGACGGCCATGACCGAGGAGAGAGCCCACGACATCGTCCTATTCGGCGCCACCGGATTCACCGGCCAGCTGACCGCCGAGTACCTGGCCGGCGCGCTGCCCGACTCCACGAGCTGGGCGCTGGCCGGCCGCAACCGCGCGAAGCTCGACGCCGTGCGTGGCCGCCTGGCCATGCGCGAGGGCGCCTCGGAGCCCGAGACTCTGATCGCGGATGTGACAGACATCGCCTCGCTGCGGCGCATCGCGGAGTCCGCGCGCGTGGTGATCACCACGGTGGGCCCCTACATCCACTTCGGCGACGCGCTGGTGGCCGCATGCGCCGAGGCGGGCACCGACTACGTGGACCTCACCGGCGAGCCCGAGTTCGTGGACCGCTGCTACGTGCGCCACCATGCCCGGGCGACGCAGACCGGCGCACGGCTCGTGCACTGCTGCGGCTTCGACTCGATCCCTCACGACCTCGGCGCCCGCTTCACGGTGAACCAGCTGCCCGAGGACGTGGCCCTCAAGGTCGAGGGCTTTGTGCGTGCCGGCGGAACCTTCTCGGGCGGCACCTATCAGTCGGCGTTGGCGGCAATGTCGCGGGCGCGCAAGATGGTGGCCGTCAGCTCGGAGCGCAAGAAGGTCGAGCCCAAGGGGGACGGTCGCAAGGTGCGCGGCATCAAGGGCCGCCCGCACCAGGAGGCCGCGGTGAACGCTTGGGCGGTGCCATTGCCAACCGTCGATCCCCAGATCGTGCTGCGCTCAGCCCGGGCGCTTCCGCGCTATGGCCCCGACTTCTCCTACGGCCACTACATGGCGATCAAGCGGCTGCCGGTGGTTGTCGGCGGGCTGGCGGGCGTGGCCGGCATGGCGGGGTTGGCCCAGATCCCACCCGCGCGCAAGCTTCTCGAGAAGGTCAAGAGCTCCGGTGACGGCCCCACCCCCGAGCAGCGAGCCAAGGGATGGTTCAAGGTGAAGTTCGTCGGCGAGGGTGGCGGTCAGCGGGTCGAGTGCGAGGTGGCCGGCGGCGATCCCGGCTACGGCGAGACGGCCAAGATGCTGGCGGAGTCGGCGCTGTGCCTGGCCGCCGACGAGCTGCCCGAGACCGCCGGCCAGGTGACCACGGCCCAGGCGATGGGCGAGGCCCTCACCGAGCGGCTCCAGACCGCCGGGATCAGCTTCAGGCGGCTCTAGGCCAGCCGCGCGCGCACGCCGTTGCGCGGCACGAACACGATGCTGCGCCGCACGCCCGTTTCGGGCTTGCCTGCCGGCACCAGCTCGGTGCGCTCCAGCACCCGCTGAATCACAACGCGCATCTCGAACGTGGCGAACGCGGCGCCGAGGCAGCGGCGTGTGCCGCCACCGAACGGCAGCCACGTGTAGCCGTCGGGCGCGCCCTCCTCGAGGTGGCGCTCGGGGCGAAAGTCCGCGGGGTCCGGGTAGCGGTCCGCGCGCCGGTGGATCGCCCCGATCGACGGGTTGATCTGCATCCCGATGGGCAGCGTGTAGCCACCCAGCTCGAACGGCTGCTCGCGCACGTTGCGCCCGACGCCGGAGATCACGGGCCGCAGCCGCAGGGTCTCTTTCACCACCGCGTCCGCGTACTCCGTCTCGCCGGCGGCAAGCGACGCGCGCAGCTTGTCCCGCACCCGCGGGTTACGCATCAGCAGCTCGAACGCCCACGACAGTGCCGTGGCCGTGGTCTCGTGGCCGGCAACCAGCAGGGTGAGCAGCTCGTCGCGCAGCTCGCGGTCGGTCATCGGCTCGCCGTCTTCATCGCGCGCGCACAGCAGCATCGAGAGCACGTCGTCGCGCTCGGCCAGGTCCGGCTGGGCTCGGCGGTGGGCGATCTCGTCGAACAGCAGCTCGTCGAGCTGCCCTCGGGCCTTTAAGAACTGTGCGCTCGCGCCGGCGCCGCGGCGGCCGCCGCTGAGCAGCAGCAGGAGCACCTGGCTGCGCGACGTCACCGGGTCAAGCAGCGAGCGCACGCGGTCGGTCAGAGCCGTGCGGCGTGCCGTGTTGTCCATGCCGAACACCGCCCGCTCGATCACCTCCAGCGTCAGGGCCTGCATGGCGGGCAGCAGCGTGAAATCGGTGCCAGGCGCGGGCCACGCGTCGATCGCGCGATCGGTGGCCTCGACCATCACATGCTCGTAGGCGAGCATGCGCTCTCCGTGGAAAGGCGGTAGCAGCAGCTTGCGCTGGCGCATGTGCTCGGACCCGTCCAGCAGCAGCACGGAGCGCTCGCCGACGATCGGTCCGAGCAACGCGTTCGCCTCCCCGGCGCGCAGCCGGTCGGGGTGGCCGCGGAAGACCTCCTTGACCAGCTCGGGCGAGAAGACCATGACGAAGCACGGGTCGAACAGGCTACGGAAGGTCACGATGTCGCCATAGCGGCGCCGGCACGTGTCGATGAAGCGGGCGGGGGTGAACAGGAACGCCGCGGTCTGCATCCAGCGCGGCAGGCGCGGACCGGGAGGGAGGGGGCCGGCGGCTGAATCGGCATGCATGCCGATTCAGTAAACAGCAGGCCATCGATCAGCAGGAGTCCTGGCTTCCGGCGCGATGGCCTGGTAGGCCGACTGCGCCTCGTGGCCTCTAGTGCCCAATAGGAACTCCGTCAGATGCAGGGCCCAGACCGGATTACCCGGACTGAAGCGTCCGAAGCCGGGGTAGAACGACTGCCTCGGCACGTGCTTGGTTCGCGGGATCCGGGGGCAGCGCGCCGAAGAGGCCGTCGACGGAGCGCGGGTCTTCGAGCAGGTCAGCGAGCTCGCCAGCGATGTACGCGCGGACGTCATCTGGGGCCCGCGCGACTTCTTCGACGAGCTCCTCCCGACCATCGACGATGGCGATGATGTCGCCGTAGTCGCGGCTCCCGAGGAAGTCATGGTCGCCGCGGCCTTTGAACGCCTCGAGCTTCGTGGCGAGCAGATAGGGCGGAGATACGGCGCGTATCCGCGCGCCGGAAGGGAGCTCGCGGTCGATCGCGTGCGGGATCGCTGGACCTTGCCAGCGGTTCTCGAAACCGAGGATGCTTGGCTTGGACGGCATGGCGTCGAGGATCAAGCCACCGCGGTGGCGCCAGCGGCAGATCACGCCCTCCTCTTGGTCTTCGGCAAAGCGACGCTCGCGCAGCCGGGACTCGAAGTCGTGAAAGGCGCTCCGAGTTGCGACCTCGACCACGATGTCGACGTCCTTGGTCGGGCGGGCGGGAGGCGCCCCCGGATCGGAGATCCAGAGCGTTACCGTCGCGCCGCCGACGAAGACGACCTCGTCGAGCAGCTCGCCGAGGGCGTCGGCGGCAAGTTCCAGAAGGTCGATGCTCATGTGGCCGCTGCGAGTCGCGCGAGGCGCTGGTTGAGGAGCTTGGCTGCGAGGCTGCGGACGCGCGGGTCACCGAGGCGGATCGCGTCGATTAGCGCGAGGCGCTCGCCAAGTTCGGGGTCGCGCTGGGCGAGCCCGGGTACAGCGGGATGAAGGGGAGCGACGGCGATGCCGCGTTGGCGCCCGTGGGGGTCGGGCCACACGGGGGGCAGGTCGGTTTGCGGTGCGAGCTCGTCGGCCAGCGGCGCCGCGGCCCACGCCGTCGGCACGCCACGCGTCTCGCCTTTCATCTCGGGTGGAAAGAGGTACTTGACTGCGTGGACGAGGAACTCCTCGGTCTGACTGATGTTCGCGCTCCGACGATCGAGGTTGTAGAGGCCGGCCCCGCTCAGGCGCTGCAGCGAGCGGTGCACGCCCGCGCGGGACATGCCCAGTTCTGCTTCCAGAGAGCGCACGGTCCAGTCCTCGCCGTGACCGGCGAGCTTGAGCAGCACGACGATGTCCTGGCCATTGAGCACATCCTCAAAATAGCATTTCTGTCTCACGTCCCGAGACGTGAGACGCGGATCTTGCATCCAGGTTGGCTAACTACGCCAGCAGCGAGCGCTCGAGCCGCGCGTATAGCTGCTCGATGTGCTGCTTAGCCTTGGCGTGACGCTTTTGCGACTTCACCGAGCTGCGTGAGTCGCCCCACGCCGACGGGTCGGCCAGCTCGTCCTCGAGCGCCGCCATCGCCGCCTCGGCCGTCTCGATCTCGTGCTCGAGCCGCTCCTGCTCGCGCTTGGCGTTGTTGGACCGGCCGCCGTTGCCGCTCCCATTTCGCTGAGGCTTCGGCGCGGCGGCTTTTGCCTTCTTCGCGTTGCCCGCCGCCACGTTCGCGGCGTCCTGCGTCGCCTCGCGCTGCTCCAGGTAGTCGGCCCATCCGCCCTCGTAGCTGCGCAGCGTGCCGCTCTCGAGCGCGACGGTGCGCGAGCCGACCGCGTCCAGCAGCGCCCGGTCGTGACTCACGAGCAGCAGCGAGCCGGGAAAGCCCCGCAGCGCATCCTCCAGCGCCTCGCGGCTCTCGACGTCGAGGTGGTTGGTCGGCTCGTCGAGCACCAGCATGTTGGCGCCGGAGTTCACGAGCACGGCCAGCGAGAAGCGCTGGCGCTCGCCGCCGGACAACCCGCTTACCGGCTTCATGGCGTCGTCGCCGGTGAACAGGAACATGCCAAGCAGCGCCCGCGCCTTGCCCGGCGTCAGGCCGGTCGCGCGTGTGGTGGCGTCAAGGAGGTTGCCGTCCTCGGACAGGCCCTCGGCGTGCTGGCTCACGTAGCCCAGCTGCACGTTGTGCCCGGTGGCGAGCTTGCCCTTGGTCAGCTCGGTACGGCCGGTGAGCGCCCGGATCAGGGTGGTCTTTCCCGACCCGTTGCCGCCCACCAGGGACACGTGCTCGCCGCGCTCGAGGTACATGTCGGCCTCGTCGAGCAGCACGCGGCCGGGCACCTCGATCTTCGCCCCCTCGAGGTTGAACATCACCCTTCCGGAGCGCTCGGGCTCCTTGAACGAGAAGGTCATCACCCGGTTGTCCTTGGGGTCTGTCTCGACCTTCTCCATCTTCTCGAGCCGCTTGACGCGGGACTGGGCCTGCTTGGCCTTGCTGGCCTTGGCGCGGAAGCGGGTCACGAAGCGCTCGAGTCGTTCGATCTCGGCTTGCTGTTTCTCGACCGCTTTGCCAAGCGCGATGTCGCGCATGGCCTGTTCCTTGCGCCACGCCGTCCACGAGCCGTTGAAGAAGCGTGAGCGTCCTGCCTCGAGCTCGAGCACCGACGTGCCTACGGCCTCGAGGAACCACCGGTCGTGGGCCACCAGCACGATGGCCGCGTCGAGCGAGGCGAGGTGCTGTTCGAGCCATTCGAGCGACGCGATGTCGAGGTGGTTTGTGGGCTCGTCCAGCAGCAGCAGGTCGGGCTCTCCGGTGAGCGCCCGTGCCAGTGAGCCGCGCGTGAGCTCGCCGCCGGAGAAGGTGGACAGCTGACGGTCGAGGTCGTCGTCGGCGAAGCCGAGTCCGCGCATGGTCACAAGCGCCTGGTCGCGCCAGCGGTAGCCGCCGCGCAGCTCGAAGCGCTCCTGGGTCTTGCCGTAGGCAGCCAGGGTCTGGTCGCTCACGTCGCCCTCGGACATGAGCCCCTCGAGGCGGGCCAGCTCGTCCTCGATCGCGGTGACCTCCTTGGCTCCGGCCAGCACGTACTCACGCAGCGACAGATCGCGATCGCGCGGCGGCCGCTGGTCGTGCAACGCCACCTTCGCGCCCTTTTGCAGCGAGAGCTTGCCGCCGTCGTGGCCGGTCTGGCCCGCAAGCACGCGCAGCAGCGTGGTCTTGCCTGAGCCGTTGCGCCCGGACAGGGTCATCCGATCGCGGCGCTCGAGCTTGAACGAGACCCCGCGCAGGAGCGGCTTCCCGGCCATGTCCTTGCCGAGATCGGATGCGGTGGCTACTGGCATTGCGGCGGACTAGGTTAGGCGCCGGCGCTGGCGCAGCGGCAGCACACCCCAGAGCACCCCGAACACGATGGCGATCGCGCCGGCCCGTAGGCTCCCATAGATGGTCCCCGACGCCGAGTCTCCGATTGCCGAGTTCGTCCGCGCGGCGCAGGCGCACGACGTGCCCGGGATGGTGGCGCGCGCCACGCCCGACGTGGTGCTGAGCTCCCCGATAACCACCTCGTTCCAGTTCCGCGGGCAGCGCCAGGTCGCCGAGGTGATGGAGGACGTGTACGCCGTCCTGCCGGATGCGTCCTACTCCGGCGACGTCGGCGACGACCGCGCGCGTGCGCTGCACGGCACCGCCACGATCGACGGCATGCAGCTGAGCGAGATCGTCCTGATCGAGCTCGACGAAAAGGGGCTCGTGAAGAGCATGGAGCTGTTCATGCGCCCCATGCCCGCGGTGGTCGCGCTGGCCGCCAAGCTCGGACCGCGAGTGGCCCGCCGCAGGGGACGGGCGCGGGCCGCCGCGCTCACGGTAATGCTGACCCCGATGGCGGTCCTCATGCGCCATGGCGAGCGGCTCGCTTCGCGTCTGGCGCGCCCGGCCTAGGCCCTATTCGAGCGCCAGCGACACCGGGTTGCCCTCGGGATCGGTCACGTATGCGGTGCGTTCGCCCCACGGCTGGTCGGTGGGCTCCTGCAGCACTGGAACGCCCCGCGAGCGCAGCGCCTCGATCGTCTCATCCAGCTCCTCGACGTAGATGAACATCTCGAAGCGCGGGTCGGTGCCCAGTGGCAGGCTGGTCTGCTGGGCCGGCCACTCCGCGTCGACGATTGCGAGCTCCGACTCGTCCCGGCCCATCGTCACGTAGCCAGCCTCGCCCTGCTCGGGCATCCTGAAGGTGATCGAGAAGCCGAGCTCCTCGTAGAAGTCGACCATCGGCTGGACGTCGTGGGCCCAGATGACCGGAAACGCCCGGAGGCTCACGCCAGGCCCACCATCGCCGCCGAGCGGTCCCACAGCTCGCGCGCCACCTCGGGGTCGTTTGACTGGCCGCTGGTGCCCGCCGGCTTGTGCCGGCTGAAGTACGCGCCGTTTACCGACTCGATGTCGTCGCGCGCGGCCAGCTCGACCAGTGGCGCGGCACCCTGCTCGGGCGTGATCGTGAACAGCTTCTTGAGCGGGGTCCGGTAGACGAGGCCGGTGGCGAACGAGTCACGGCCGAACTCGGAGGCCACGGCGCCGGGGTGAAAGCACACCGCGGTCACGCCGGTGCCGTTCCAGCGCTGGGCCAGCTCGCGGGTGAAGAGGATGTTCTCCAGCTTGCTCGTGCCATACACAGGGA
Source organism: Solirubrobacterales bacterium (assembly GCA_038237685.1). Taxonomy (GTDB): domain Bacteria; phylum Actinomycetota; class Thermoleophilia; order Solirubrobacterales; family Thermoleophilaceae; genus JAAYBF01. The sequence goes on along the minus strand of JBBRYL010000038.1, from coordinate 13,667 downwards.
ACGCTCGGTACCTGCGCTTTAAGTTGTCGAGGTCGTCGAAGTTCACCTTGCCGACCTTGTGCGCGATGCTCGCGGTGTTGATCACGCGCGCCCCGCCGTCGGCCTGGAGCCGCTCGCGCAGCAGGTTGGTGAGCAGGAACGGCGCGAGGTGGTTGGCCTGGAACGTCAGCTCGTGGCCGTCCTCGGTGACCTCGTAGCCCGAGAACAGGCCGCCGGCGTTGTTTGCCAGCACGTCGATCTGGGGGCAGCGCTCGTGCAGCTCGTCCGCCAGCGAGCGCACCCGCTCGAGCGAAGCGAAGTCGGCCACGACGCCCTCGACCCCGATCGACTCGGCCACCGCGGCCGTCTTCTGCGGGTTGCGCCCGATGGGCACCACCGTGGCCCCGCGCGAGGCCATCTCGCGTGCCGCGATGGCGCCGAGGCCCGCGCTGGCGCCGGTGATCACGACGGTCTTGCCGGTGAGGTCGGATGAAGCCATGCGCGCAGTCTTACGAAGTGGCGGCGCTGAGGCGGTCGACCTCTTGGCCGCGCTCGCCGCATGGGATCGACGTCAGATGTCTACGCTCCGGACGATGGACCAAGACGACATCGAGACGCGCGCGCTGCGCCGCCAGCAGGCCGAGCGCGCCGAGGCGGAGCGGACAGAGGCGCAGGATGCTCCGAGCGACGAGGAGACGGCCCAGCACGAGCGCCGCGCCGACAAGGCCGACTACCTCAAGCAGAAGCTCGAGGAACGGGCCGCGGCCGAGCGTAAGGCCGCGAACGACGACTGAGCCAGTGGTCGCCACGATTCGGAGTGCGTTGCCGCCGTTGCTAGGTTTGCCGGGTTGGCCGTGATCTTCCCCAAAGAAGTAGTCGAGGCACAGTCGACTGGGGCGCAAGCGGTGGCGGTCTCAGTCGATGGCGTCGACAAGACGTTTCGACTGCCGCATCAACGCTTCTCCACTCTGAAGGAGCGCCTCCTGCATCCGCGGGCCGCGCGCAGTCACGACACGCTGCACGCGCTACATGACGTGAGCTTCAGCGTCGCGCCGGGGGAGTTCTTCGGGATCGTGGGACGCAACGGCAGCGGCAAGAGCACCTTGCTGAAATGCCTTGCCGGGATCTACCGCGTCGACAAGGGCGAGATGCGCGTCGACGGACGGATCTCGCCCTTCATCGAGCTGGGCGTCGGCTTCCATCCGGAGTTGGCCGCGCGCGACAACATCGTCCTCAACGGGGTCATGCTCGGGCTCACTCCAGCTGCTGCCCGCGATCGGGTCGACCGCGTGATCGAGTTTGCGGGGCTCGAGGAGTTCGTGGACCTCAAGCTCAAGAACTATTCGTCCGGCATGCACGTGCGCCTGGCCTTCTCGGTGATGGTCCAGGTGGATGCCGATGTGTTGCTGATCGACGAGATACTCGCGGTGGGCGACGCCGCCTTCCAGCAGAAGTGCTTCGACGTGTTCTTCCGGCTGCGCGATGAAGGCAAGACGATCATCCTCGTCACCCACGACATGGCCGCGGTCGAGCGCTTCTGCAATCGCGCCGTATTGCTCGAGCGGGGCAAGGTCTCGATGCTGGGGGATCCCGAGGAGGTTGCCGACCGCTATCTGGAGCTGAACTTCCAGCGCGACGCCCCGGCCGAGCCGGGGAGTGTCGACACCGGCCGGGCTGGCGATGGGGCCGCGCGAGTGACCGAAACCTGGATGCAGGACGAGCACGGCCTGCGCCAGGCAGCGTTCGCTCAGGGCGCTCGGTGCACGTTCTGCGCCCGGGTCCGGTTCGAGAGCGGTGTCGATGACCCGAACTTCGCGGTCGCCTTCATCAACGCTCAGCACGAGAACGTCTTCGTCGCGAGCACCACGAGCGGTCCCCAGGCCTCGCGCGAATTCGGCCCAGGCGACGAGGCGACCTTCAGCGTGAGCTTCGAGAACTCGCTGGCGCCCGGGCGCTACGCGCTATCCACGCTGATCACTCATGCCGGGTCCGGCAACGCCATCATCGACCGGGCCGAGAACATCTCGACCTTCCTGGTCAGCGGTGCGCGAGCGGCCGGGGGGATCGTCGACCTGCCCCACGACCTGAAGGTCGATCGGGCACCAGCGCCAGGGCTGAACCAATGAGCCGGCTCGGTGCTTCGGTGACTCGAAGCGGGCCGAAGGTCGTGGCTGGACCGGCGGCCTTCAGCGGCGACTTGCGGCGCTTCGTGGCGTTGACGCTCGCGCTGGCCCGGATGGACTTCAAAGTCCGGTACTTCGGGTCGGTTCTGGGCTATCTCTGGCAGCTGCTGCGGCCCCTGATGCTGTTCGGAATCCTCTACACGGTCTTCACCCAGTTCGTGAAGTTCAACGCCGGGGTCAACTTCTTCCCCGCGGTACTGCTCACGTCGATCGTGATGTACACGTTCTTCGCCGACGCCACCAGCAGCGCGGTCACCTCGGTGCTGGATCGCGAGAACCTGGTTCGCAAGATCCAGTTCCCGCGTGTCGTGGTTCCACTGGCGGCGGTGCTCACCGCGTTCTTCAACCTGTGCACGAACCTCATCGCGGTCGCGGTGTTCGTCGTGGCCGTGGGCGTGCGGCCGCACTGGACCTGGCTCGGATTTCCTGTGCTGGTGCTTGCGCTGGCCACGCTTGCCGCGGGCACCTCGATGCTGTTGTCGGCCCTCTATGTGCGGTTCAGGGACGTACAGCCCGTCTGGGAAGTCGTGCTGCAGTTGCTCTTCTACGGCTCGCCGATCCTGTACGCGATCGAGGTAATCCCCAGCGTCACGGCTCGCCAGGCGATCATGTGCAATCCCGTCGCAGCCCTGCTCGAGCAGGGCCGGCACTGGCTCATCGATCCCAGCGCCCCGAGTGCCGCTCAGGCGATCGGTGGGACCGGTCGGCTGTTGCTCCCTGCCGCAATAGCAGTCGCGGCGTGCGTCCTCGGCGTCTGGCGCTTTGTACGCGAAGCCCCCAGGATCGCCGAGGAGCTCTAGCCGGCTTCTTCGGTCAGTGATTCGCGCGACGCGACGCGTGAGAGGAAGCCCTCGAGCTGATCGATCCGCGAATCCCAGGCATAGTCACCCACCGTCGCCAGCCCCCCCGCGACCAGCCGCGCACGCAACTCGGGGTCATCCAGGACGCGCTCGATGGCCGCGGCCACGGCCTGCGGGTCGGGCTCGACCATGAGGCAGTTCACCTCGTCCACACAGAAGTCGCGATTGCCGTCGGCATCGGTACATACCACCGGCGTGCCGGCCGCCATGGCTTCGAGCGGGGGCAGGCAGAAGCCCTCGTGAATGGACGTCTGCACGAACACACTGGCCTGGTTGAGCAGCTCGTTCACCTGGACGTCGGTGGGCGCCTCGATGTAACGGCTGTTGCCGTCGGGGCGCAGATCCGGCTCGATCCCGAATAGGCACAACTCGGCACGCGACTCGATCCGCCGCCAGGCCTCGACTGTGAGCGGAAAGTTCTTGAGGGGGTTCGATCTGCCGATGGCCAGCACCATGTCGTCGCGGCGCGGACTCCCTAGCCGGCGGAAGTTGGCGAGGTCGATGCCCGGCGGCACCAGCTCGGATGCCAGGCCGAGCTCACCGAGGCGGTCCGCCGTGCACTGCGCAATCGTCATGTACCGGAACTCCTCGCGGTAGCTGGCCAGCACCGCGGCGCGTACCCGGTCGTGACGCCACCCTCGACCGCCGTAGTACGACGTCTCGATGTCCTGCACGAAGAACACGGGCAGGCCGCGTCGCACGGAGGCGCGCCAGACCCACTCGGCGGTACGCCACCATGTCGCGACCTTGATGGCCTCCTCGGCCTCGAGCGCTGCGCTGAGCTCGGCGTAGGTCTCGAACGAGTGCACCGGCACGTCGAGCGCGAACCAGTCAGGCGGGTCCCCGAGGGAGTACAGGGCGACCGAGTAGCCGCGGTCCTGTAGTCGGTTGAGATGCTCGAAGACGTCGCGGTGGCCACCGCCGATCCCGGTGTCCTCGGTCACGTAGATCACGCGCACGGCACCCTCCGCTGTGCGCACGTTGCGCTCGTCGAACCACCCTCCCCAGCGCTCCCAGAACCGCTCTTGCGAGGATCGTTCGCGATCCCCCACGTCGACCCCGCGGGTCGGCGACTCCACGTGGGTCAGGACCGATCCCGGCTCGTAGCGCACCCGGTGCCCGGCCTCCCACGCGCGCAGGCAGTAGTCCACGTCCTCGAACCCCATCCGATAGCCATCGTCGAAGGGGCCAAGGTCGTCCAGCACGTCGCGCCGGATGTACATACAGGCTCCGGTGACCGCGAGGGCGGACCACGTGGCTTCGGCAGGCCCGTAGTCGCCCGGCTTGAAGCGGTAGCGGTGATCGAACCACTCGGGGGCACCGAGGTTTCGGTAGGAGCCGGCGGACTGGACCCTCCCGTCCGGGTAGAGCAGCCTGGGCCCCACGATCCCGGCCGCGGTGTCGGCGTCGACGTAGGCCGCGCGCTGGAGTCCCTCCAGCCAGCACCGGTGGGCCTCGATGTCGTTGTTCGCGACGACGATGTCGTCACCTGGCCTGGCGCGCTCGAGGCCGAGGTTGACGCTGGCCGAGTAGCCGCCGTTCTCGGGTGCCAGAACCACCTCGGCACCAGCGATCTCGCGCAGCCGCTTCTGGTGCTCTGGGCCGCTGGCGTCGTCGACCACCACGATCTTGACCCGGTCGGAATCGGTGGTCCGTCGCAGGCTCTTCACCGCTGCGATGGTCAGACGCGGATCGCCGAAGGTGGGCACGATGACCGTGACGGGTCGCCCGTTCTCGCCGTACCAGGCCTCCATGCGCCGGAGCTCGGCGCGGCGCAGCAGTCGCGCCCGCACTCCGGCTTCCAGGCCGATCAGGCGGAGCGGCGCGGTTACGATGCGGTACAGGAAGTCCCCCCACCCGTGGTGCTTGATGGTCAGATACGCGCGTTCTGGCAGCCCACGCAAGCGCGGGGGGCGGGTGGATGGAGAGCGTCTCGCGGGCATTCAGGCGATCGTCTCAGCTCGCGCTCGTGCAAGCGCTTTGCTCCCGCGAGCCGAGCCGCCCATGCGTCCCTCCAGTGAACAAGCTCGCCGGATCGGCGCCGGAAGCCGATCCGCGCGCGAGCCGAGCGCCGCCCCGACCGAACGAGCCGAATGGTGAGCAAGTGAGCGTGCCGTGGTCAGGGCCAGTGCCGGCCCGCTCAGTCCCTGCCGACGTACATAGGCGACGTCATCGCGCACCTGGCGCTGCACCGTGAGGGCCACGGCAATCGGCCCACCCGCGGCCTCGACGTCGCGAACCTCACGCAGCGCCCTCCACTCGTCGAAAGAGCGCTGGAAGAGCAGAATCGGCGGATAGTCGTGAGAGTGGACCACCGCTGCGTCGGGCTGGTAGGCCTTGGCGAATCCGGCCGCGAGCATGGCACGCGCAAGCGCCTGGTCCTCGGCGTACTCAACGTCGGGGAACGGCACCTCCGACCACGCCCAGCGTGCGATGCAGCCGTTGGCATCGGAGAAGAAGGAAGCCCGCGGCTGGGATTCCGCATCGTTCGGGGCGCGGCGGTCGATCCGGGCTACTCCATCGGGGGCAAACGATCCGAAGTACTCCTGGAGCTCCCGCGCCACCATTGGGCTCGCGTCCTCGCGGGGCAGGTAGGGACCAAACACGAGCGCAACGTCGTCGGCCAGCCCAAAGCCCTCGAGCAGACGACCAAGCCAGCGTTCGTCCGCGGGCACCGAGTCCTGGGTGAGGAACGCCACGTGACTACCGCGGGCCTGTTCGAACAGCGCATTTCGGGTGCCACCGTGGGAGAACTCTCGGGGCTTGATGGCGAGGACGGTGGCCCCAAAGCTGCGAGCGACGTCGACCGAGCCGTCGGTCGACCCCGAGTCCGCGACGAGCAGCTCGACCGGTCTGTCCAAGCGCTGGGCACGAACGGCCGTGAGCACCTCGTGGAGCCGAGCGCCTCCGTTGAGCACCGGAATGGCCACGGTCGCCGGATCAGCGGCCACGGCGCTCTCGCAGCTTGGCCGGTAGCCGTAGCGGCTTGGTCAGCCTCCATGACAGCGACGTGGCCATCTGGCGCGCGGAGGCGCGTGCCTCCTCGGCCCGTTGTTCCTCCTCCTTGTACGTGTCGTGCCAGAGCTTCGCGGCATCCTCGGCCTTCTTGTATTCGGTGTGCCACTTGCTCGCGGTCTCTTCGCAGTCCACGAGCCGCCGGGCCAGGCTGTGGGCCTCGTCGGTGGCCGCCGCAACCGCCACCTGGCGAAGCGCGGCCTCGCCGACCTCGCCACACAACGCCACGGTGTAGAGCTCCCGACCGGGCTGGAGCGACACCGTCTTGTGCACGTCGAGCTCGAGCGTGCGGGACTCGTCGCCTTCGGCGAAGGCCGCCTCGTCGAGGATGGCCGACAGCGTCCAGTTGTGCTGATAGAGCAGCCGCACGGCCGGAAACCGCTGCTCGAGCAGCGCGACGAACTCCTCGTGGCTGAACTCGCGCTCGTGGAAGTCGTTGTCCACCAGGTACTCGTGGGTGTTGGGGGTCGAGATCATCAGTGCGCCATCGGGAGCCAGCACCCGGGTCATCTCTGCCAGCGCACCCTCGGCGTCGGCGACGTGCTCGATCGTCTCGAACGAGACCACCAGGTCGAACTCGCCGTCACCGAACGGCAACTGCGTGATCTCCCCGCAACGGAAGTCGCCGGCGTAGCGCGACTGCGCTCGGGCGATGGCGGGCGCGTCGATGTCCACGCCGACGGCGTGCGTGGCGCCGGCGCGCGCGAGCATGTCGGTTCCGTATCCCTCGCCGCATGCCACGTCGAGAACGCGTTTGCCCGCGGCGAGGGGAGCCGCCACCAGGTAGCGCGCCAGGTGCTCGGCGTGGACCAGCTCGCCGTGCTGGACCTCGGGGACCAGGCGCTCTCCTGTGGACTCGGTCTGCTTGTCGGTCATCTCATCGCTCCGCTCACGCGTTCGACCCAGTCCCACCGCTTGCCGCACAGGCGCGCGGCGTCCTGGGGGGCGACGCTCACCAGCCGGCTCTGCCGTATGGGCTCGAGCGCGACCGGGCCGAAGTATCCACGGTAGCCCTGTCCCGGGGCCAGGGAGGTGTCTGGACGGTGTAACTCGATCCGGTGGCGGCCGGGAGACAGCTCGGTCGTGCCCAGCGGCAGCCACTGCTTCGGGGTGTTCACCTGGTCTCCGGCTCCGATCCGGTGTCCGTCCACCTTTACCTCGACCGGGCGGCCGAAGCTTCCGCGGATCCACACCCGGAACGCCCCGCCCCCGGTGCGGACCCATCCACGCTCCCGGCCGGGTACGACCGGCGTGAGTGTCCTCAGCGGCTGCGGCGCCTTGTTCAGCACCCAGCCCCGGATGCGGTGCTTCGCGGTGTCGAACAGGGCAATGTCGGGTCGCTTCGCGGCGATCAGGCGCTCCCCGGGGAGCGCGGCGGCGGCGATTCGCTTCAGCGCCGCACAATTCGGTGTGGAGCTGGCGTCGAAGAACTTCTGCAGCGGCATGTGTCGTCCGACCTTCAACCCGGCGTGGCGGCGCCAGACCTCGTAGTAACGGTTCTCATAGACCTTGCGGAAGTTGGCGGGCGGCCGGCTGGCGGTGGGCGAGCGGCGCACGATGATGCCCGGAAATCCGTTCACATAGGCGAGGGTCTCTTCGTCGAGGTCGTAGTACTGCCCGAAGATGGGCCGCGGGTCTCGGAGGCGTGCGGGCTCGGGTGACTCGGCTTCGAATGCCATGTTCACCTGGATGCCGCGCATGAAGTACCGGCCGAACTCCTCCCACTCGTTCACGAGCCACGGACCGCCCCCGTGTGCATGCTTGGCGGCATCCTCCATCGCGACCATGCGGGGCGTCGGTGCCAGCTGCACCGAGCGGTAGGCGACCGCGGCCGAGCCGATTATCCCGGCGGTGACGGCGAGGGCGGCGACGCTCGCGACTATCAGTCGAACCCGGCGGCCCCGGCCGAGTGCGTAGGTGCCGATGCCCGCGAACAGCACGACCACGGGCGAGAGCACCACGAGCAGCTTGGCGTCGGCATAAGGCGAGAGCAGGCCCGATAGCACCGCCGCCACGGCACCGGTGGCGAACAGCAACGTCAACGGCGCCCATGCGCGGCGGCGAGCCGAGGCGACAACCCCTATCACGAAGAGCACCGCCACCAAGCCGATCAGCAGCTGGGTAGGCAGCAGGATCCCGCCGACTTCGGGGTAGCGGTAGTCGCGTCCGAACCACACCCCCGCGGCTTGCCCGAGCGGGAGGGGCCGTACGAGCTGGCCGAGGAAGGCGGTGCTGGCCCCGCCTTCCTTCGCGAAGGCGCTCTTGGCAGTGGCGCCAAACGTGATGGTGTCGACGATCGCCGGTCCCGCGGCCACTCCCGCAACCAGCACGATCACCGCAGCGGCCGCCGCTACGCGCTTGGGACTTGGCTTGGCTTGCCACAGCAGGACAGCCATCAGCGGCACTGCGAGGGCGATGCCATACAGCGCTCCGACAGCGCTGAAGACGCCGAGCAGCGGGACGACCGCCACGATCAGCAGCACAAGGGGCCGGAGGCCAGCTCGGCGGCCCAGTAGCTCGGCGCCGACCGCGGCCGCAGTGGCCAGAAGGGCTACCACGACCACCTCCTTGATCGCTCCGTGCAGCACGTAGCGATAGAGGAGGTTCGGGGCGGACGCGAGCACGCCTGTGAGGGCAGCCGCGGCAGCGGGCAGGCCGGCCCGGCGCGTCACGGATGCGAAGCCGATCGCAGCGAACCCGCCGACCGCAGCCATGAATGGGGCATAGATCGCGGCTAGCGGTGCTGTTGACAGCGGTTGCAGCGTTGCCAACAGGAAGTGTGCGCCCAACGGATAGTTCAGCTCGATCGGTGTCGCAGCCACCACGGCGGTGGTGGAGTCGAGATTCTCCAGTGGGGTAAAGCCGTGTTTGCCGACATAGTCGGCAAACACCAGATTCGCCGAGGTGTCGTTGACGAACTCGTATCCGGCCCAAGTCCAATGGCCACTCAAAGCCACCGGGGCCAGGTACAGCACGTAGGCGCCGAGCCCGGCTGCCGCGGCCATCCAGCCGGGCCAAAGCCGAGATCGGATCGAGTGGCGGCCAAGGATGCCCCCCACCAGCGCGATCACCACCACGACACCGGCCGCGATGGTGGAATCGGCTCCTGCGCGATAGCACGGCGTCGTCGCCAGCAGGAGCACGGCCAGACCCACCGGCGCGAGCAGGGCGTTGGGAAGGACGATGCCCGCAACGCGCTCTGCGAGCAACCCACCGCCGAGGGCAAGCCCGTAGAACAGCACGGGGAGCCACAGCCAGACCAGGACCTCGGTCACGGTTGACGCGCGCCCAGAGCGGAGAGACCGCGCGGGGCGGTGCGGATCAAGTGGTCCGCGGCTATGAGAACGAGAGTGCGCACGAAAAATGCCGCGTCTCCGAAGTCGGGGAATTCGCGGAAGTTCGTCGCCGCGTGGGGACTGGGGCGGCGATCGACCGCATCCTAGCCACCGACTTCTATCGCGAGCCCGGCGGCCGATGGCTGGATAGATCCGTGACCGGAATGTTGACTGCCATCCTAGGTGCCTATGCCTAGACCTTCCTAGCGCCAGCTCGTGCACGTCGGCTTCTCGCTCCTGACGCTGCTCCCCGGCAAGGTCGGCGGCTCAGAGACGTATGTGCGCGGTCTCCTGGGAGCGCTCCGCGACGGCGACGGGCCCGAGCGGGTGACGGTCCTGACTGGCGCGAAGGTGCGGCGCGCCTATGGAGGATTCGCCGGGGGGGCGGTAGCGATCCGCGACGTCCAACGCTGGCGCTATCCGGAGCACGGCCCGCTTCGGGCGCTGGCGCTCGGCTCTGGTTTGGCCGCCGGAAAGCACCTTGCCCGCGCGGCTACGGCGGACCTCGACCTGATGCACTACCCGCTGACGGTGCCCATTCCCAGAACGCCGGGCGCGACCGTGGTCACCTTCCACGATGCCCAGCACCTCGATCATCCTGAGTTCTTCTCACGGGCCGAGCGGCTATACCGGGTAGTCGCCTACGACCGCGCCGCGCGCGATGCGTCCGTGGTCGTGACTCCTAGCGAGTTCACCCGGCGGGCTGCCATCGAGCGCCTCGGGCTGGAGCCTGAGCGGGTGCATGCATCCAGCCACGGAATCGACCACGTGCGCTTTGGCCCGGACGGTCCAGAGGACGACCGGCTGCTGGCACTGCTGGAACTGCCCGAACGCTACGTGGTGTATCCCGCCAACCCCTGGCCGCACAAGAACCATGCACGCCTCGTGGAGGCACTGAGTATCGCGTCGGACCGGGACCTGGGGCTCGTGCTCACCGGCGGGATCCAAGCGGGACGCAAGGAGCTGGCCGCCTTGGCCGACCGCAGAGGGGTTGGGAACCGGGTGCGCCACCTGGGGTTCGTCGGCTCGGACGTAATGCCGGCCCTGTACAGGAGGGCGACGGCCATGATTTTTCCCAGCCTGTACGAGGGCTTCGGTTCGCCGCCGCTGGAGGCGATGGCGTGCGGCTGCCCCACGGCCGTGGGAAGGGTCGCCGCGCTCCCTGAGACCTGCGGCGCGGCGGCGTTGTACTTCGACCCGGCCTCAGCTGAGTCGATCGCCGTGGCAATCGACTCCCTGGTCGCCGACGGCGCCCTGCGCGACCGCCTGCGCGAGGCGGGGATCGCCCACGCGGCCGGCTTTACCTGGAGTGCCGCCGCGCGCCGCCACACTGCCGTCTACCGTGAGGCGATCGCCATGGGTGGCGCCCGCCCGACAGGCTAGGCTGGGTCGGTCCGGACAGACGTGGCGACACCTCAAGGCATGACCAGCGACCCTCCAGATCAATCCGCCCCTCCGGCCCTCCCGTCTGAGCTGAGGCGGGCGGGGCCCCTGACGATCGCCATCGCTGCGGTCGGCCTCACGCTTTTCCTGGTCGGATTCTGCCTAGGAGTGCTCTCGGGAGGAGCAGCGGTCATCGTCGCGCTCGGCGCCGGTTTGGTGACCGTCGCGGGCGTGGTGGCACTCGTCTGGATGATCAAGGTCATGCGTCCGTAGGGCGAGCGGCGAATCGGTAAGGTTCCGGCTCCTTCGCGCCCGGACATGGAGCTAATTGCCATGAGTACGATCGCCAGTAACGACCGCCACGGGCGGGCAGTCCACATCGGGGACACGACTATCTCCGATGACGCGAGCTGCTACGTGATCGCCGAGATCGGCCACAACCACCAAGGCTCGGTCGAGCAGTGCAAGCAGATGTTCGCCGAGGCGCAACGGTGCGGCGCGAATGCGGTCAAGCTGCAAAAGCGCGACAACCGGTCGCTCTACACGACCGAGTTCTTCAACAAGCCCTACGAGAACGAGAACAGCTTTGGCGCCACCTACGGCGAACATCGTGGTGCGATCGAGTTCGACAAGTCCCAGTACGAAGAGTTGATCGCCTACGCGCGCGAAATTGGCGTCACCTTCTTTGCCACCGCGTTCGACCAGCCCAGCGCGGACATGCTCGCCGAGCTCGACATGCCCGCCTACAAGATCGCCTCGGCCGACCTTACCAACACGCCTCTGCTGGCCTACGTCGCCGCGCTCGGCAAGCCGCTGATCATCTCTACCGGCGCCGCGCGGCTGAACGACGTTCAGCGCGCGTACGAGACTGTCGCCCCGATCAACGACCACATCGCGATCTTGCAGTGCACCGCCGGGTATCCCGCTTCGTGGGACGAGCTCGACCTGCGAGTGATCAGCACCTACCGGGAGTTGTTCCCCGACGTCGTGGTGGGCTTCTCGAGCCACGACAACGGGATCTCGATGCCGGTGGCCGCATACGTCCTTGGTGCGCGGATCGTGGAGAAGCACTTCACGCTGGATCGCGCCATGAAGGGCACCGACCACAAGTTCTCGCTCGAGCCCCAAGGCTTCCGCAAGCTCGTGCGCGATCTCAAGCGCACCCACGTCGCACTGGGTGACGGCTCCAAGCAGATGTACCCGAGCGAGGTGGAGCCCGGCAAGAAGATGGCAAAGAAGCTGGTAGCCGCAAGCGATCTGCCCGCCGGGCACACGCTGCGCGGCGAGGACATCGTCGCGAAGTCGCCGGGCGACGGACTGCCGCCATATGAGCTCGAGCGCATCGTGGGGCGCAATCTCCGACACCCCGTGGAGGCCGACACGGCGCTGCATTTTGACATGCTCGACGAGCTCCACCCCCAGGAGTTCGCGGCGGTCACCCAGACTGACGTGGATGACTGACCTCCTAGGCGAAGTCGCGATAGTCACCGGCGCAATGGGCAATCTCGGGCCCGTCTGGACATCGGCCCTGGCCGGCGCGGGAGCGACCGTCGTGGGTATCGACCTGGCTGTCGGTGAAGCAGAAGGCGAGGAGGGCGTGATCCACCGCCGCGGCGACGTGACCGAGCGTCCGTCGCTGGAGGCGGTGCGCGAGGAGGTTCTCGAGCGCTTTGGGCCGCCGTCGATACTCGTCAACAGCGCCGGCATCGACCAACCCCCCGACTCCGCCGCGGGCACATGGGAGATCCAGGATTTCACGGCCGAGGACTTCCGGCGTACGCTGGACGTCAACCTCACCGGGGCCTTCTCCGCGACCCAGGTGTTCGGCGCGCCGATGCGCGATGCCGGCCGCGGGTCGATTGTGAACGTGGGGTCGTTGTACGCGTCGGTCGCCCCGGAGCCGGCGTTCTACGACCACATGGATGTGGACCCGCCCTTTCTCAAGCCCCCCGCCTATGGGGCATCCAAGGCGGGCGTGGTGAGCCTCACCCGGTACTTCTCCCGCCTGTGGGGGCCCCACGGCGTGCGCGTGAACGCGCTGTCGCCCGGGGGGGTCGCCGCGGATCAGGACCCCGAGTTCCTGGCCAAGTACAACGCGCGGGTGCCCCTTCGTCGGATGGCCGAACCCGATGACCTGCGCGGACCACTGCTCTTCCTCGCCTCCCAGGACTCGCGCTATGTGACCGGGCACGAGCTGCGGGTGGACGGGGGCTTCACGGCGTGAGCGCCACCCTCGGCAACTTCATGGCAGGTGCCGAGCGACCGGCCGTCGCGGGGGAGACTTTCCAGAAGCTCTCGCCCGCTACGGGTGAGATCCGGGCGGAGGTGGCATGCTCGAGGCAGGCCGACGTCGAGGAGGCGGTGGCGGCCGCCAAGGCGGCTCAGGTCGCATGGGGCGCCAGGCCGGTCACCGAGCGCGGGGAGGTGTTGCGCGAGATCGCAAAGCTGATGGAGCGCGACACCGCGGAGCTGGCCGACATCGTGGCCGGCGAGACCGGAAAGTCTCCGGCCGAGGCCGCGGGCGAGACGGGCGCCGCGATCGAGCAGGCCTACTTCATGGCTGGGGAGGGCCGCCGGTTCTTTGGTCGGACCACCACCAGCGCCGTCCCCAACAGGCACGCGTCGATCGTGCGCCAGCCGATCGGGGTGGCCGGGCTGGTCATCGCCGCCAACACGCCTATCGCGAACGTGGCGTGGAAGGTGTTTCCCGCACTCATATGCGGCAATGGCGCCGTCCTGAAGGCGTCAGAGGACGCCCCCGAAACCGCACTCGCGGTCGCCACGCTGGCTGCCGAGGCCGGTCTGCCCGCGGGGCTGCTCAACGTCGTGCACGGGTTCGGGCAGGAGGCGGGCCAGCCGCTCGTGGAGCACCCCGATGTTGGCGTGGTGAGCTTCACCGGCTCGACGGCCGT
>JBBRYL010000037.1:0-26634 GCA_038237685.1 Solirubrobacterales bacterium | reverse complement strand
CCTGGCTTTCGGAGCCCTTTCCGGATTACGCGTGGTGGCGTTCGGCATGTCGTTTGCGCTGTTCTCCGCGTGCGTGGACCAGGATGAGGTGCTGGCACTGTTTCGCCGCCTGTCCTATCGCTCCGCGCTGTCGGCGGTGCTGGCCACCCGCCTCGTGCCGGTGCTCGCCCGCGATGCCGCGCGGATGGGCGACGCGTCGCGCTGTCGGCCAACCGCTCCAGGTCGGCTGGAGGTCACGCGCGCGGCGTTGTCGGGCGCGCTCGAACGGGCGATCGACGTCGCGGCCGCGCTGGAGGTGCGTGGCTACTCCGCGGCGGTGCGCCCGGCTCGCGCGCGGCGGCGGTGGTCGCGCCACGACGTGCGCGTGGCAGCGGCCGCGGTGATCGTGGCCGTGGGCGCCGTGGCCTTGCGCGTCGCCGGCGCCGGATGGGTACAGCCGTATCCGACGCTCGAGCTGCACGCCGGACCGCTGGAGCTCGGCTGCTGCGCCGTGCTGCTCGTGGGTGGCGCGCTTCCGTTCGCCGGCCGCGGCGCCCGGCTCGGGGTCGCCCATGTCTGAAGCTCTCGTCCATGCCGGGGGATTCGGCTACCGCTACCCCGAGTCGGCGCGCGACGCGCTCGTGGACGTCGGCCTCGATGTCCACGAGGGCACGTTCACCGTGCTCGCCGGGTTGTCGGGGTCTGGCAAGTCGACCCTGTTGCGGGCGCTGTGCGGCCTGGTGCCTCACTTCCACGGCGGCGACGCGCGCGGATCGCTGTCGGTTGGCGGCCTCGACGTACGCGACCACGGCCCGGCGGAGCTCGCGGCCGTCTGTGGCACGGTCTTCCAGGACCCCGAGACCCAGGTGGTCATGGGCGGCGTTCGCGCCGAGATCGGCTTGGCGCTCGAGCACCGTGGCCAGCCGGCTGCCGCGATCGCGCGCGCGGTCGAGGAGGTGTCGCTCGCGCTTGGTGTGGCCGATCTGTTGGACCGGCGCACCGAGACACTGTCGGGCGGCGAGCTGCAGCGCGTGGCCATCGCGGCGGCATTGGTCGGGCAGCCGGCGCTGCTCCTTCTCGACGAGCCGACCTCACAGCTCGACCCGGTGGCAGGCGATGAGTTGATCTGGCTGCTGCGCCGCCTCAACGAGGAGTGGGGGACAGCCGTGGTGATCGCCGAGCATCGGCTGGAGCGGTGCCTGCCCGCGGCCGACCGGGTGGTGGCGATTGACGACGCCCGCATCGCCTTCGACGGTGCGCCCGCCGACTTCCTGGCCTGGGACCTCGGCCGGTCCGCGGAGCTCTGCACGCCGGTCGCGCGGCTGTTCGACGCGGCCGGGATCGGGCCCGTGCCGACGTCGGTCAAGCAGGCCCGCGAGGCGCTGTCGGCGATGGGCCTGGCGCCTCGGCGGGTGGCGGCTTCCACACATCACGGTCCGCCACCGCGCCGTTCCCTGCGCGCCCGGCTCGGTCGATCCACCGGCGATGCCGCGGTTCGCTGTCGCGGGGTCTGGTACGAGATCGAGGACGGCCCGCGCGTGCTCTGTGGCATCGATTTGACCATTGGGCCCGGCGAGACCGTCGCGCTGATGGGGAGAAACGGCGCGGGCAAGTCCACGCTGCTGCGCCAGCTGCGCGGCCTGATCGAGCCCACCCGCGGCACGATCGAGCGCGTCGGCGAGGTGGCGCTGCTGCTCCAGAACCCCGGCGACTATCTGATCCACGACCACGCGCGCGAAGAGGCGGGGGAGGCGGCATTGGCCGCCGCGGGCGTCCCCGACCGTGGCGGCGACAGCCCCCGGGACCTCTCCGGCGGCGAGCGCCAGCGCCTGGCGCTGGAGATCGTGCTCGGTGGTGGTCCGTGCGCGGCCGTCTGCCTCGACGAGCCCACGCGCGGCATGGACCGCCCGCGCAAGGACGCCCTCGCGCTCCGCCTCGGCGCGCTGGCTCGAGCGGGTACCGCGGTGCTGGTGGCCACCCACGACACGGAGTTCGCGGCCGGGCTGGCCGAGCGGGTGGTGCTGATGGGCAAGGGCGACGTGATCGCCGACGGGTCGACGGCCGACGTGCTCGCCGGCGGCTGGCACTACTCGACCGACACCGCGCGGGTGCTCGGTGCCAACGCCGGGGCGCTGACCCCGGCGCAAGGGGCAGACGTCCTGGCCCGGGAGCTGGTCGGATGAGCTGGCAACTGGGCACCTACGCGATCCTCGGGGTCATCCTCGCTGTCGGCTTTGGCTGGTACGAGCGCCGGCGTCCGCCGGCGCGGGTGGTGGCGCTGGTGGCCGCCTTGGCCGCGCTCGCGGTGGTGGGCCGGCTGGCCTTCGCCCCGATCCCCAACGTCAAGCCGACCACCGACATCGTGCTGTTCGCCGGCTACGCCCTCGGCGGGGTGCCCGGCTTCGTCGTCGGGGCCATCACCGCCCTTGCATCCAACGTGTTCTTCGGCCAGGGGCCGTGGACGGCCTGGCAGATGGTCGCCTGGGGCGGGGTTGGAGCCGGCGGCGCGCTGCTGGCCCGTGTCATGCGTGGCCGTGAGCCCAACCGGTGGCAGCTCGCGGCTGCGTGCGCGGCCGCGGGGGCCGCGTTCGGCGCATTCATGGACGTCTATCAGTGGACATTCCTCGGTGAGCAGAGCGCCGGTGGGTACGCGGCCGTGGCCGCCACCTCGCTGCCGTACAACGCGGCACACGTGATCGGCAATATCGTGTTCTGCCTCGTGCTTGGCCCGACCTTCATCCGCGCGCTTCACCGCTATCGGCGCCGGTTCGAAGTGCGCTGGCAGCGTCGGGCTCCGGCAGCGCCCGCCGGCGTGGCGCTCGCGCTGGTCGCGCTCGTGATCGCCGGCCTTTGCGCCGCCGCCGCGCCCCCAGCAGCGCAGGCGGCGTCCCCTGCCGCCAAGGCGGTTCGCTACCTCGAGCGCGTCCAGAACCGCGACGGCGGCTACGCGGGCTTCAAGGGCGGCAGATCGAGTCAGCTGTTCACCGGCTGGTCGGCGCTGGGCGTTGCGTCCGCCGGCGTCAACCCCCAGGACGCCTCGACAGGCGGGCACTCGATCGTCGCGTACCTGCGCCGCGCCGGATCGCTCTCGGACACCGGCGAGCTCGAGCGCACGATCCTGGTTCTGCGCGCCTCCGGCCTTTCACCACGCGGGTTCGTCGGCCGCAACCTCGTCTCCGAGCTTTCGCGACGACGCAGCGGCGATGGCTCCTGGAAGGGCAACGTCGCCTACACCGCCTTCGGGATCCTGGCCCAGCGCGCAGGTGGCCTCGGCAGCGGCTACGTCGCGCGGTCCGCGGGCTACCTGGCCCGCGCGCAGAACGCGGACGGCGGCTTTGGCTTCGTGCCGAGTGCATCAAGCGATTCCGACGACACCGGCGCGGCGTTACAGGCCCTGGCGGCTGCGGGCGGACGCGGCACGACCACCCGCAAGGCCGTCGCCTACCTCCGTGCAGTCCAGAACCGCGACGGCGGCTTCGGGCAGTCCAAGGGCCGGACATCCAACGCGCAGTCCACCGCCTGGGCCGTGCAGGGCCTGGTCGCGGCCGGCGTGCGGCCTGAGTCCGTCGGTGCGAATCCCCTGCGCTACCTGACCCGCCTGCAGCGCCCTGACGGCCATGTGCGCTACTCGGCCTCGAGCGACCAGACGCCCGTCTGGGTCACCGCGCAGGCCCTCACCGCGCTGACCAAGAAGGCGTTTCCGCTCGTGGTGACCCCGCGCACGAGGAAGCGGTCGGAGAAGTCGTCGGCGGCCACGGCGTCGGCCGCGCCGAAGTCGCGGCACAAGGCAGCGAAGAAGAAGACGGACAAGGCCGCCAAGCACGACGGCGGACCCGTGGCGACGGTGGCCGCCCCGCCCGTGGAGCACCAACGCGCCGACGGCCGCGCCGCCCTGCGCTCCGAGCGCGCGGCGGGCCGCCGTGCGGCCAACGACGGCTCCGCCCTGTCGGCGCCGCTGGTCGGTGGCGCGATTGCGGTGGTGCTGGCCGTGCTGTGGCTCCTGCGCCGGCGGCTGGGTCCGCGCCGGCTGGTCGAAGGCTGAGATGGTCGATTGAGCGGCTGGCGCGTCCGCTAGCGTCGGCACGGTGGAGCTCGAAGAGGCCATCCGGGGGCGCCGCACGCACAAGGTCTACGGGTCAGAGCCCGTGGATCGCGAAACGCTCGCCGAGCTGCTGGAGCTCGGGCGGTGGGCGCCCAATCACCACCTCACCGAGCCGTGGCGCTTCAGGGTGCTCGGCCCCGAGTCGCTGGCTGCGCTGAAGGAGGCTGCGGGCCCCGAGGCCGCCGCGAAGCTCGACCGCGCGCCCACGCTCATCTGCGCCTCGCAGAAGGTCAGCGACGACCCCGAGGAGGCCGAGGAGGACCTGCTGGCCGTCGGTTGCGCGGTCTACGCCGTGCTCCTGGCCGCCCACGGGCGCGGCCTGGTGGCCTACTGGCGCACCCCCGAGATCCTGCGCACACCCGAGGGCGCCCGCGCTGTCGGCATGGGGCCGGACGAGCACTTCGTCGGGCTGATCCATATCGGTCCGTCACGCCAGGCCCAGCCTCCGCCGGAGCGTGCCGAGCCCGACCAGTACGTGACCTTCCTGCCGTGATCGCGCGGGCCGACGCGCTGTCGGCGCTGGAGGCGGAGCAGTTCGACGTGGTGGTGATCGGCGGCGGCATCACGGGTGCGGGGGTGGCGCTCGACGCGGCGTCGCGGGGGTACAGCGTCGCGCTGGTGGAAAAGGCCGACTACGCGTCGGGCACCTCCAGCCGCTCGTCCAAGCTGGTGCACGGCGGCCTGCGTTACCTGCAGAACTTCGACCTTGGGCTGGTGCGCGAGGCTCTGCTGGAGCGTCAGCTGATGGTGAGCCTCGCGCCGCACCTGGTCACGCCATTGCCGATCCTGATCGCCGCCTTCGACGGGCGCCGCCCCGACCGGCTGGCAGGGGTCGGGCTGAACATGTACGACGTGATGTCACACCAGCGCCGCCGGCGCCGACGGGGCAGCCGGGAGGACTGGTGGAGCCCAGACCGCCACCGCACCATCAGCGGCGAGGAGACGGTGCAGCGCCTACCCGCGCTGGTAGGGCGGGCGCCCACCTCGGCATACCTGTTCTACGACTGCCAGACCGACGACTCGCGCCTGGTGCTCACCGTGCTCGGCGAGGCCGAGCGCTTCGGCGCCGTGTGCGCGAACTCCGTGGAGGCCACCGGCCTGGTCGAGCGCGGCGGCCGCGCCGCCGGAGTGCTGTGCCGCGACGCGCTCGGCGGCGGCGAGTTCGAGCTCTGCGCTGAGAACGTGGTCAACGCCACCGGCGTATGGGCCGACCGGATTCGTCCCGACGAGTTGCATCACGAGGCCGAGGTGCCGCGGATCAGGCCGAGCCGCGGCACCCATGTGACCGTCGCCTCGGAGAAGCTGCCCGTGGTCGATGGCGCCATCGTGCCGTCGGGAGGTGGGCGCTTCATCTTCGTGCTGCCGTGGCTGGGCCGGACGCTCATAGGCACCACCGACGAGCCCTACGAGGGCGAGTTCGACCACGTGCCGCCCGGCGCCACCGACGTCGACTACCTGCTCGACGCGGCCAACGACTTCTTCGGCAGCTCGCTCACTCACGGCGACCTGACCGGCGCCTACGCTGGTGTCAGGCCGCTGATCTCTACCGGCGATCGGGGCAAGTCCGTCGACATCTCGCGCAAGGCCGAGCTGTACGAGACCAGCTCCGGGATGGTGACGATCACGGGCGGAAAGCTCACCACATGGCGCCACATGGCGCAGATGGCGGTCGACAGGATCGTGCAGCGCGAGGGGCGCGAGGCGCCCTGCCGGACCCAGGAGATCCCGCTTGGCATGCCGCTGGCGCCGGGTGGCCTCGACGACGTCGACGGGGTCGACGAGCAGTCCAAGGCCCACCTTGCCGCCCGCTACGGGCACGCCGCCGTCGACGTCCTGCGCCTGGCGGCGGACAGCCCGGCGCTGGGTCGGCGGATCGTCCCGGACCTGCCCGACGTGATGGCCGAGATCCCCTTTGCGGCGCGGCGCGAGCAGGCTCGCTCGGTCGCCGACGTGTTGCTGCGCCGGACCAGGCTGGGGCTCCTCGACGCGCGTGTGCTGGCGGCACCCAACGCACCGGCGACCCAGGCGGTCGCGACCACGCTGGGCGACGAGCTTGGTTGGGATGAGGCACAGACCGCCGACGAGCTGGCCACCTGGCGGCGCGTGGCCGCGGAAGAGGGCCTCGTGCCCGGGGCCGGTGCATGAGGCTGTTGCTGGGCGGCGACGTCGTGGAGCTGCGGGCGGGTGCGCCGTTGCTGATGGGCATCGTCAACGCGACACCCGACTCGTTCTCCGACCCTCAAGGGCGCAAGGATCCCGGTGCGCTCGTCGAGCGCGCGCTGGCGCTCGTCGAGGACGGCGCGGCGATCGTGGACGTGGGCGGCGAATCCGGCCGCACCGACCGCGAAACCATCCCCGAAGCCGAAGAGACCGCCCGCATCCTGCCGCTGGTCTCCGCCCTGGCCGAGACGGGCGTCGCGGTGTCGGTCGACACGTGGCGCGCCGGTCCGGCCGCAGCCGCGCTCGATGCCGGCGCAGCCATGATCAACGACGTGAGCGGGCTTGCCGAGCCGGAGCTCGCGACGCTGTGTGCCGCCGCCGGCGCGGCGCTCGTGGTCACGCACACACGCGCCGCGCCCAAGACCAAGGCATTCCCCGGGTACGACGACGTGGTCGCCGACGTCGCTGATCTTCTGCGCGAGCGCAGCGCGCTCGCCCGGCGGGCGGGCGTACCCGAGGACGGCCTCCTGCTCGATCCTGGCATCGACCTGGCAAAGACTCCGGCGGAGTCGGTCGAGCTGCTGCGCCGGCTGCCCGAGCTCTACGCGCTTGGTCGGCCGCTCCTGCTGGCGATCTCGCGTAAGGACTTCGTCGGCGCGCTTACGGGCCGTCGACCCGCGGAGCGGGGGGCGGGCACGCTCGCGGCGATCGAGCCGGCGCTCGCGGCACCCGGGGCCGTGCTGCGCGTCCACGACGTGGCGAGCGCAACCGACTTCATCGCCGTTCGCAGCGCGTTGCGGGGCGGGGAGGGGGTCGCGCCCGGCGGCCTCGATGAGGCCCTCTGGCGCGAGCACGGCGCCTAGCCGGGCGGCTACTGGCTCGCGCAGGGTCAGTGGGGACGATCCGAGTGTGCCGCGGTGGCGCAGCAGTTCTCGCCGGGGAGGGTGAGGCCGCCGGCGCCGGACCAGCGGCTAGCCTTGCGCCTGCCCGCCGTTCGAACGAAGGAGCAGCTCTCAGTGTCAGTACTTCAGCGCAAGGAGCTCGAAGAGAGCCCGCTTGCCGACCTCCACGCGATCGCGTCGGAGCTGGGTGTCGAGGGCTATCGGGGTCTGCGGCGCGACGATCTGATCGGCGCAATCGTCGGTGAGCAGGGCGGCGCCGACTCCGACGCCGGCGGTTCCGGCGACGACGCCGCAGACGACGCTCCGTCGGAGACCCCGCGGCGCCGTGGCCGCCGGTCGCGCGGCGGCTCGGGCCGTTCCTCGCGCAAGCCCGCCGAGGGCAACGAAGCGAAGGAGCCAAAGGCCGCGGAGGCCGGCCCCTCCGATGACGACGACGGCGACGACGATGTCGAGTCGCGCGAGCTGGTCACCGGCGTGCTCGACGTGGTCGGCAACGGGAGCGGCTTCCTCCGCAACGAGACGAACGATGTCTACGTGTCTCCTGCCCAGATCCGGCGCTGTGAGCTGCGAGCCGGCGACGAGGTCACCGGCCGGCTACGTCCCGCCCGACGCAACGAGCGCCATCCCTCCCTCGTGCGCGTCGAGCAGGTCAACGGCCGCGATGCCGAGCCGCCCGAGGAACGCCCGCTGTTCGGCGACCTCACGCCGGTGCATCCCACCGATCGGCTGCCCGCACCGGACGCGCTCGGCGCGGTGCCGCTGGGCAAGGGCTCCCGTGTGGCCGTGGCAGGTGGTCCCGGCGCGGGATCGACCAGGCTGCTCCACGAGATCGCGAAGTCCCTGACGGGCGCCAGCGGCGACCTCCAGGTCAGCGTCGTGCTCGTGGGCGCGCGGCCCGAGGAGGTCACGGAGTGGACGCGCGAAGCGGGCTTGCCCGTAACCGGCGGATCCTTCGACCAGTCCAACGACGCCCAGGTCCAGGCCGCCGAACTCGCTATCGAACGTGCCAAGCGCATCGCCGAGCGGGGTGGCGACGCCGTGGTCATCATCGACTCGCTCGAGTCGTTGCCCGGCGGCGCGGCGCGCAGGTTGTTCGGCGCGGCCCGCAAGCTCGAGGAGGGTGGATCGCTCACCGTCGTGGCCGCAACCGGCATGGCCTGGGAGCCCCAGCGCCAGGCCGGTAGCCGGATCGCGCTCGACGGGCCCGATGCCGACGGCACCCCGCAGGTCTCGGCCTCGCGGTCGGGCACGATGCGCGCCGACCTCCTGAGCTGAGGCTCGGCGCGTGGACGCCCCCGGCCGCGCGCCCGACACCTCCGACGAGGAGCTGCTCAACGCTGAGACCCACGCGATCGCGGAGCTCTATGACGACGACTCCCGCGTGGAGCGCATGGCGGGGGAGCTGCGCACGAGATTTCAGACCCTGGCGCACCTCGGGCCATCGGTGTCGGTCTTCGGGTCGGCCCGCACCGAGCCCTCCGATCCCCAGTACGCCGCAGCTCGCGACATGGGACGGCGCCTCGGCGAGGCCGGCTATGGCGTGATCACCGGCGGAGGGCCGGGGGCCATGGCGGCCGCCAATCGCGGCGCCCAGGATGCCGGGGCGGTTTCGGTCGGGCTCGGCATCGACCTGCCCCACGAGCAGGGAATCAACGAGTGGGTCGATGTCGCGCTGCAGTTCCACTACTTCTTCACGCGCAAGGTCATGTTCGTGCGGTACGCGTGCGCGTTCGTGGTGTTCCCGGGCGGACTCGGCACGCTTGATGAGCTGTTCGAGGCGGCCACGCTGCGCCAGACGGGCAAGATCCGCTGGTTTCCGATCGTGCTGTTCGGATCCGACTACTGGAGCGGCCTCCTCGACTGGCTACGCGACCCCGTACAGCGCGAAGGCAAGATCTCAATCGAGGACGTCGAGATGATCGAGGTCACCGATGACCCTGAGTACGTGTTGCAGCTTCTTGAAGGCGCTGGGGGCTCCCGGCGGACGGGAGGAGCGGAGCCGCATCGGTGATGCGGCGAGCACCGCACCGAGGCTTACCGGCGATAGCCGACCCGGCGCCACGAGGGCTCGGGTGAGAGCTCGATCGGCTCGAAGTTGCGATCGGGCTGGGTGTAGCCGAAGGAGTGGTCTGACTGGTCGAAGAACACCTCGAGCTCTCCCTCCATCACACGCTGGTCAAGCCAGGCGCCGCGGAACACCAGGCGTCGCAGCCAGTGCACGAGCGAGCGGTCCGACTGCCCGTGCAGCTCACTCCAGCATTCCACTACGTGCTCGCCGAGCTCGGAGTGGGGGTCTGAGACCTCGCCGTTGACCGTGAGGTTCACCAGATCCTCGCGCTCGTCGTCCTCCAGCGAGTCGGACACGAAGCCGAGCTTTACGGCAGCCTGCTCCACGCGCTCGGTGAAGTCGCGTTCGTTGAAGGTGAAGCGCAGTTCCCCGTACTCCAGGACATAGTCTGCGCCCGACTCGTAGTTTCCGCGTTTGATTCCGTCCATAAATAGTTCGGCTCGGGAGTCAGCAACATTCCGACGCCCGAGCGCGTCGCGATCCTAACCGCGATCCCTGCACGACCGGACGGACTGCAACGAGATTTGCACGGACGGGGGCGAACTCGCGGCCGCGCGGGCTTGGCAGGGCATGAACCAGTCACTGCTCATCGTCGAGGACGACGAAGCCACCCGGTCCTTCCTAGCCGACAACCTGGCGGCCGACGGGTATGCGGTGGCCGCCGCCGCCGGGGCCGCGGAGGGCATCCGCCAGATCGAGGTCCGCCACCCGGCGCTCGTGTTGCTCGATCTCGGCCTCGAGGAGGGCCACGGGCTGGAGCTGCTCGACCGCGTACGCGCGGCCGACGGCATGGGGTCGCGGATCGACCCCGAGCTGCCGGTCATCGTGATCACCGGGCGTTCGGGTGACGCCGACCGCGTGCGCGGGTTCGCGCGCGGGGCCGACGACTTCGTGGTCAAGCCGTTCCTCTACCAGGAGCTCCTGGGGCGGGTACGGGCGGTGCTGCGGCGCTGCAACGGGCGCCCCTTGCGGGGCGCCATCAGGGTGGCGGACCTGACGATCGATCCCCGTACGCGGTCGGTGCGCATGGGCGACCGGCCGCTTCATCTCTCCGCCAAGGAGTTCTCGCTGCTGCAGGCGCTGGCGGAGGAGCCCGACCGCGTGGTTTCCAAGAACGAGCTGCTGCGCGACGTCTGGGGCTATGTCTCGATCGGGCGAACCCGCACGGTCGACGCGCACGCGTGCCGGCTGCGGCGCAAGCTGTCGGAATCGTCGGGACGGCCGTGGATCGTGAACGTGCGCGGGGTTGGCTACCGCCTGACCGAGGGCACGACGTGAGCGCAGCGGCCGCGTGCGGGTGGCTGGTGGCCGCGCTGCTCGCCGTGTGGGTGGCGGGCTTGCGCCGCCGGCTCGACCTGGTTGCCGACGCTGCTCACGAGTTGCGCGGCGCGGCGTCCACGATGGCGCTGGCCAGCGCGGCCGTGCGGCGCCACCCCGGGGGCATCCGGCTCGCCACGGCGCTGGAGTCGGAGTTCGAGCGGCTGCGCACCGGCCTAGCTGACCTCGACGCCGCTCGCGCGGGCGGGCGCGCGACACGCATGCCCGAGGTTCTCACGCTTGATCGCGTCGTCCGGCGCGCCGCGGCGGGATGGCGACCGGTGGCCGCGTGCGGCGGTCGAAGGCTCAGTGTCAGCTGGGACGGTCCTCCGGCGGCAGTTCGCGCCGATCGCGGCCGCCTCGCCCAGGCCATCGGCAACCTGCTCGCCAACGCCTTCGAGCACGGCAGCGGCCCGGTTAGGCTGCGGGGCCGGTCGACTGCTGACACGGTCGTCGTGGAGATCAGCGACCGCGGGCCGCGCGCCGGCTCCGCTGCGCGCGGATCTGGGGGCCGTGGGCGCGGACTGGGGATCGCCGCCCGCGCCATCGAGGATGCCGGTGGCACGCTAAGCGTTCGCCGTACCGATGAGGGCACCGTCGCGGCCGTGGAGATCCCGGTGGTCGGCAAGTGAGCGCCGCGGCGCGGCGCAGGCGTGGACTGCTCATGCTGTCCCTGGCGTTGGCGTGCGGCGGGATTGCCGCCGCCCAGGTCGGTGGCAAGGTGCGCGCGGTCGAGGCGCGCACGGGCAGACCGCTGCCGGTCGTGGTCGCCGCCCGCGACCTGCCGGCCGGCAGGAAGCTCGGATCGCGGGACCTCATCGTGCGCGAGGTGCCGGCTCGGTATGTGCCGCCGGACGCCGTGGCCGCGCCGGGGGATGCCGTGGGCGCGAAGCCCGCGGGCGCTTTGTCGCGCGGCGCCTACGTCACGGCGGGCGCGCTCGCGCGTTCGGAGCGGGGCACCGGCGGCGGAGGTGGTCTGCGGCGCGGCGAACGAGCGGTGGCGGTTCCGGTGGCCGGGGGCGCGCCGCTCTCACAGGCGGGCGGGCCGGGTGCGCGCGTGGACGTGGTCGTCTCGACCGAGCCTCGCTCGGGCGGGGGCCGCACGTTTCTTGCGCTGGAGAACGTGGAGCTGCTGGCGCTGAACGGCGCGACGGCGACGGCACCCGATAAGGCTCCGGATGCCGGTGGTGGGGGCTCGGCGGGAGCCGCGACGGCGACCGCGACTCTCCGCGTCACCCTGCGCCAGGCCGTCTACCTGACCGCGGCGCAGAACTTCGCGCGTGAGGTGCGGCTGCTGCCGCGCCCGAATGGCGATCGCGGCCGAGCTGGGCGCGCCGCCGTGACCGCCGAAGGCTTGTGAGGAGAGGTTGGGCAGGTCGACAGCGCGCCGGCCCAGAAGCTATCGGGCGAGGGCGCGGATCCCGCTTGTCTGGCCCGCCAGCTGGCGTGGTGACAACGGGCCTGATGGCAGTTCAACCACGAAGGCAGTCGTGCGCGGCAGCCGATGATTCTGCCAGCCGACTGCGCTGCCCGGATACCGGGCCAAGCGACGCGTCGGCAAGCCCACAAGCCGGGCGAAGCGCCGCTGCAGAGCGAGACTGCCGCCCGACTCGTCGACGACTCCGAGCGGCTGGTGAAACCACACCGTCACCGCCGGGCGCAGGCGGAGGATCAGCGCGTGGGCAATCCGCGACTCGGGCTCCGAGAGCGGCCCCGCGCCGGGAAACTGCTGATCGCCGCGTTGACCCAGTCGCCGCCACCGGTAAGGGAAGTTTCGGTTCAGATCGACTCCCCGTGCGTTCTGTCGTGTGCCCGCCGCTGTGCCGTCGGGGTTGAGGTCGTCGATCACCCATAGGTCCGACTCCGCCTGAAGCGACAGGCGCGGAAGTCGGCGAGCGATGTCGATCCCGGCCGTCTCGTTCCCGTGGATGCAGCCCACGACCAGGATCTTTGACGGTGTGTCCGGATCGCCCAGCTCCACCGCGGAGATCGGCCGCCCCTGTGACGATCGTCCGAGCACCACTCGCCGCCGGACCAGCGGGTCGACGCGCGGCGTATGCGGGGAGTGGACCGGGTCGGCGGACGGGACGTCGCCGGCTCCGGCCCCGCCGCGGTCTGACCTGTGCAACAGGGCGCCCGCTGCGAACGTCACGGCCACGACAGAGACGAGAGCGAGGAGTACGGCGGGTAGTGGTCTGATCCGCTTCGGCCGACCCAAGTCCGGGATCTTTTAACACCGCCGCGTGAGCGTGACGTGAGAAAGGTCGGAGCGCTCGCGCTGCCGGGCCCGGCGATCACGGTCGTCTCGCGCCCCGGGTTGCGCACACCACCTCGCTGGGCAGGCACAGCTGGCTGACGTAGCGACGTTCGACCGGGCCGAAGCCGAGCGCCGCCAGGAGGGGAGCCGTGCGGATGCCGCGACAGTTCGAGGTGAAGGGCAGCCGGCTTCCGTAGAGGAGCTCGGGCAGCCGATGCAGCCGGCGCTCGCCCGGCGTGACGCTCACCAGCACCAGGCGCCCTCCGGGCCGGAGAACGCGTCTGAACTCCCTCAGCCCGACGAGTACGTCCTCCGACGAGAGAATGTCGAGTACGTAGCTGCTGGTGAGGGTGTCGACGCTCCCATCGGCGAGGTCCAGCCGGCATGCATTCCCCGACCGGACTTCCGTGCGCTCAAGCCCGGCCCGCTCGATCCGCCGCCGTGCGGCCGCACTCATGCCCGGGGCCAGGTCGACTCCGATGGTCGTCCCGGCCGTGTTGTCGCGCGCCAGCTCCACCAGCACCGCGCCCGTTCCGCAGCCCACCTCGAGCACCGTCCCACCACCGGCCTCACCGACGAGCTCGCGGACGGTCCTCCTGACGCGCGAGTCCGCGAGCCGTCCCCACAGCTCGTAGGCAGGGGCCACGCGCGAATACATTCGGACGATCGCTGCCGGGTCGCGGCGCACTTTGGTGATCTCGCTCTGCATGTGTCCCGCGTCAGCAGCATGATAGAAGCGCTCGCGTGATGCCCGGCGGCCAAGAGCTTGGTCTCGGCATCGTGGTCCCGACCCACTCGAAAGGTCGATCGACCAACCGATTAGTCCCCGCGGGGCCGAGAGTCGACGACCACGACGAACGGAGACCCCTTGCATTCCTGATCCTGGTGTGTGCCGGCTCGGACTTCGCGCCCGACATCGAGACGATGAGGAGACACGCCGTGGCCTGGGTCGACGAGGTCGAGGGCAAGGGCATGCGCAAGAGCGGTGCACGCGCGTACGCACCTGAGGACGCCGACCGTGAAGGTGGTCGGCGAGAAGGTGGCCGCCACGCCCGGTCCACGGGTCGACGCCGACGAGCAGATCGCCGGCTTCGACCATTGGACCCGAGCGCAGGAAGGTGGCGATCGCGTCGTGTCCGGTGTACCACGACGTCGTCATCGCCGCGATCCATCGCCTCGAAGTAGCGGGTCACCGCGGCGCGGATCTGCTCGTCTCCCACCGGTCTGCCCGCCAGCGCCGCCTACCTGCTGGACGAGGCCGCGGGCGTCTATCGCCCCTACGCACTCGACGTCTTCAGCTTCGACGGCCCTCAGATCTCATCATCACCGCCTTCCTCGAGCCCGACCTGATGACCGCGTTCGGCCTGCCGGGCCGAGCTGCCGGCCGCCGGCTGACCGGCTAGGCCCGCTCGAGCACCTCGAGGCGGCCCTCCGGCGTACCGAGCAAGGCCCGCTCGGTCATGCCAATGAACAGGCCGTGCTCCAACACCCCTGGCACGTGGTGCAGCTCTTCGGTCAGGGCGTCGAGGTCGGTGTCGGCGGGGAGGGGGCAGTCCAGGATGTGGTGGCCCTCATCGGTCACGTAGGGCTCGCCGTCCTCGTCGAGGCGCAAGACGGGGTCGGCCAACACTCCGGAGAGCCTGCGCTGGGTGTCGCGCGCGGCGAACGGCGCGACTTCCACCGGCAGCTTGAACGCCTCGCCGAGGTGGGTGACCCGCTTGGGAGTCTCCGCCACCACCACGAACCGGCGGGCGGCGGCCACCACGATCTTCTCGCGTAGCAACGCTCCGCCGCCCCCCTTGATTAGCCGTAGCTGGGGGTCGATCTCGTCCGCGCCGTCCAGCGCCAGGTCGAGTTGGAAGCTGCCGTCGAGCTCGACGATCTCGATGCCGGCCTCGCGGGCGCGCTCGCGGGTGCGCTCGGAGGCCACGACGGCGCGCAGCGGCGGGCCGTCGGGCCAGCGCTCGGCGATCCGCTCCACCACTCGCCAGAGCGCGCGCCCAGAGCCCAACCCGAGGGTCATCTCGGGCTCGATCAGCTCCAGTGCGGCCGCCGAGGCCGCATCGCGCGCGGGGGAGTGGGTGCCTGCACCCATGTGGTAGAGCTTCGCACAAACGGGCGGTCGATCGCTCGCCCTCTAAGATCTTAGTGGTGGCGTATCAGGTTTCGTCACAACCGCCGTGAGGTGCTAGGCTGCACTTACCTTTCGTAAGTACTAGGAGATCGACTTGACTGAAGCCACTGAAACCCTGCTGCTTGTCCCGGTCGACGATTCGGTCGTCTTCCCCAACATGAACGTGACGCTGACCATCGACGTCGGCGACGAGGAGCGCGTGCTGATCGTGCCGCGCAAGGACGACGAGTTCGCGTCGGTCGGAACCGTGGCCGAGGTCTCAGAGCGCGTGCGTCTGCCGGGCGGAGGCCACGCAGTGGCCCTGAACGGCCTGCACCGCGGCATCGCGGGTGCCGCACGCGCTGCCGCTTCCGGCGAGCTGCGCGTCGAGGTCACCCCGCATCCCGACGACGAGCCGGTTGACGGCAAGACCCGCAACCTCGAGCGCGAGTACCGCGCGGTGGTCGAGGAACTGCTCGAGCTGCGAGGCGACAACGGCCGCGTCTCGGCGTTCCTGCGCTCGATCTCCGAGCCCGGCGCTCTGGCCGACACCTCGGGTTACTCGCCCGACATCGGCTACGACGAGAAGGTCGACCTGCTCGAGACCCTGGACGTGACCGACCGCCTCGAGAAGGCGCTGGAGCTGCAGAAGGCCCGCTTGGCCGAGCTGCAGATTCGCGAGCGCATCCGTGAGGACGTCCAATCCGGGGCCGACAAGCAGCAGCGCGAGTACTTCCTGCGCAAGCAGATGGACTCGATCCGCAAGGAGCTGGACGAGGACGACGCCTCGGTGGCCGAGGAGTACCGGTCAAAGATCGAGGAAGCCGGCATGCCCGACGACGTGCGCGAGCAGGCCGAGAAGGAGCTCGGGCGGTTCGAGCGCATGGGCGAGCAGTCGGGCGAGAGCTCGATGATCCGCACCTATCTCGACTGGCTGGTTGCTCTGCCGTGGTCGAAGACCTCCGACGAGGTGCTGGACCCGGTGGCCGCGCGTGAGGTGCTCGATGCCGACCACGCGGGCCTCGACGACGTCAAGGACCGGATCGTGGAGCACATCGGCGTGATGAAGCTGCGTCGCGATCGCGGGATCGAGGACGAGGGCGATAGGAAGTCGGGCGCGATCCTGACCCTGATCGGCCCTCCCGGCACCGGCAAGACCTCCATCGGCGAGTCGATCGCCCGGGCGACGGGCCGCGAGTTCGTGCGCATGTCGCTCGGCGGGGTGCGCGACGAGGCCGAGATCCGCGGCCACCGACGCACCTACGTCGGTGCCCTGCCGGGACGGCTGGTGCGTGCCCTGCGCGACGCCAAGACGATGAACCCGGTGATCATGCTCGACGAGGTCGACAAGGTCGGAAACGACTGGCGGGGCGACCCGTCGGCGGCCCTGCTCGAGGTGCTGGACCCGGCGCAGAACCATGCGTTCCGTGACCACTACCTCGACGTGGAGATCGACCTGTCGCAGGTCCTGTTCATCGCGACCGCCAACGTGGCGGACACGATTCCCGGGCCGCTGCTCGACCGCATGGAGGTCGTGCGCTTCGATGGCTACACCACCGCGGAGAAGGTCGCGATCGCTCGTGACTACCTGTGGCCGCGCCAACGCAGGCGCAACGGGCTCAACGAGGACGAGGTCGTGGTCGACGACGGCGTGCTTCGCACCATCGTGGCCGAGTACACCCGCGAGGCCGGCGTGCGGTCGCTGGAGCGTGAGCTCGGCACCGTGCTGCGCAAGACTGCCACGAAGATCGCGGGCGGCACCGCCGAGGCGCCGGTCACGATCGACGTCGACGCAGTGCGCGAGGCGCTGGGCCGCCAACGCCACTTCCAGGAGGCCGCCGAGCGTACGGCGGTTCCCGGTGTGGCAACGGGCCTGGCCTACACCCCGGTGGGCGGCGACGTGCTGTTCATCGAGGCGACGTCCATGAAGGGCAAGGAGAGCCTGGTGCTCACCGGCCAGCTCGGCGACGTGATGAAGGAGTCGGCGCGGATCGCCCTTTCCTATGTGCGCGGCCACGCGGAGGAGGTTGGAGCCCACGAGGACTCGTTCGACGACCGTGAGTTCCACGTGCACGTGCCCGCGGGAGCGATCCCCAAGGACGGCCCGAGCGCCGGGGTCACGATGACCACGGCGCTGGCGTCGCTGCTCAGCGGCCGCCCGGTCAAGCACACGGTGGGCATGACCGGCGAGGTCACGCTGCAGGGCCGCGTGCTGCCGATCGGCGGGCTCAAGCAGAAGGTGCTTGCCGCCCACGCGGCCGGCCTGACCGACGTGATCATCCCCGAGCGCAACCGCGCCGACGTGGACGAGGTGCCCGAGGAGGTCCGCGAGCAGATGACCTTCCACCCGGTCATGACGATCGGCGAGGTGCTCGACCTGGCGCTCGAGCCGGCACAGACGCCCGCCGGACTGGCATAGCCGACGCGAAGCGGGTAGGCAACGGGCATGCGCTCCCGTTGCCTGCTCGCAGGCGTTCTTCGATTTCCCGGTGGCGCGCAGCTCACTGCGCTGACGGTATGGTCGCGCCATGGCGAGGTTGCGAGTGGCACTGGTGTTCGCGGTCATGGCGCTGTGCTGCCCGGGCGTAGCCCAGGCCGCCGGCGACAAGTACGTCGCGCTTGGTGACTCCTACACCTCGGCGCCGCTCGTTCCGATGCAGCACGGCGACCCGATCGACTGCGGGCGTTCTGACCACAACTACCCGTCGCTCACCGCCTCGGCGCTCGCGGTCGGCACGTTCACCGACGTCAGCTGCGGCAGCGCCAAGACCAAGGACATGACGTCACCTCAGACCGACCTTCCGGCAGGCGGCACCAACCCCCCGCAGTTCAACGCCCTGCGCGCCAACAGCTCGCTGGTGACCGTCGGGATCGGCGGCAACGACGCCGGCCTTGTCGGTGTGGCCACCAAGTGCGCCCAGCTCGGCCTCACCGCTCCGACGGGGACCGCATGCCGCGACAACTACGCGCCCGGCGGCAACGACACAGTGGCGGCCAAGATCGAGGCGGCCAAGCCGAAGATCGCCGCGGTGCTCCAAGGCATCCACGCGCGCAGTCCCGGCGCGCGGGTAGCCATCGTCGGCTACCCGGATGTGCTGCCGAAGACAGGCAACTGCTACCCGACGGTGCCCCTGAGCACCGATGACGTGCGCTATATCGACGAGCTGATCATCCGCATCAACGCGATGATCGCCGGCCAGGCCGCGGCCAACGACGCCGAGTACGTCGACACCTACGCCGACAGCATGGGCCACGATGTCTGCAAGCTGCCGCCGAACCGCTGGTTCGAGGGCCTGGCGCCCACCGAGCCCGCCTATCCGCTGCACCCCAACGGCAAGGGAGAGGCCAGCATGGCGGGCTCCACGATCAAGGTGCTGAGCCGCCCCCGGCCCGCAGGGCCGTCGCGGACGCAGGCGCTGGCCCAGTCACGAGCGCGTGCTCGCGCTCGCTCGCGCGTGAAGCTGCTCGTCGGCGCGACCATCGGGATGCGCCGCGCGCGTAAGGGCCATCCGTTCAGGGTCCGGGTCCGCGCGGTCGGTGTGACGCTGAAGGGCGTGCGGGTCACCCTGCGCGATGCCCGTGGTCGCCGCGTCGGCCGCAGCAAGGCCTTCACCCTCACCACGAAGCGGCGCACCGTGCGGGTGAGCGTGTCGCGCAAGCTCAAGCCGGGGCGCTACCGCTTCACGGCCACCGGGCGCACCGCGGCTAAGCAGTTGGTCTCCGGTTCGCACCGGCGCCGGCTGACCAAGCCGGCCCACCGCTAGCGCGCCCGGCCTACTCTCGGGCGCGCCGCGCCAGCTCGACTGTTGCCGCGCGTAGCCCGCCGGCCGCGTCGATCGGATCGGCGAACTCGACGCGCACGGGCCGCAGGCCGTCAGGCGTCTCGGCCCGCAGATCGAGGCCGTAGCGGTCGGCGGCCATGCACTCGGCCGCGCACGCGTCCTCACGGCCGCCCAGCCGGCGGGCCATCGCCAGGAGGGCGCCGGCGTGGTCGGCGTTTAAGTGCGCGACGGCCGGGGCCGCCGCGGGGGAGACGGGGTCGGCCACCGCGGCCGCATAGTCGGCCGGATCGACCCAAGCCATCTTGGCGAAGCCGCCGACCCAGCGGACGCTCTCCACGCGCAGCACCCAGCGGGTGAAGTCGTCGAAGTCCTCGAACACCGACGCGGATGGCACCGCGGCACGGAATGCCGCCTTGGCGGCAGCGTCTTCGGTGCCCGACGGGCGCTCGACCCGGCCCGCCACCGTCAGGCGTGGGCTGTCGGCGGGATCGGCGCCGGCCGCCAGCGGGGTCACGATCGCGATGCTCGCCCGTGCCTCGGTGGCCAGGTTGCGCCCGTGCAACGCCATGTCCGAGACGCACAGGACCGGCGCGCCGTCCTCCAGCAACCCGTAGGCGACCATCGACGCCCAGGGGTCGCCCGCGGCGGTCAGGCTTGCCAGCGTGGCGGCGTTGGTGGAGGCGGCCACAGTACGGGCATGCTCCGCCGGGGAGGGGCGCTCGGTGGCGATCCCGTCGCCGGGTCCGGCATGACCGCCGCGCCGCGGCTCAGACACTGCGGGTGAGCCCACCGTCGACGGTCACGCTCTCGCCAGTGACGTACGACGCGCGCGCCGAGCACAGAAAGGTGGCCACGGCGGCGAACTCCTCCACGGTGCCGAGGCGGCCGGCGGCGATCGTGTCCTTGGCCGCCTGTTCGGCGGCCTCGCGCGAGCCGGCGTTGTCGAACACGCGGTCGGTGGCGATCCGGCCGGGCAGGATCGTGTTAACGGTCACGCCGTCGGCGGCCACGAGCTGGGCAAGCGTCTTGAACGCACCCGACATGCCGGCACGGTGGGCGGTGGACAGCATCAATGTGGGGATCGGCTCGCGGACCGAGCTCGAGGAGACGTTGAGCACCCGCCCGAAGCCGCGCTCGCGCATGGCGGGCAGCACGCGCTCGATCAGGGTGATCGGGGCCAGGACCAGGTCGCGGTGGGCTGCCTCCCACTGTTCCCGGGTGAACGAGAGGGGATCGGCGCCGCCCGGGGGTCCACCGGTGTTGGTCACCAGGATGTCGATAGGGCCAAGGTCGGCCTCGACCGCGCTTATCAGCGCGGGCATCGCGTCGAGATCGCTGCTGTCGAGCACGTAGCCGTGGGAGCCTGTGGCGAGGGCGGCGGCGTCGATGCGCTCGCGCGAACGCGACGTGATGGCCACCTGCGCGCCCTCCGCCGCCAGCGCGGCGGCGATCGCGCGGCCGATGCCTTTGGAGGCCGCACCCACCAGCGCGACCCGCCCCTGAATTCCCAGATCCATGGCCCGAATCTAGCCGCGCGATGGGGTGGTTGGACAACAAGCCGTCGGATCTGCTTCTATACTGCGCTGATTCTGAATACGCCGAGTTCCCGCTGGCCTGTCCGGCGGGGAACGGGGGAACCACTCGGGAGCGGGCCATAAGAGGTCCAATCCCCGGGGCGAATCGCCGCTCTATGCGGCGTAGCGCACTTCCAGCGCGAGCCCGTCAGCTCACCCCGTAGGCCCATAGGAAAGAGAGTTGAAGCGCCTTGGGGTTCAATCTGTTCAGCCGTTCGCGCCGTGCCGCGCTACGCACGCTCATGGTGGCCACCGCGGCCGTCGCACTGATGACGGGTCTGTTCGGCGCGAGCGCCGCGCTCGCGGACAACCCAAGCGCCGACTCCGGCGCCGTGAGCTCCGAGATCGTCCTCAGGAAGGGCGACACCGGCCCGGCCGTCAAGGCCGTCCAGCGCAAGCTCAGCCTGACCGCCGACGGCAAGTTCGGCAGCGGCACCGCGCGGGGCGTCAAGCGCTTTCAGAAGCGCAGCGGCATCACCGCCGACGGCATCGTCGGGCCCGCCACGCGCAACGCCCTCAAGCTGCGGCCGTTCACCAGCCGCTCGGTCACACGCAAGAAGACCAAGGTGCCCTTGTCGGGCAACGCGCCCGCGGCGCTCGAGAAGATCGCCCAGTGCGAGTCCGGCGGCGACATCACATCGGTGTCTGCCAACGGCAGGTACTTCGGCAAGTACCAGTTCTCCAAGGCCACATGGAAGGCAAACGGCGGCCAGGGCACCGACCCCTCCAAGGCCAGCGAGGCCGAGCAGGATCGCGTTGCTTTGAAGCTGTACAAAGCCGAAGGCACAGACCCCTGGCCCGTCTGCGGAGGCTGACCGCAGCTCCCGAGGCCATGTGGTGTTCCTTCCTAAGAACATCGCCGAGCTCCTACCGGTCGTGCCGGTGGGAAACGGGGGAGCCAAGGAGGGCCATGTGGCCCTCGGGGCGAAAGGTCGTCTGTAGTGCGACCGAGTGCACCTTCCGCGCGAGCCCGTCAGCTAACCCCGTAGGCCTGGAAGAAGGGACCGGGAAGCCGTGAGCAAGCGCATCGCCCGAGCTGTAGCCGTGATCTGTGCCGTGGTGGCGGCGCTGACGGGCACGGCGCCCGCGCAGGCGGCCCAACCACGGATCAGCCACGTCGAGTGCATCTCGGCGTGCAGCGGCGGCCAGGCCCGCGGGGGCAGCCTGCTGCTCGTATCCGGCCAGGGCATGGGCAACGTGTTCCGCGCGATCTTCCCCGGCGGCCCCCAAGGCATCCGTAACCTCCGCGGGCGCGCGGCCCAGGCCTCGGGTTCAGCAGTCCGCGTCCGCGTGCCGTGGGAGACGGTCAGCGGGACGTTCGTGCTCGGCACCCGTGACGGGATGGTGTCCGAGGGCACGGCCCTCGCCATCGCGCCGATCCCGGTGGTGTCGAAGTGGTCGTGCGTGGCGTCCTGTGCGCCAGGCAGGGCGATCCGCCCAGGCAGCCTGCTCGCCGTGCGCGGCGTCCGCCTCCAGGCGGTGCGCAACGCGATCGTCTACAACGGCAAGGGCAGCGCCGACGACAAGCGCGCGCGGATCAGCTCCCAGCGCTACGGCAGCTTCCGGATGCGCGTGCCGCCCGGCACCGTGACCGGCGACTTCGCGGCGCGCGAATACCGGCGCAAGGCACCGCCGCGCAGGCTCTCGGTGGCGGCCGCCGTGCCCGTCGTGGCCGCGCCGGTCCCCGGTGCCGGCAACTTTCCCGTCCAGGGCGCCCACAACTTCGGCCAGGCGGGGGCCCGCTTCGGTGCGGGCCGGGCCGGTCACACCCACCAGGGCCAGGACGTGCTCGCGGCGTGCGGCACCCCGCTCGTGGCCGCCAAGGCCGGCACGGTCCGGTTTGCGGGCTACCAGTCGGCCGCCGGCAACTACATCGTGGTCACCGCGCCCGACCAGGATCAGGTGTATATGCACCTGCAGTCGCCCGCGCGCCTCAAGGAGGGCGCAGTGGTGGCCCGGGGGGCACGGTTAGGCGAGGTCGGCGAGACGGGCCACGCCCAGGGATGCCACCTGCACTTCGAGCTGTGGAGCGCCCCCGGCTGGTACGTGGGCGGCAAGCCGTTCGACCCGCTGCCCCAACTCCGGGCGTGGGACACCTCCCGCTGAGGTCGTCGGTGCGGTGCTCGGCCGATCGATGACCGGCCTGCGCTCCTCCCGCTGAGGTCGTCGGTGCGGTGCTCGGCCGATCGATGACCGGCCTGCGCTCCTCCCGCTGAGGTCGTCGGTGCGGTGCTCGGCCGATCGATGATCGGCCTGCGCTCCTCCCGCTAAGCGGGGACGGCTCTGCGCCCGCGCACCGCGACCAGCGTGACGCCGCACAGCAGCGCGACGATCGAATAGGGCACGGCGTCGACGGTCAGATCGGCCAGCGCGCCGCCGGCTGCGCCGCCCGTCACCTGACCGGCGGCCCATGCGAGGTTCATCAGGCCGAAGGCGAATCCCTGGTCAAGCCCCGAATGCTCCGAGGCCTCCGACAGCTGCGCAGCGGCGGGGGCCCAGAAGAAGGCGAGGCTGAGCACGGCGCCCATCAGCACCACGCCGAGCAGCGCCACCGAGCCCGGCACGGCAAGCAGCAGCGACGTCCCGGCGCTGCCGACCAGCCCCACGCGAAGCAGTGCCAGTCGTCCGCGCCTATCCGAGATTCGCCCCATGACTGGGTTGAGGGCCGCTTCGACGGCCGCGGCCGCGACGAACAACGCGCCGATCGTCAGGCCGCGGGCGCCGAGGTCGTCGAGGCGGAGCGGGACGAGCACGTCGATCGTCCCGATCGTCAGCGCCGGCAGCAGAAACAGCCAGACGGCCATTTGGAGCCTGCGGCCGCGAAGCGCGCTGCCGAGATCGCCCCATGTGCTCCGCACCCGCGCGTCGGCGCCCGGCGTGGTCAGCGTCCACGCCAGCAAGCCCGCGGCCGTCACCGCCACCAGCGAGAAGATCAGCTCGGGACTCGACTCCGACGCGGCGCCCCCGATCACGGGACCGAGCAGCACCCCGAACACCGCGGCGCCGAGAGCGCCCCCGATGGTCTGGCCGCGACGCTCGGCAGGGGTCACGCCGATCAGCCACGCCAGCCCGCCGGCCCAGGTGCACGCACCGCCGATTCCCTGGATGAAGCGGGCCGCGTCGAGCGCCTCGATCGAGTGACCGAAGCCGAACGCGACGCTTGTCACGCACAGCAACCCCAGCCCGAGCATGCTGGTGCGCTTGCCGCCGATCCGGCCCGCCAGCCATCCCGAGGGCAGCGATGCCAGCAGCGTGCCCGCGGCGTAGGAACCGCTGAGAATCCCGGCGGCGGTCTTCGAGAGGCCGAGGTCGTCCTGGTAGGTGGGCAGCAGCGGCGTGATGGCCGCGAAGAACATGGTGTCGACGAGCACCATCGCCGACACGAGCAGGATTACGCGGCGCACTCCCTCAGCTTCGCGGTTCGACGTCCTCGGTCGCTTTCTCCCGGGTGGTGAACGCCGCGACCCGCGTGATCAAGCCGTCTTCCACGTGATGGGCGAAGTAGGTGTAGTCGGAGTCGCTCGAGCGGGCGGAGCGGATGCGTCGATGGCCGGCCACGATCACCCCGCGGCCGCTCGGCTCGAAGGTGTAGGGGGAGGCAGCGAAGTGGCGCCCCTGCTCCTCGGTGAACTGCGCGAAGAACGCCCGGACTCCGTCGTGGCCGAGCCACACCCGCCCGTCGTCGGGCTGGAACTCGATATCGGGATGGCAGTGCGCAAGGGCTGTTTGCACGCCCCCCTCGCGGTAATCGATCCACATCCGTTTCACGATCTGCAAGCTCTGCTCGTCCACCGGCGCCCACTCTGCCACGTTTGGGAACGCTGGCGTACGAATGTCGGGGGGCGAACCTGGGTCGCGGCGCACTCTCCTGAGCGTGGGCTCGATCGACGACCTCGCCGAGGCGCTGCGCGGCCAGCTGGTCGAGCGGGCTCGCACGGGCACGCTCGCGGGCGACGATCTTGCGGCCCAGGTGCGTGACCTCGTGAACCGGGAAGCCGCGGTCCTCGCGCCGGCCGAGCGCGACGAGCTGTGCGAATGCGTGCTGCGCCTGGCCGGCGGCCTCGGCCCGCTCGAGCCGTTGCTGGCGGATCCGGCGGTCGACGAGGTGATGGTCAACGGCCCCGACAACGTCTACGTCGAGCGCCGCGGCAAGGTCGCGCGCACGGCGGTCAGGTTCGGCTCCGAATCTGAGCTGTCCCACGCGATCGAGCGGATCCTCGCTCCGCTGGGCCGTAGGGTCGACGAGGCCTCGCCGCTGTGCGACGCACGGCTCCAGGACGGGTCGCGCGTGAACGTCGTGGTGCCGCCCCTGTCCCTCTCGGGCCCGTGCCTCACCATAAGGCGCTTCCGCCGCGATGGCTTCTCGCTCCGCGACCTGGTGGACAACTCGACCTTGTCGCCCGCGGTGGCCGAGCTGCTGGCCGTGGCCGTGGCGGGACGCGCATCGATCCTGGTCAGCGGAGGCACCGGCTCGGGCAAGACGACCACGCTGAACGCGCTGTCGGGTGCGATCCCTGCGGGCGAGCGGGTCGTGACGATCGAGGACGCCGCCGAGCTGTCCCTGCGTCAGGATCACGTGGTGCGGCTGGAGTCGCGGCCGCCGAACCTCGAAGGCAGGGGAGAGGTGACCATCCGCCGCCTGGTGGTCAACGCGCTGCGAATGCGACCGGATCGGATCGTCGTCGGCGAGGTACGGGGGCCCGAGGCGCTCGATCTCCTGCAGGCGCTGAACACCGGCCACGACGGCTCGCTGAGCACGGTGCACGCCAACTCTCCCGGGGATGCCCTGCGGCGGCTCGAGACGCTGGCGCTCATGGCCGGGGTCGGGCTTCCCCACGCCGCGGTGCGCGACCAGGTTCAGAGCGCCCTGGACCTGGTGGTGCACCAGGCGCGGATGCCGGACGGATCGCGCAGGGTCGTGTCGGTCTGCGAGGTGGTCAAGGGCCCGGCCGGGGCGGCCACGCGTGAGCTGATGGTCGGGCCCCAGACGCGCCGGGCGCTTCAGGGCTCGCTCGCCGTCCGGCTCGGGCAAAAGTGATGGCGCCGGCGACGCTGACGGCGTTCGTGGCCGGACTCGCCGGTGCTGCGGCGGTCGCCGACCTGCTTGCCGGCGCGGTGCCGTCGGCGCGGATCGGGCTGCCACGCGCGTTGCGTACCGTGCTCGCGCTCGCCCACGTGTTCACGGCCGCCGGCAGCGAGGGCCGCGATCCAGGCGCACGCGAGCGCAGACATCTGCTCTGGGCCGGCGGGTTCGGGGCGTTCGCCCTCGGCCTGCTGGTGGCTGGGCCGCTCCCCGGGCTCGCGCTGGGCGCCGGTGGCCCCTGGGTGGCCGGCAGGCTCCTGCGCGGACGCCGTGACCGCTACCGGCGCGCGGTCGACGCCGAGGCGGCCGCCATCGCCACCGCGCTGGCCGGCGCGCTCGGTGGCGGGCATTCGCTGCGCAACGCCGTGACCGAGGCCGCGGCAGCGGTGTCGGGGCCGGCCGGACACGAGCTCGGCCGGGTGGCGGCCGAGCTGGCCGCCGGCGCCCGGACAGACCGCGCGCTGGAGGCGATGCGCGAGCGCGTCAATGCCTCCCGGATCGACGCGCTCGTGGCCGCGTGTCTGGTGCAGCACCGCGCCGGGGGGGACCTCGCGTCGCTGCTGCGCGAGTGCGCCGAGGCATTCGGTGACCAATCGCGGCTCGAGGACGAGGTGCGCTCCGCCACGGCCCAGGCCCGCTTCACGGGCTTGGTGGTGGTCCTGATGCCGGTCGGCGGGGCCGGGTTGGCGGAGCTCGCCCAGCCAGGGTTCCTCGTCGGGCTCTGGAGCTCGTTCCTGACGGCGTGGCTGGTGGGCATCGCGGTGGTCTTGCAGGTAGTGGCAACCGTGGCCATCCGCAGGCTGGGGCGCGTCCGGTGGTGATCGTGGCCCTGCCGGCCTTCGCCGCGGCCGTCCTGGCGGTGCTCGGCGTGGCGTCATTGCTGCCACGCGGCCGGCGGCATTCTGGGGGAGCCCCGCGCGCCATGCGGGCGCTCGCGACGCTTGGCGCGGGAGCCGCCGCGGGGCGCCACGCGCCCGGCGACCTCGACCGGCGGATCGCGGCGGCGGGCCGGCCAGGCGGCATGGGTGCGCGGGAGCTGTGGGCGGCCAAGCTGACCGCGACGGTGGTGGGCGCAGGGGCGGGTGCGCTGCTCGGCGCCGTCGCACCGGGGAGGCTGGGATTCTTGATCGTCTTGGCCGCGCCGGTCGCCGGCTTTCTCGCCCCGGACCTGTGGCTGCGCAGGCGAGCTGCGCAACGCGCCCGGCGGGTCCGGCGTGAGTTGCCGGCAATGCTCGACCTGCTCAGGGTCACCGTCGCGGCCGGCGCGTCCCTGGCCGCCGCGCTGGCCGATGTGGGT
>JBBRYL010000036.1:0-26859 GCA_038237685.1 Solirubrobacterales bacterium | reverse complement strand
GGCGCCATCTCGAGGCCGAGGTCGCGGACGAGCTCGACGTCACCGACGGCGCCGATCACGGTCTGGCTCTCCCCCTCGATCACGTGCGCCCGCGCGCCCATGGACTCGACCCGCTCGATCACGGCTGAGACATCCTCAGGCGCGGCGTCTTCTCTCATCACGATCATCATGTCTTTCTGGAAGCCTCTCAGAGGTGGTACGTGTCACACAGCGGCGGTGGCCTTTTCGCAAGGGCCGCGAGGGTCTCGGCGTCCGGGAGGACTGATGTCGGCTGCTGACAGTCGCGCTGTCGCCGGCCGGACGCCTAGCTAAATCGCCAATAGGCCGCAAAGGCACGCCAGGGGGCACCGTGAACGGTGCTTGAGAGGCTGGCGGGCTCGGAGATGCGGCGCATCGCGTTGTGTTCTAGCAGGGGCCCGCCCGTTGGGCAAGCGCGAAGCCGGGTAGGGGGAGCCGATGATCGCAATCCTCGGAACTGGAGTGATGGGCGCGCCGATGGCGCGAAACGCGGCCGACGCGGGGCTCGATCTCGCAGTGTGGAACCGCACGAAGGAGAAGGCCGACGCGTTGGCGGGCGACCGCATCGACGTGGCCGCCTCCCCCGAGGAGGCCGTACGCGGGGCCGATGTGGTGGTCACCATGCTGTCCAATGCCGACGCCGTGGCATCCGCCATGGAGGACGGGGGCGCGCTGGCCGCGATGGGCGCCGATACCCTCTGGATCCAGATGTCCACCGTGGGAATTTCCGGGACCGAGGCACTGGCCGCGCTGGCACAGGAGCGCGACGTTCCGTTCGTCGATGCACCGGTGCTCGGAACCAAGAAGCCCGCCGAGGAGGGTGCGTTGCAGGTGCTGGCTTCAGGGCCC
Source organism: Solirubrobacterales bacterium (assembly GCA_038237685.1). GTDB lineage: Bacteria > Actinomycetota > Thermoleophilia > Solirubrobacterales > Thermoleophilaceae > JAAYBF01. The sequence continues at coordinate 25,992 of JBBRYL010000036.1, read as the reverse complement.
GACGACCAGCACGAGCGGTGCGCGCCATTCTTCGATGCCGTCGGCGCCTCGACCCAGTGGCTCGGCGAGGCCGGCGCGGGGAGCCGCACGAAGCTCGTGCTGAACAGCTGGCTGCTTTCGCTGACCGAGGCGGTGGCCCAAACGGTCGCGTTCGCGGAGTCGCTGGACGTCGACCCGAGGGTGTTCCTCCAGACCATCGAGGGTGGGCCGCTCGACGTGACCTATGCCCAGATGAAGGGCGGGGCGATGATCGAGCGCTCGTTCGACCCGAGCTTCGCGCTGGCGATGGCGCTCAAAGACGCCGGTCTGGTGCTCGAGGCCGCCGAGCGCCACGATCAGCCGATGCCCCTCGTCGGGGTCGTGCGCGACCAGATGTCAAAGGCCGTGGACGCCGGGCACGGCGACGAGGACATGGCGGCCACGTTCCGGGCGAGCGCGCCAGGCCCGCCCAGCTAAAGCAGCGCGTCCAGCTCCGCCAGGAACCGGTCGTTCTCGCGGCGCGTCCCGAAGGTCACCCGCAGGCGCCCCTCCTCCCCAAGCGCGGTGCCCGCGCGCACGATCACGCCGCGGTCGGCCAGTCCGGCGACGATCGCGGCCTCGTCGCGGTCGCCCACCGACACCCACGTGAAGTTGGCCTGGCTCTCGGCGTAGTCGAGCCCGCGCTCGTCCAGCTCCGACTCCATGTGCACCCGCTCGATCACGGTGGCCTCGATGCGGCGGGCGATCTCATCCTGGTGGCGGACCGCCTCGGCCGCGGCGGCCTGGGCCAGCGCGTTGACCGAGAACGGCTGGCGCACTTGGTCGATGGCACGGCGGAAGCGGTCGGGGCCGAGGGCGTAGCCGGCGCGCAGGCCGCACAGCCCGTAGATCTTGGAGAAGGTGCGCAGCAGGATCAGGTTGCCGTGCTTTGCAAGCAGGTCAAGCGAATCGTCGGGATCCTGGAGCAGGTTGAACTCGACGTAGGCCTCGTCGAGGATGACCGCCACGTGGTCGGGCACGACGTCGAGGAACGCCGCGATCTCGTCCAGCGGGAGCGCGGTGCCCGTCGGGTTGTTCGGGTTGCAGATCAGGATCAGACGCGTGGCGGCGGTGATCTCGGTGGCCATGGCGTCGAGGTCGTGGCGGGCGTCCGCGTCAAGTGGCACCTTGATCTCGGTGGCACCCGAGGCCGCGGCCAGCATCGGGTAGACCGAGAACGCGGGCCAGGCGTAGATGAGCTCGGCGCCGGGCTCCAGCAGCGCGTCGGCGGCCGACAGCAGGATCTCGCACGATCCGTTGCCAACGGTCACGCGCTCGGGGCCGATCCCGGCGCGATCTGCGATCGCCTTGCGCAGCGCCGACTTCTCCGGATCGGGATAGCGGTTGAGCGTCTCGAGCTGGCCCTGGATGGCCCCGACCACAGCCGCGGGCGGCCCGAACGGACTCTCGTTGGAGGCGAGCTTGACCAGCTCGCCGCCGAACTCGTAGTTGCCAGCCGTTGGGTAGTCGGGGATGTCGCCAAGGCGGTTGTTGAACTCGATGCCGCGACTCACTGCGCTCCCTCCAGGTCGCGCCGCAGCGCCACCGCCTCGCGCAGGTAGACGTGCTGGGCGGGCGTCTCGGGGTCGGCATAGCAGTGAAGCAGCAGGCGAATGACCCGCGGCAGCGATCCCGGCACCGGGATCTCACGGGTGCACAGCAACGGCACACTGCTCATGCCCAGCCGCCGCGCAGCCACGGCCGGGAACTCGGCGTCGAGATCCTCGGTGCAGGTGAAGATGCAGCTGACCATCTCGCCGATGGCCAGGCCGTTGCGCTCGATCACGGCGTGCACCAGCTCGTCGGTGGCGGCAAGGATCGCGTCGGCGTCGTTTGCCTCCACGGTGGTGGCGCCTCTGAGTGCCCTGAGCCTCACGCGGCGTGATTCTGTCAGGAGCCCGCGGTCGCGCGCAGCTGCTCGACCTCGGCAGCGGTGAGCACCCGGCTCTCACCCTCGGGCAGCGACCCGAGCGTGAGCGGGCCGAACGCGACGCGCCGCAGCGAGCTCACCTGGTACCCGACTGCCTCGCACATCCGGCGCACCTGGCGCTTGCGGCCCTCGGAGATCGTGATCTCCAGCAGGCCCGGCCCGAGCAGCTCGACCTCGGCCGGGTAGGTGACGCCGTCCTCGAGCTCGACCCCGCCGCGCAGGCGGCTCACCGCTTCGCCCGACACCTCAGCCGGCCGCACGCTGACGCGATAGACCTTCTTCACGCCGTAGCGAGGGTGTGTCAACCGATCAGCCAGCTCGCCGTCGTTGGTGAGCAGGATGAGGCCGGTGGTGTCGGCGTCGAGGCGCCCGACCGGGTACAGGCGCCGCCGCGAGGCCACGAACTCCACCACGGTGCGCCGGCCGTGGGTGTCTGCGGCGGTGGACACCACTCCGGGAGGCTTGTTCAACAGGTGCACCTCGCGCTGCTCCGGGGCCACGCGCTCGCCATCGACCTCCACCCCGCTGGTCTCATCGACATCGCAGGCCGGGTCGGTCACCGCCTCACCGCCCACGCGCACGCGCCCGGTGACGATCAGCTGCTCCGAGGCGCGGCGGGAGGCCACGCCGGCGTGGGCGAGGTACTTGGCGAGTCGCACCGGGTCAAGGCTGCCAGACTCGACTGGTGGACCTGAAGCTCCTCGACGCCACGCTCTCCGAGCTCGGACAGCCCGCCTTCCGCGCCAAACAAGTGTGGGGGTGGGCCGCCCGCGGCGCGGAGCGCTACGAGGAGATGACCAATCTGCCCGAGGCGCTGCGCGCGCAGCTGGCCGAGCGGGTGCCGTTGTCGTCGCTCACCGTGGAGCGCGAGGCGCTGGCCTCCGACGGCACCGAGAAGGTGCTGCTCCACACCCATGACGCCCGCCCGATCGAGGCGGTGCTGATGCGATTCAAGGACGGGCGGCGGTCACTATGCCTGTCATCGCAGTCGGGTTGCCCGCTCACCTGCACCTTCTGCGCCACCGGCACCATGAAGTTCGGCCGCAACCTCACCGAGTCGGAGATCCTCGACCAAGCTCTGCACTTCCGTCGCAAGGAGGACGTGGATCACTGTGTGTTCATGGGCATGGGCGAGCCGATGCTCAACCTCGACAGCGTGCTGGCCGCATGCGAGCGGCTGCCCGACATCGGCATCCACCCCTCGTCCACCACGATCTCGACGGTCGGCTGGATTCCGGGCATCGAGCGGCTGACCGAGCGCGACGGCCCGACGATCCGGCTCGCGGTCTCGCTGCACGCGCCCGATGACGACCTGCGCTCCGAGCTGATGCCCGTGAACGACCGCTTCCCCTTGGCCGACGTGCTGGCCGCGTGCCGGCGTTGGCACGAGCAGCGCAAGCGGCGTGTCTACATCGAGTACCTGATGCTCGATGGCGTGAACGACAGCGCCGAGCAGGCGCTCGACCTGGCCAAGGTGCTCACGCCCCACGAAGCGTTCAAGGTCAACCTGATCCCCTACAACCCCACCGACTCGGGGCTGTCGGGATCGAGCCGCACGACCATCGACACGTTCCTGGCCACCCTGCACCACAACGGCGTGCCCGCGACGGTGCGGCTCACGCGCGGGCGCGACATCGAGGCCGCGTGCGGCCAGCTGGCCGTGGCGGCCGGCTAGCGCGAGCAGCTACGCGCTCAGGGTTCCTGTAGGACCGACAGGATGTTACCCGCCGGGTCGGTGAACCAGGCGATGTCGGGACCCATGTCGTTGGCGATGCCGCGCATGATTCCCTTGTCGTCGCCCCACTCCGACGCTTCGAAAGCGATGCCGCGTGAGCCGAGCTCGTCGACCGCGGCGTCGATGTCGTCCACCGGAAAGTTGAGGATCGTGTAGCTGGCGGGCGTGTGGTCGGGCTTGGGATAGATCAGGGTCGGCCGGGCGCCGGCAATGTGGAGGGTGAGCATCCCGTGCTCCTCCGTCACCTCGAGGCCGAGCGTTTCGGCGTAGAACTGCTTGGCACGCGGGATGTCGTCGGCCGCAAACCCGCTGAAGGCCCTGGTGTCCCGGAACATCAGCCAGTTGTACCAGCGGGCACGGCCACCGCGTCCGCCACCGGCCGCCGCTGCCATGGCCAGCGCTCGTTGGCGGCGAGGTACGACCCCAGCAAGATGAGCAGCAGCCCGCCCAGAGTCGCGAGCGTGACGTCCTCGCCGAGGACCACCGCTCCGTAGACTACGGCGAAGCCGGGTGCCACGTAGGCCACGAGCGAGGCTCTCGGGGGGCCGATCGTCGCAATCAGATCGAAGTAGAAGACGAACGCGATGCCCGTTCCGAGCACGCCGAGGGCAGCGAGCGAAGCGACCGCCGCGAGGCTCGGGCCGGCCGTTGGTGGATCGAGGGCCGCGAAGGGCAGTGACAGCACCGCGCTGGCGGCCATCGTGGCCGTGACCATCACGACCGGCGACTGGCTGGGGAGCTGCGACTTGAGGAAGAAGGAGCCACTGGCATAGCCAAGCCCTGCGAGCGCAACCATCATTCCGCCGACGAGGGCAGTGGTGCCGCCGCCGGCGTCGATGCCCAGCAGCAGGACCACGCCGACGATGCCCATCGCCACGCCGCCGACGGCTATCCGCCCGGCGCGCTCGTTGGGCGTGATCACCACAGCGAGCAGAAACGCGTAGATCGGGGCCGTGGCCACGAGGATCCCCGCCAGCGACGACGAGATCCGGTCCTCGCCGAATGAGATCAGCATGAAGGGTGCCACCACCTGGATCGTGGCCAGCGCGATCACCGGCACGATCTTGCCGCGAAGCTCACCAACTCGCCCCGTGCGCCATGCGAGCGGAGCCAGGACGATCGCCGCGAGCGTCGTGCGGAAGAACACGATCGCAGCCGGTGAGAACACGTCGTCGAGCGCGACCTTAATGAACAGGTAGGAGGCGCCCCAGAAGGCGGCCACGAACGCGAACTGGATGGCGGATCGACGGCTCACGCCGTCGAGCTTGGCAATCGCGGCGCATCAGTTCAAATTACGACTTGTCAAGCGCATGAAGGTGTTCAGAGAGGTCGCAGCGTGCGGCTCGTTCTCGGCCGCGGCCGAATCGCTGTCGTTCACGCAGTCGGCTGTAAGCCAGCAGGTGGCCGCGCTCGAGCGCGAGGTCGGGACCAAGCTGCTCGACCGCACGCCCCGCGGCGTGCGCCTCACCGACTCAGGCCGAGCGCTGGTTGGCCACGCCGACGCCTGCGACGCGATGGTGCAGATCCTGGTCGACGTGGCCGAGAACTTCCGCCAGGACGGCGGCACCACCCTCGCCATCGCCGGTAGTCAGCTGGACTGCTGGGCAGGCTCGGCCCGCGCCTCGCCGGCTTTGAGCAGCCGCTCGCGCAGGTCGCGCTCGTCCTCGGGCGTCGGATCGAAACGCGACACGTCGGGCAGCGCGTCAAGCGCCTCGAGCCCGAACAGCTTCTGGAACAGGTCGGTGGTGCGGTAGAGCACAGCACCGAAGCGCGACCGCCCCGACTCCTCTACGAGGCCACGCTCGAGCAGCGTGCCCGTGGCCGACTCCGATGCCACGCCGCGCACCCGCGCTATCTCCGGGCGCGACACCGGCTGGAGGTAGGCGACGATGGCGAGGCACTCGGCCTGCGCCTGGGTCAGCGGCGGCGTGCGCGGCTTGGACAGCAGCCGGCGCGCGGCCTTCTCGGCCACCGGGTCGGTGGCCAGCGTGAAGCCGCCCGCCACCTCGCGCAACACGACACCGCGGTAGCCGTCGGCGTAGTGCTCGCGCAGGCGCGCGAGCGCCTCGAGCACCTCGCCCTCCGACGACTCGCAGGCGTCGGCCAGGCGCTCCAGCGACACCGGCTCCGAAGACAGGAACAGCAACGCCTCGACCACCCGCGCGAGCTCGTTCACCGGGCTCTCACGGTGATCGGGCCGAACGGCTCCGCCTGATCCCACTGCGCCTCGCCCGACTTGAACAGCTCGAGCAGGGCGAACAGCGTGACGGCCTCGGTCATGCGGTCGACTCCCTGGACGGCGTCGTCGAAGGAGAAGCTGCCCCGGCGGCCCAGCAGGCCGCGAACGTGCGCGAGCCGCTGTTCCAGCGACACGCGCGGGCGCGCGACGTGGTGCAGGTCGATCCGCGGTGGCATCCGCAGCAGGCCGCCGAGCGCCTCCCCGAGGCGGTCGGGCTCATAGACGGCCTCGGCGACCTCGATCGAGGCGCGGCGTAGGTGGACCGGTAGCGGCGCTGAGCGGTAGCGGTACCCGCTCTCGGCCTCGAGCCGCTCGCGCAGGAACCCGGCGGCGTCGCGATAGCGGCGGTACTCCAGCATCCGCGCCAGCAGCTCGTCGGCCGCCTCGCTGGGCTCCAGCTCGAGCCCGTCGGACTCCTCGACCGGCAGCATCAGGCGCGACTTCAACTCCAGCAGAGCGGCGATCAGCACCAGGAACTCGGTGGCCGCCTCCAGGTCGATCTCGCCCTTCTCAGACAGGAAGTCGATGTAGGTGACCACCACGTCGGCCAGCTCGACCTCCAACAGGTCGACCTCCTCGCGGAGCACGAGCGTGAGGAGCAGGTCGAAGGGGCCCTGAAAGACCTCGAGGTCCAGGTCGAGAGCGGCGACGGTCATCTGGGCATAGCGTACGGGCAGGCCCGGCGGGTGGAAACCGATATGCACCCACCCGCCCCAGGAGGCCGGTTTCGTGCATGGTGCTTTGCTGTGGGGATAGACGAGGCGACCGCCTTCGCACCCGGGCGCGTGAACCTGATCGGCGAGCACACCGACTACAACGGCGGCCTGGCGCTGCCGTTTGCCATCGGGCGCGGCATCACGCTCACCGCGCGCCCCTGCGTCCCGTCGGCGCCGGCGGGCGCGGAGCCGTTCCTCGCCGGCACGCTCGCGGAGCTGCGGGCAGCGGGCCTCGAGGTGCCGGACGCGACGGTCGAGATCCAGAGCGATCTGCCGATCGGTGCCGGCCTGGCCTCGTCCGCCGCTCTGAGCGCCGCACTCGCGCTGGCGTTGCTCGCCCTCGGAGGCCGTCCGGAGCCGCCCCGGGCGGAGCTGGCGCGACTCTGTTCGCGTGTGGAGAGCGAGCATGTGGGCGCCCGTACCGGACTGCTCGACCAGATGGGGGTGCTGCTGGCGCCAGACGATGGCGCGCTGCTGATCGACTTCGCCGACCTGTCCACCAAGATCGTGCCGATGGACCTGGGCGGCTGGTCGCTGGCGGTCCTCGACTCGGGCGAGCGCCACGCCCACGCCGCATCGGGATACAACGAGCGGCGTGCCGAGTGCCAGCGCGGCGACCAGCGTCGGCTGCGCCACGTGCGCAGCGAGAACGTCCGTGTGCGGGCGGCGGTAGAGGCCCTGGGCACCGGTGACCTTTCGGCCCTCGCGGAGCTGCTGAACGCCTCGCACACGAGCCTCCGCGACGACTTCGAGGTGTCCACGTCCACGGTCGAACGCACACGCGACCGCCTGCTCGCGGCTGGGGCTGCCGGGGCGAGGATCATGGGCGGCGGCTTCGGCGGATCGGTGCTCGGCCTGTTCGGGCCCGGCGTGCCGATCCCCGGCGATGCCGTGCACGTCGAACCCGCGGGCCCGGCCCGCCTCCTGCCCCGTTAGGGCGAACCGACGCCCATCGCCGCGCGCACGTCGTTCATAGTGACCGCCGCCATCTCCGACGCGTGCTCGGCGCCGCGGGCCAGCGCGGCCTCGAGGGCCGCCTCGTCGGGGCGCAGCTCGGCGTAGCGCTCGCGTACCGGGCGCAGGTAGTCGACCACGGCCTCGGCCACCGCGCCCTTGAATGCGCCGTACTGCTGGCCCTCGAAGTCGGCCTCGACTGCTTCGGGCCCGGTGCCGCGCACCACGGCCAGGATGTCGATCAGGTTGGTGATACCCGGCTTCTCGGGTCCCCGGCGCACGTCGGAGCCCGAGTCGGTGAGCGCGCTCTTGATCTTCTTGACGATCGACTTCTCGTCGTCGTCGACGTAGAGGCGGCCGCGGGCCTCGGAGCTCGAGGTGCTCATCTTGGCCAGCGGATCCTGCAGGTCCATGATGCGCGCTCCGATCTCGGGGATGCGGTGCTCGGGCACCACGAGCGTGTCGCCGTAGGTGGCGTTGAAGCGGATGGCGATGTCGCGCATCAGCTCGACGTGTTGGCGCTGATCGTCGCCGACGGGCACCTCGTGCGCGCGGTAGAGCAGCACGTCGGCCGCCATCAGCACCGGGTAGAAGTAGAGCCCAGCCGACACCAGCTCGCGCTGCTTGGCCGACTTGTCCTTGAACTGGGTCATCCGGTTCAGATCGCCGTCGGCGGTGACCGAACCGAGAAGCCACGTCAGCTCCGAGTGCTCGCGCACGTCGGACTGGCGAAACAGCACGCAGCGGGCAGGATCGAGCCCGGCGGCCATCAGCATGGCCAGCGTGTCGTAGACGTAGTCGCGCAGCTTGGCCGGCTCGTACGGCACGGTGACCGCGTGCAGGTCGACGATGCAGAAGATGGCGGGATCGCCCCGCTCCTGACCGTCGAGGTAGCCACGCACGGCACCGATGTAGTTGCCGAGGTGCTTGCGCCCGGTGGGCTGGAGGCCGCTGAAGATGCGCATCAGAAGAGCAGCCCTCCACCCTCGCCGCTGCCGATGTTGAAAACCAGCACCACGATGCAGATCAGCGCCACGGCAAGCCCGGCGGCGCGCACGTTCGGCACATGAGTCGTGCGATATGAGGCCGCCACCGCGCCCAGGCCGAAGGCGATTCCAACCGCGGGGAAGGTGAGCAGCGCGAGCACGGCCCCGCCCACGAACGCCCACGCCTGGAAGCGGTCCAGGCGCTCCTTGCGCTCGGCTTCCATCGGCTTGGGCACGGGCGGGACGCTACAGCGCACCGGCGGATTCGCCGTCGGAGCTGCCGGCGTTGTCGGCATCGCCGGGGTTCGGATCTTCCGGCGTCCAGCGCACCACGGGCCGCTTGGCGGCCCCCGCCTCGTCTAAGCGGCGCACCGGCGTCGTGTACGGCGCATTCTGGGCAATCGACGGATCCTGCGCCGCCTCCTCGAGGATCGACCTGACGATGTCCGCGAAGTCGTCCAGGCGCTCCTTGGGCTCGGTCTCTGTCGGCTCGATCATCAGCGCCTCGTCGACGAGCAGCGGGAAGTACACGGTCGGCGGGTGCACGCCGTGGTCGAGCATGCGCTTGGCGATGTCCAGCGTCTTTATGCCCAGCTTCTCTTTCGCCGGCGCCGCCGACAGCACGAACTCGTGCATGCAGATGCGGTCGAAGCCAACGGGCAGGTACTCGCCGATGCCGGCCTCGGCCAGGCGCGCCTTGAGGTAGTTGGCGTTGAGCACGGCCATCTCGGAGGCCTCGCGCAGGCCCTCCCCGCCTAGCGAGCAGATGTAGGCGTAGGAGCGTACGAACACGCCGAAGTTGCCCTGGAAGCCGCGCATCTTGCCGATCGACTTGGGCCGGTCCTCCTGCAACGTGAAGTGCGGGCCCGACCCGTTCTCGGACTCAGAGCGCACCACCTGGGGTCGCGGCAGGAACGGCTCGATCCGGTCAGACACCGCTATCGGCCCGGCGCCGGGACCGCCGCCGCCGTGGGGCTGGGTGAAGGTCTTGTGCAGGTTGTAGTGCACGATGTCGAAGCCCATGTCGCCGGGGCGCGAGATGCCCATCACGGCGTTCAGGTTCGCGCCGTCGTAGTAGAGGGTGCCCCCCACGCCGTGCACGATCGATGCGATCTCCTCGATGTTGCGGTCGAACAGCCCCAGCGTGTTCGGGTTGGTGAGCATCAGGCAGGCCACCTGGTCATCGGCCTTCGAGCGCAGATCGTCGATGTCCACGCCGCCGTGTACGTCTGTGCCCACCTTGACCACCTCGTAACCGGCCATGGTCACCGTCGCCGGGTTGGTGCCGTGCGCGGTATCGGGCGTGAGCACCTTTGTGCGCTGCTCGCCGCGGTCCTCGTGGTAGGCGCGGGTGAGCAGCAGCCCGGCCAGCTCGCCGTGCGATCCCGCGGAGGGCTGAAGCGACACGTGGGGCAGCCCCGCGACCTCGGCAAGGGCCCCCTGGAGGTTGTGCATCAGCTCGAGCGCCCCCTGGGCGAGCTCGGGATCCTGGAGGGGATGCAGGCGCGCGTGACCCGGCAGCGCGGCAACGCGCTCGTGCAGCTTCGGGTTGTGCTTCATCGTGCATGAGCCCAGCGGGTAGAAGCCGGCGTCGAGATCGAAGTTCTTCTTCGACAGGCCGTTGAAGTGGCGCACGATCTCCGGCTCGGACACCTCGGGCAGCGCAGCCACGTCGGTGCGGCGGGCCCAGTCGGGCAAGAGGTCTGAGACCGGCACCTCGGGCACGTCGTAGGCGGGCGCGACGAACGCGCGCCGGCCCTCGACGGAGCGCTCGTAGATCGTGATCGTCTGCTCCTCCGCGCGAGGATCGAGGGCGGCCATCAGACGCCGACCTCCTCGAGTGAGCCCGCCACCACGGTGGCGAGGCGGTCGATGTCGGCCCTGCTACGTCGCTCGGTGAGGGCGATCAGCAGGCCGTCGCCGTACTCGGGATAGGTCTCGGCCAGCCGGTAACCGGGGTTTATGCCCGCGGCGCGGGCGCGCGCGAACAGGCCGTCGAGGTCGGGCACCTTGACGGCGAACTCGCGCACGACGGGACCCGGGTTGATGGCATCGAGGCCCAGCGTCTCGCGTGCGTAGTGAGTGCGCCGCAGCATCAGCTCTCCGATGTCGACGAGGCCCTTGCGGCCCAGCCACGACAGGTAGACGACGCCGGCCAGCGCATTGAGCGCCTGCGCCGTGCAGATGTTGTGGGTGGCCTTCTCGCGCCGGATGTGCTGCTCGCGCGTCTGGAGGGTGAGCACGAAGCCGCGCTTGCCGTCCATGTCGCGGGTCTCCCCGGCGATGCGGCCGGGCATCTTGCGTATGAAGCGGTCCGAGGCGGCGAAGAAGCCAAACGACGGCCCGCCGTAGTCGAGCCGGTTGCCAAGCGTCTGACCCTCGCCGACGCAGATGTCCGCACCCTGGTGCCCGGGCGGCTTGAGGATGCCGAGCGGCAGAGGGTCTGCAGCCACGACGAACAGCGCGCCGGTGCGCTTGGCCGCCTCGCCCAGCGCCTCGATCTCCTCGACGGTGCCGAGGAAGTTGGGCTGCTGCACGAACACCGCGGCGGTGTCGTCGTCCACGAGCCCGGCGAGCGCGTCGATGTCGGTGGCTCCCAGGTCGGTCAGGCCCGCTTCCTCGATCGTCATCCCGAAGCCCGCTGCGTGGGTGGCCAGCGCATCGCGCGAATGCGGGTGCAATCCGCGCGAGGTCACGAGCTTTGACCGCTTGGTCTCCTGCTTGGCCAGGTAGGCCGCGGCGGCGGTGGCCGAGGGGCCCTCATAGACCGAGGCGTTGGACACCGGTAGGCCGGTGAGCTCCGAGATCGCGGTCTGGAACTCGAACATCACCTGCAGACCTCCCTGGGAGATCTCGGGCTGATAGGGCGTGTACGGGGTCAGGAACTCCGATCGCGACAGGATCGAGTCGATGATGGCCGGCACGTAGTGGTCGTACATGCCCGCGCCCAGGAACGTGGTCTCGGCGTCGGCGTGCACATTGCGTGCCGCCAGCGCCGACAGGTGGTCGAACACCTCGGACTCAGACATCCCCGCGGGGATGTCGAGGGGTCGGTCCAGCCGCACCGCGGCGGGGATCTCGGCGAACAGGTCCTCCAGCGAGCCGACACCGATGGCGTCGAGCATGGCCTTGCGATCGGCGTCTGTGGCGGAGGTGTAGGTGCTCATTGGCGAGGGCTAGGACTGAAGCAGACTCTTGTACGCGTCCACGTCCAGGAGGGATTCCACCTCGCCGGCGTCGCTGAGCCTGACCTTGACCAGCCACCCTTCGCCGTAGGGGTCCTCGTTGATCTTCTCGGGGCTCTCGGTGAGGGCGTCGTTGATCTCGATGACCTCGCCCGACAGCGGCGCGAACACGTCGGACACCGCCTTGACCGACTCGACCTCGGTGTAGGGCTGGTCCTTCGACACGGTCGCCCCGATCTCGGGAGGGTCATAGAACACGACCTCGCCGAGCGAGTCCTGGGCATACCAGGTGACCCCGAAGACGGCCTCGTCGCCCTCGATCCGCGCCCAGTCGTGCTCGGGGTGGTACTTCAACTCTTCGGGATAGCTCTCGGCCACGGTGCTCCTACTCCTCCGACTTTGAATTGCTCGGTACGGTGCTCGCCGGATCACCGATCCGGCTGCGCTCCTCCCGCTTGTACAAGGGCTTCTTCCGGACCTCTGCGGCCCGGGCTCTTCCACGGACGTCGACCTCGATCTTCGAGCCCGGCTCGGTTGCGTCGTCGGGCACGTAGGCCATGCCGATGCCATACCCGAGGCTCGGCGACATGGTGCCACTCGTGACCACGCCCTGGCCCATCTCGCAGAACACCGTGTTGCCCTGGCGGGGGATGCCGGGGCCGGTGAAGGCGAAAGCCACCAGCTTGCGGCCGGTGTCCGCGGTGCGCAGCGCATCGGAGCCGATGAAGCCGGTGTCGAGCTTGACCGCCCAGCCAAGGCCCGCCTCGAGCGGGTTGTGATCGGGCGTGAGGTCGTTGCCATAGAGGTGGAAGCAGACCTCGGTGCGCAGCGTGTCGCGGGCCGCCAGGCCGGCGGGCACCACGCCCTCCTCCAGCAGGGAGTCCCAGACGCCGGCGGCGGCATCTGGCGGTACAAGCAGCTCGGCGCCGTCCTCGCCGGTGTAGCCCGTGCCGCAGGCGAGGATCTGGGTACCGGCAAACCCAATTGTCGCCGTGTGCATCCGCTTGGGCAGCTCGCCCTGAACCAGGCGATCGAGAATGTCACGCGCCTCGGGCCCCTGGACGGCCAGCATCGCGTAGCGGTCGGCAACGTCCTCGACCTCGACATCGAAGCCCTCGGTGTGCTCGGACAGCCACGCGAAGTCCTGGGCGTGGTTGGCCGCGTTCGTGACCGTGAGAAAGCGGGGGTGCTGGTCAAGCGACGGAAGCCGGTAGGTGAAAAGGTCGTCGAGCACGCCGCCGTCGTCGCGGCAGAGCACCGAGTACTGCGCGCCGCCCTCGGCGAGCTTCGACACGTCGTTGGAGAGCAGCCGCTGCAGGAAGGCCTCGGCGTCGGGGCCCGTGGTCTCGACCTCGCCCATGTGGGAGACGTCGAACATGCCCGCGCCCGCGCGAACGGCCAGGTGCTCCTGGCGTACGCCCTCGTACTGCACCGGCATCTCCCAGCCGGCGAAGGGGACGAGCTTGGCTCCCGCAGCCTGGTGGCGGTCAAAAAGCGCGGTGCGGCGCAGGGTGTCGGTGGCGTCAGCCAAGTCGGGGGCAGGTTACCCGGATGCGCCCGGCCGGCCCAGCCGGGCGCCCAGCCCACGATGCGCGGCCATGGAGGGCTCCGGCTAGCGCCCCCGGCCGCGCGCCGCTCAGTCCTTGAGGAAGCTCGGGATGTCGATGTCGTCGTCGGAGATCTCCAGCGAGCTGCGCTGGCGGTCGTCCATCGAGACATCGCGCCGGCGCGGCTCACGCCGGCGGCCGGTGCTGTCATCGGTGAACAACTGACCTCCGGACTGTCCGTCGAATCCGGTGGCGATGACTGTCACCCGCACACCGTCGCCGATGCCCTCGTCCACGACGGCCCCGAAGATGATGTTGGAGTTCTGGTCGGCGGCCTGCTGGATGATCTCGGCGGCCTCGTTGACCTCGAACAGCCCGAGGTCGGCGCCGCCGGTGATGTTCAGCAGGATGCCCGTTGCGCCCTCGACCGACTGCTCGAGCAGCGGGCTGGAGATCGCGGCCTTGGCCGCCTCACCCGCTCGGTTCTCGCCGTTGGCCTCACCGATGCCCATGAGCGCCGATCCGGCGTCGTGCATGATCGTGCGCACGTCGGCGAAGTCGAGGTTGATCAGGCCCGGGATGGTGATCAGGTCGGTGATGCCCTGGACGCCTTGGCGCAGCACGTTGTCGGCCTCGCGGAACGCCTCGAGGATCGAGGTGCGGCGCTCGACCACGGCAAGCAGCTTCTCGTTGGGGATCACGATGAGGGTGTCGACCTGCTCGCGCAGGCGATCGATGCCCTCGTCAGACTGGCGCCGGCGCTGGCTGCCCTCGAAGTCGAAGGGGCGCGTGACCACTCCGACGGTCAGCGCGCCGATCTCCTGCTTGGCGACCTCGGCGATCACCGGGGCCGCACCGGTACCGGTGCCGCCGCCCTCGCCCGCGGTCACGAACACCATGTCCGCGCCCTTGAGGGCTTCCTTGAGCTCGTCGCGGCTCTCGTTCGCGGCGCCGTAGCCGGTCTCGGGATCCGCACCGGCGCCCAGCCCGCGTGTGAGCTGGTCCCCGATCTGGAGCTTGATGTCGGCGTCGCACATCTGGAGCGCCTGGGCGTCGGTGTTCACCGCGATGAACTCGACGCCCTTCAGGCCTGCGTCCACCATGCGGTTGACGGCGTTGGTTCCGCCGCCTCCTACACCGACCACCTTTATGACTGCCAGGTAGCTGCCCGTCTCCATCAGTCGATCCTTGCCTCGTGTGCTGGGGTTGTGGCGGAGCGGCCGGCTCGGCCGGCTGCGCACGCTTGCTCTTCCGTCCGAACGTCAAGCGACCATCGAGGGTTGCCTAGGATTCGAAGATCGCTGCAAAAAGGGCACTGTAGAGGCCGATTCATCGAAGTGTCAACCTAGCGCGCAACGAATCCTGCATTCTCTATCTCGACCCGAAGTCGAGTGTTGCGCCAAGGCTCGACTTTAGGTCGAGCCTCCGGGATCAGGGCTGAGTCCCGTCTATGGGCGCAGGCGCCGTGCCTCCTGCGGGGGGCGCCGGTCCGGCTTGGGGAGCTGTGGCCTGAGGGGCCGCCGGGGCTGCGCCCTGGGCCTGCGCTGCGGCCTCCGGATCGGTGGCATCCGACCCCGCGGGCGCCACCGGTTGGACCGTCTGGACGGGCAGGCCGCCGGCGGCCGGGCGGGTCGGGATCCGTAGGTCGAGGTAGTCCGCCCCCTTGGCGTCTCGATCGGCGAGCACCCGGGTGGCAGCCCGCCACTTCAGCGCGACCTGGCTGGCCGAGCCGAAGATCAGGTCGGGGCCGTCAAGCATCTTTATGACCCACCCCTTCTCTCCCTGTCGGGTGACCGAGACGAGGGTCGGGGTCAGCCGCGCCGGGGCGCCGCCGGCCACTCGCACCGCGTCCAAGGTCCCGCTCGGGGTGAGCCGCTTGTCCGGGACCGCGCCCTGGACCTTGACGGTCGGCAGCTCGCCCTTGATCGGCACGCCGGTCAGGATCGAGCCGTCGCCTGCGACGGGGATCCTGCGTGCCCCCACGATGAGCATTGCGGCCGGCCGCTGCTGGACGACGTCGATCCGCATGGTGTTGGGAAAGTCCGGATGCACCGCGATCGAACTGATCAGTGGGTACCGGGTCGTGACTGCGGCAAGGGCGCCGTGATCGACGTGGAGCGTGGTCGACCGCCTGGCTGCCTTCTGCAGCGCCGTGGTCGCCTGGGCGGCATCGCGGCTGCCGGTGAGCCCGGTGACCTCGACCTTGTGGACGGCGACAAGGCCGATGTCGCGCAGCACGAACGTGTAGAGGCCGGCGGCCACCACGGCGACGACCGCGAGTGCCACCAGCCGACTGCGCAACCGCGGCGGCAGCGCGAGTGCCGCGATCGGCCGCCGGCGCGTACTGCGGCTCGACCGGCGCGGGCGGATCCTGCGCAACGCGCCGGCGGCGCCGCTCACGCGAACAGATCCCCGGTGTCGACATCGCCCATGATCTGCACCTCGGGCTCGAGCTCGACGCCGAAACGCTCGCGCACCCGGCGGCGGCCTTCGATCATCAGCGCCACGACGTCGGCGGTGGTCGCGCCGTCGGAATTCTCCACGAAGTTGGCGTGCACCGGCGACAGCCGCGCGCCGCCGATCGTGAGCCCACGGCAGCCCGCCTCGTCGAGCAGCACCCCGGCGCTGCGGCCCTTGGCGCGCTCGTCGTCGGGATTCTTGAAGGTGCTGCCGAAGGTCTTTATGCCCGACGGCTGGGCGGCGCGGCGCCGGGAGCGCATATCGGCAAGGGTGGTCTTCACCTGCGCGGGGTCGGCTGGCCGCAGTGCGAACGATGAGCCCGCCACCACCTCGCGCCGGCCGAGATTGGAGTGGCGATAGGAGAAGCCGAAGTCGGCAGGCTCGCGCCGGTCGACCCCGGCGGGGGTCGCGACGTCGGCCCACTCGAGCACCTTGGAGAGGTCGCCGCCGTAGGCGTTCGCGTTCATCTTGACCGCGCCGCCGACCGTCCCCGGGATGTTCACACCGAACTCGATTCCGCTCAGACCCTCGCGTGCCGCTCGGGCAGCCACGGACGGCAGGCGCGCGCCGCCGCCGCAGAGCAGGCGGTGGCCATCGCGCTCGGTCAGGGAGAGCGGGCCTTCGAGCTTCATTGCGAGTCCGCGGAATCCAGCATCGGCTACCAGGAGGTTCGAGCCCGAGCCGATCACTCCTACCTCGAGCTCTTCGCGATCTGCCCAGGCCAGCAGCTCGACCAGCCGGTCGATCGCGTCGGGGCGGGCGTAGAAATCGGCCGGACCCCCGGTTCGCACGGTGGTGAGGCGCGCGAGCGGGAAGTCGCGCTGGACGCCGTGAGGCGGGTTCACGCGCCCACGCCCCCGCCCGTGAGCTCGCGTGCGATCCAGTCGACGTCGCCCGCGCCGATGGTGAGCGCGACGTCATCCTCGGACAACTCGCCGGCCAGGCGGTCGGCGGCCGCCTCGAGCGTCGGCAGCCACAGCACCCGCCGGCCGTGAGCGGCATCGGCCGTCGCCTGAGCCACCAGCAGGCCGGTGACCCCGGGGAAGTCCTGGGCGCGCTCACGGGCCGGATACACATCCACGACCGCCACCACATCGGCGAGCGCGAGCGCGCGCCCGAACGCGGCGGCGAGCTCCCTGGTGCGCGAATAGAGGTGCGGCTGAAAGCAGGCGACCACGCGGTGCGCGCCCAACGTGCGGGCCGCCTCGAGAGTGGCCCTCACCTCGGTCGGGTGGTGGGCGTAGTCGTCGAAGACGCGCGCGCCGCCGGCGGTGTGGCCACGGTCCTCGAAGCGCCGGCCCGCCCCCGTGTAACCAGCGAGCGCGGGCGCGCTCTCCTCGAGCGCCACGCCGGCCTCGCGGCACGCGCCGAGGGCCGCGAGGGCGTTCTCGACGTTGTGGCGGCCGGGCACCGAGAGCTCGACCGGCACGCCATCGACGGTGAAGCGCGCGCCCAGCGGCAGCAGCTCGACATCGTCGGCGCGCAGGCTGCCGGACTCGATGCCGTATTCGGTCGCGTCGGCTACCCCCGCCCCCGGCCCGGCGATCCGTACCCGCGCGGCGTCTGTGAACTCGCCGAACGTGGCGCGGAGGTCAGCCAGGGATGCATAGGTCTGGTGGTGGTCGAGCTCGATGTTCGTTACCACCGCCACCTCGCGCCGCAGCTCGAGGAACGAGCGATCGGACTCGTCGGCCTCGACGACCAGCCACTCTCCGTCCCCCCACGCCGCATTGGTGCCCTCTGAGCGCAGCTCACCCCCGATCAGGAAGGCCGGCCGGCGTCCGGACGCCAGCAGCACGTGGGCCACCATCCCGCAGGTGGTGGTCTTGCCGTGGGTGCCCGCGACGGCGATCGTGTGCTTTAGCTCGGTGAGCTGCCCCAGCAGCCGGCCACGGTGGACCACGCGAGCGCCCGCCGCCTCGGCCGCGGCGAGCTCCGGGTTGTCGGGCGGGATGGCGGTAGACACCACGACCTCGGACCCCTCGGGCAGATTGGCGGCGTCGTGGCCGATGGCGGGCTCGATGCCCGCGCCACGCAGCCGCTCGGTGTAGGACGACTCGGCGCGGTCGGAGCCGGTGACGCTCGCGCCGAGCTGGGCACACACCAGGGCGAGCCCGCTCATCCCCGCCCCCCCCACACCGATGAAGTGCAGCCGCCGGCCGGTGAAGGGCGTTGGGATCACCGCGGCCAAGATAGCCCGCGCCGTCGGATGTCCCGCGCAACTTCGCGGTGGCTGACCGGTTCCAGAGACAGGTTGCGGCGCGTAGCTCGACATCTGGCCCACGCGTTCGCCATCATCCGGCCAGCCCATGCCCTTGCGCTTTCTCATCACCCTCATATCGATCGTCGGAGCGCTCTGTCTCCCGGCGGCGGCGTCCGCCGCCACAGTCGGGTACGACACCCCCGGTCCGACCCCGCAGGGAGCCCCTAGGGGCCAGCCGACGGCTCCCAATCCCGGCCCCGCAATCGCCGGCTCGCCTCAGGTCGACGGTGTGCTGAGCGGCTCACGCGGCACGTGGGCCGACGATCCGGAGCCCACGAGCGAGTGGCTGCGCTGCGACGTCGGGCACTCCACGTGCGAGACCACGGGCGATACCGACCTCAGCTACACCGTGGGCCCTGCGGACGTCGGGCTCGTGATCAAGCTGCGGGTGGTAGGCAGACGGCGTGGACCGCTCGACACCACCGTTGGCACACGCACCGTCGACGCGCAGTCCGCCACGATCACCGCGCGTCCCGAAGGCGGCTCGCTGACGCCACCGGAGAACGTCTCGCCGCCGAAGATCACCGGCACGTTGCGCCAGGGCTCCAAGCTCACCGCGCTGCCCGGCCAGTGGACCGGCTCGGCCCCGATCACCTTCTCCTACGGCTGGTTCGCATGTGCCGCCAGGGCGTGCCGCTCGGTGAGCACCAGCAGAACCTACGTTCCCAGGGCAGCCGATATCGGCCAACGGCTCGTGCTCTCCGTGCTCGGCAGGAACGCCGCCGGCTCCGGCACCAGGACGGCGACCAGTAGGCCGGTCCCGGCGAGCATGACCCGTCTCGCGCCGTTCCCGCGGCTTGTGATCGGAGGGCGTGTGGCGGGCTCGACCACCTCGATCTCCAGCTTCGAGATCATCCGGGTGCCGCGCGGGTCGACGGTGAGCACGGCATGCACGGGCAAGGGCTGCCCCTACCGCAAGTCGAAGCTGAAGACGCACAAGAGCACCACGGTGCGCCTGCCCAAGTTGGAGCGGCCGCTGCGTGCCGGTCTGATGATCGTCGTGACCGTGCGCAACGGCAACAAGATCGGCAAGTACACGCGGCTGCGCACCCGCAGCGGAGCGGCGCCGTCGCGCGTCGACCGGTGCGTGCTCCCGGGCTCCTCGAAGCCCGTCGCCTGCAGCTAGGCGGCCAGCGCCAAAATCGCGTCGGCCACGACTCGGGCCGCGTCGGGGCGCGCGACCTCGCGCGCGCAGTGCCCCATCTCCGCCATGCGCTGTGGCGCGCCGAGCAACTGACCGACCTCGCGTGCCAGGCGCGGGCCGTCGAGCTCTGAGTCCGGCACGATTACCGCGGCCCCGGCGCGCTCCATGTGGCGCGCGTTCAGCGTCTGGTGGTCGGCCGTGGCGTGGGGATAGGGGACGAGCACCGAGGGCAGGCCGGCGGCGGCGACCTCGAGCACCGACCCGCCCGAACGGGCCACCACCAGGTCCGCGGCGGCCAGCGCGGCGGGAAAGTCGTCGATGTATGGATGCAGGTGGTAGTGCGCGGGTGCGCCGAGCTCATGCAACCGGCTCGCCAGCGCCTGGTAGTCGCGCCGGCCGCAGGCGTGCAGCACGTCGAACGGCGCCCCGGCGCCGAAGGCGTCGAGGCTGGCGTCGTTGACCCGGCGGGCGCCGAGCGAGCCGCCGAACACGAGGACGCAGCGCGCCTCGGCATCGATTCCGAACCGCTCGCGAGCCTCGGCGCGGTCGGCGTGACCGGTGCCGGCCGGGATCGGGCGCCCAACCACCTCGAAGGGATCCCCCTCGCGCCCCTCGATCGGAAAGCCGAGGAACACGCGCTTCGCGAAGCGCGCCAGCAGCCGGTTGGTGATGCCAAGGTGGCTGTCGGCCTCGGTGGCCACGACCGGGAGCCCCAGGGTCCGGGCCGCCACGCCGACCGGGGCGGCCACGTAGCCGCCGCCGCCCATGACCGCATCGGCGCCGAGCCGGGTCAGCAGGCGCCGCGCGGCGATGCTCGCCCCGGCCGCGCGTCCAACCGCGCGGGCGGCGCGCAGCGGGTTGCGCCTGTCGATGCCCTCGACACTCAGCGGGTGGAAGGGATAGCCCGCGGTCGGCACGAGCTCGGCCTCGGCCCGCTCGCCTCCGACGAAGTGAACCTCGGCGCCGCTAGCCCGCAGCTCGGCGGCGACGGCCAGGGCCGGCACCACGTGCCCCGCTGTGCCGCCGGCTGCGATCACGATCGTCGGCATCGGCGCCCCCATCGACCGACCGCAGCCGCGGCTTGGCGGCGCGCACCGCAAGCCCGCCGGTGGCGGCCACGTTGAGCAGCAGCCCCATACCCGCCAGCAGCACGATCAGGTTGGTGGACCCATAGGAGATGAACGGCAGCGGCACGCCGGTGAGCGGCGCCATGCCCAGCACAGCAAAGAAGTTGAGCGTGGCCTGACACAGGATCAGCGAAGTGATGCCGGTGGCCAGCAGCTTGGAGTAGTGGTCCTTCGCGGCCTTGGCGGCGCGCAGGCCGGCGTACCCGATCATCCCGTAGAGCACCGCGACCCCGGTCATGCCGACGACGCCAAGCTCCTCCCCGATGATCGCCAGGATCATGTCGGTGTGCGCTTCGGGCAGGTAGAAGATCTTCTGCACGGACTCGCCCAGGCCAACGCCGAAGAGCCCACCCGAGCCGATTGCCGTGAGCGCCTGGACGGCCTGGAAGCCGGTGCCCCCGGCGTCCTTGAACGGGTCGATGAAGGCCGTGAGCCGCGCCATCCGGTAGGGCTCGATCACCGCGAGCAGCAGCGCGATCGCCCCGAGGCCGGCGACGAGCGATCCGACGAGGCGCATCGGCGTGCCGGCCGCGACGAGGATCGCACCCATCGAAAGGCAGATGACCATGGCCGTGCCCATGTCGGGCTGCTTGAGCAGCAGCGCGCACGCCGCGCCCACCACAAGCAGCAATGGCTTGAACAGCGTGCCGAGCTCGAACACCGACCGCGGCCGGTCGGCCAGCAGCCGCGCCGCGTACAGCACCAGGGACACCTTCAACAGCTCCGAAGGCTGGAACTGGAGCGGACCGGCGGCCAGCCAGCGGGTGGCGCCGTTGATCGTCACCCCGATGCCGGGCAGCATCACGGCAACGGTGAGCACGAACGAGGTCCCGAGCAGGGCCGGGGTGGCGCGGCGCACCAGCGCCAGTCCGTGACGCGAGAGGTAGTGCATGGCGCCCAGGCCGATCAGCCCGAGGAACACGTACCGCTTCAAGTACATCGCGGGGTCGCCGTTGGGGCTCTGCAGGAGCGATTCCGCGGAGCTTGCCGAGTACACCATCACGGCCCCCACGGCCAGGGTGCAGAGCGTGGCGGTGAACAGGATCGAGTACTCGACGGGCCGCTTCGCCGGAGGTGGACTCGACGCCATTGGGTTGCAATTCGACGCCCTCTTCCCGAATCATTCAGGCGCAGGCACCAATTCGCGAAACCGCCGCCCGCGGTGCTCGTAGTCGTCGAAGGAGTCGAAGCTCGCGCACGCCGGCGAGAGCAGCACGACTTCGCCCGGGCGGGCCACCTCGGACGCCTCCGCCACTGCCTGCTCGAGGGTGTGGCTGCGCCGCAGGTGGGCCGTGCCCTCGAGGTCGGCCGCAAGTCCCTCCTCGGCCTCGCCGATCAGGTAGGCGGCGCGGCAGCGTGAAGCCACCGCCTCGCGCAGCGCGAGGAAGTCGCCGCCCTTGAGGCTGCCGCCGAGGATCACATGCACCCCGCCGTCGAAGGCCTCGATGCCCTTGACCGCGGAGGCGGGGTTGGTGGCCTTCGAGTCGTTGACGAAGAGCACGTCGCCGACCCGTGCGACCTCCTCGAGGCGGTTGGGCACCCCCGCGAAGGTCCGCAGGGCCGTGGCGATCGCGTCGGAGCCGATGCCCATCGCGGCGGCGGCCGCGGCGGCCGCGGCGGCGTTCTCGAGGTTGTGGGCGCCGCGCAGCCGGACCTCGCCCGCCGCCGCGGGCACTCCCGCGGCGTCGAAGATCACGGTGCGGGCGTGCCCGCTCACGAGCTCCAAGAGGTCCGCGGGCACGACCGCGACCTGGTCTGACGTCTGGTTGGCGAAGATCCGCGCCTTCGCCTCCGCATAGGCCCGCGCCGTGCCGTGGCGGTCGAGGTGGTCATCCTCGAGATTGAGCAGCACCGCGCAGTCAGGGGCAAACGCGCTCGAGTCCTCCAGCTGGAAGCTCGATGCCTCGCAGATGATCGTGGCGGACGGGTCCACCGCGCCCACGAGGTCGGCCACCGGCCGACCCACGTTTCCCACCACCTCGGCCGGCAGGCCGGCCGCCCGCCAGATGGCGCCGAGCAGCTCGACCGTGGTGGTCTTGCCGTTGGTGCCCGTCACTGCCACGAAGCGGTTCTCGGGCAGTAGGCGCCAGGCCAGCTCGAGCTCGCCGGTGACCTCGATGCCGCGCTGGACGGCGGCTTCGATCACCGGGACGGCCCAGGGCACGCCCGGGCTCTTGACAACGGTGTTCACCCGCTCGAGCAGGCTAACCCCGTCCGCGCCTGTGTGCGCGTCGAACTCCGGCTCGGGGTCGAGCACAAGCGGGCTCGAGTCCAGTCCGATCACCTCGCCATGGGCCGCGAGCACGCGCGCCGCGGCCAGACCCGATCGCTTGAGGCCCACCACCAGGAAGGGGCCCGGCGGGAGTGCCGGCCGGCCGCTCACGGGCCGCCGATCACGCGATCGATTGTTGGTACAGGGTGAATCCGATGGCCGAGCAGATGGCCGCGACGATCCAGAAGCGCAAGATGATCTTGGTCTCAGACCACGCCATCATCTCGAAGTGGTGGTGGATCGGGGCCATCAGGAACACCCGCCGGCGGAAGCGCTGGAAGGCGAACACCTGGACCAGCACCGACAGCGCCTCGATCACGAAGATGCCGCCGATGATCAGCAGCAGCACCTCGGTCTTGGTCATCACGGCGAGGCCCGCTATCGCCCCGCCGAGGCCGAGGGACCCGGTGTCGCCCATGAACACCGAGGCCGGGAACGAGTTGAACCACAGAAAGCCCACGCACGAGCCCACCAGGCACGCCGAGAGCAGCGCCAGGTCGGTCTGGCCCGGCCCTGCGGTGATGAAGCTCATGGCGGTGTAGGCCAGCAGCACGATCGCGCAGCAGCCGGCTGCGAGACCGTCGAGGCCGTCGGTGAGGTTCACGCCGTTGGTGGCGCCCATCAGCACCAGCAGGATGAGCACCGGGTAGAAGTAGCCGAGGTCGATCGATGCGTCGACGACGCGCAGCCTCAACGTGTCGCCGAGGCCGACATAGCGGGTTGCCACCAGCCAGAGCACGATGGCGATCGCGGCCTGCGCGGCCAGCTTGGTCTTGCCCGAGATGCCCAGCGACCGCTTCTTGCGGATCTTGGCCCAGTCGTCGGCAAATCCGAGCCCGGCGGTGGCGAGGGCGGTGCCGAACACCGCGAGGCTCACCGCGCGATAGTCACTCAGGATCAGGAAGGGCACCGCGACGGCCAGGAAGATCACGATCCCGCCCATGGTCGGCGTGCCGGCCTTGCCGTGGTGGCCCTCGGGGCCCTCCTCGCGGATGTGCTGGCCGAACTCGCGCTCGCGCAGGCCCTGAATGAACTTCGGCCCGAGGAAGATGCAGATGAGCAGGGAGGCCATGCCCCCGATCAGGATCGTGCCCATCAGTCGAGCACCCGCTCGAGCCCGACCGAGCGCGATCCCTTGATCAGCACACGGTCGCCCGGCAGCGTGATCTCCGATAGCAGCAGCCCGGCTTCCTCGGGCTCGGCGGTCGCGTAGCTCTCGCCGTCGAACTCCTCGGCGTAGGGCACCGCCTCGGCACCGACCGTGATCAGCACGTCCACGCCGAGCCGTGCCACCTCCGCGCCGATCTCGCGATGGAACGCCCCGGAGCCCGGCCCGAGCTCGGCCATCGTGCCGAGCACCGCCACGCGCCGGTCGGCGGGCGTCTCGACCAGGTGCATGAGCGCGGCCCGCATCGACATCGGGTTCGCGTTGTAGCAGTCGTTGACCACGGTCACCCCGCCGGCCAGCTCGACCACCTCGCCGCGCATCGAGGAGAACCGCGGCGCCACGCGCCCGGCCGGCGTGACCCCGACGGCCCGGGCGGCGGCCACGGCGGCGAGCGTGTTCACGAGGTTGTGAGGCTCGGAGTAGGACAGCTCGAGCTGGACCGGCTCGCCGCCTGCGTCGATCCGGGCCACGCCATCGTCAAACGATCGCAGGTTCACGTCCCCGCCTAAGCCGAAGGTCGTCCTTTGCAGGTCTTCTCTGAGGTGTGCATCCAGCAGCGGCTCAGCGGCCGGCAACACGCACGCGGCGCCGGGAGCCAGGTCGCGGATCAACTCGGCCTTGGCCGCCGCCACCCGCTCGACGGTGCCGAGCAGCTCGAGGTGCACGGGACCGACGTTCACGATCACCCCGACATCGGGCTCGGCGACGGCCACCAACTCGGCGATCTGGCCCTCGCCACGCATCGCCATCTCGAGCACCAGCACCTCGGTGCCGCGCTTTGCCTCGAGGATCGTGAGGGGCAGCCCGATCTCGGTGTTCAGGTTCTGGCGGTTGCAGTGCGTAGCGCGGTGCGGCTCCAGCACCGCCGCAAGGATGTCCTTGGTCGAGGTCTTGCCGGTGGAGCCCGTGACGCCTATCACGGCGCACCCCAGCTCGTGACGCCAGGCGCGCGCAAGCGACTGCAGGGCAGCCAGAGGGTCCTCGGCCCCGAGCACGACCGCTCCCTCGGGGGCTTCCGCGGCCGCCCGCGCGGCGTGGTCGGGCGTGACGAGCACGCCCCACGCCTCGCCGCGCAACGCGGCGGGCGCGAAATCGCCCCCGTCCGTCCGCTCGCCGCGCAATCCGACGAACAGGTCGCCCCGGCCAGTCTCGCGGTTGTCGATCAGCACGCGCTCGGGCCCGCCTTCGGTGCCGCCCGCGACCAGGCGGGCGCCCGCTGCGGCGGCGACCCAGTCGGCGTCGCGGTCTCTCATCGCAGCTTCCTCAGGGCCTCACGTGCGACGGTCACGTCGTCGAAGGGCTCTTTGCGGCCGTCCTCGAACTCCTGGCCCTGCTCGTGGCCCTTGCCGGCGATGACCACCACGTCGCCGCCGGCCGCCGTGCTCACGGCCCGCTCGATCGCGAGGCGGCGGTCGACCTCGCGCTCGACGGTGTGCCCCGTGCCTTCCATCACCTGGTCGACAATCGACCCGGGATCCTCCGAGCGCGGGTTGTCCGAGGTCACGACCAGGCGATCGGCGTTGGCGGCCGCGGCGGCGCCCATCAGCGGTCGCTTGGTACGGTCGCGGTCGCCGCCCGCGCCGAACACCACGTGCAACTTTCCGGCGCAGAGCTCGCGGGCGGCGCGCAGGACGTTTTCGAGCGAGTCAGGGGTGTGGGCGTAGTCGACGAGCACGCCGAAGTCCTGGCCCTCCTCCACCGGCTCGAACCGGCCCGGGACCCGCGCGGCGTCGGCAAGCGCGGTGGCCGCCACATCGGCATCGACGCCCATGACGCGGGCGGCGGCGAAACCAGCAAGCGCGTTCAGAACGTTGAACAGTCCCGGCAGCCGTGTGGTCATGGCGATCGCCCCGTCGGGCGTGTCGACGGTGAACACCGCCCCGGTCACGTCGAAGGAGACGTCGCGGGCGCGGTAGTCGCCGGCGTCGATGCCGTAGGTGATCGCATCGCCGAGCTCCGAGGCCAGTCGCGCCCCGTAGGGGTCGTCGGAGTTGACCACCGCCGGCCCTGGCTGGTCGAACAGCCGCCGCTTGGCCAGGTAGTAGGCCTCCATGTCGGGGTGGAAGTCGAGGTGGTCCTGGGTGAGGTTGGTAAAGACCTTCACGGCGAAGGTGATGCCCACCGCGCGGCCCAGCTCGAGCGCGTGGGAGGACACCTCCATCGCACAAGCGCTGTCGCCGCCGGCGAGCATGCGCGCGAAGGTGGCCTGCAGGTCGACGGCCTCCGGCGTGGTGCGCTCGGCGGTTTC
>JBBRYL010000035.1:0-27199 GCA_038237685.1 Solirubrobacterales bacterium | reverse complement strand
TCCTCAACCGAACGCACAGCAGCGCTGTCCGGCTGGCTCGAGTTCTATAACTACACCCGACCACACGGCTCGCTCAGCAAAAGGCCGCCCGGAACCCGCCTCACCGAACTGAACAACGTGATCGGTTCTTACAGCTAGCGCAGTGCCACGGCCCTCGCCGGCACATCGGTGATCACCCCCAGGAGACGATCGTCGTTCAGATAGCGGCGCAGGCCGGCGTCGTCGTTCACCGTCCACACCAGCGAGCGATAGCCCGCGGCGGATGCGCGCTCGACGGCGCCGAGGCGAGCGAGCGCCACGTGGGGCGCCACGTAATCCGCGCCACAGCGGCGTGCCCGCTCGACCGGGAACAGCTCGGACAGCCGCGTGCGCACCCGCGGTCGCTCAGGCACGGCCAGTCCGAACAACAGGCCCGTCTCGATCGGCGACGCGGCGGCCTTGACCTCGGCCACCACGGTGTCGAGAAACGAGGTGATCACGACCTCTTCGGGCTCGAAGTGCGTGCCCACGGCGGCGAGTACCCGCGGGACGTAGCCGGCCTCCTTCAGCTCGACGTCGAGCTTGATGCGCCCCCGGGTCAAGGTGAGCACCTGCTCGAGGGTCGGCGGCTTGCGGCCGAGTGTCTCGGTCATCTCGGCGTGGGTCAGCTCCCCGATAGGCCTCCCCGCCACGGCCCGGTCGTGAAAGACGACCAGCACGTCGTCGCGGGTGCGGCGCACGTCGAACTCGATCATCTCGGCCCCCACGGCGATCGCGTTCTCAAAGGCCTCCAGGCTGTTGCCCTGCGCACCCTTCGAGGCGCCTCGGTGAGCCACGATCAGCGGGGCGGTAACCGACGCGCTGATTAGTCCCAGAAGTTCTCCGCCGGCTCGCCGTCGCCCCCGTCGGGGATCGGACCACCGATGCAGATGACCTCCATGCCGTCGGGGCCGGCCTCAAACTGCCGGCCAACCGACGGGCCCACGCGCAGCACGTCCCACCGGCTGAGCTCGATGATGTCGTCAAAGTGCTTCCGGGTCCAGTCGGGCATGCAGGCAAGTATCTCCGAGCGGACTGTCGAGCTGGTCGTCACCGGCTAGAACTTGGACGGTGGACACTGCGCGAGGTCCGAGGATCGAAGCGGTGAACGTGGGCAGCCCGCGCGAGGTCGACATGGGCGACCGCGTGATCACCACCTCGATCTGGAAGCACCCCGTGGCAGGCCGCGCGCCCGTGCGGGGCGTGAACATCGAGGGCGACGACCAGGCCGACCGCAGCGTGCACGGCGGGCTGGACAAGGCCGTCTACGCCTACGCGTCGGAGGACTCCGCGTGGTGGACCGAGAGGCTGGGGCGCGACCTGGGACCCGCGCCCTTCGGCGAGAATCTGACCACCGCCGGGTTCGACGTCAGCAGCGCGCGCATAGGCGAGCGATGGGCGGTCGGCACGGCGCTGCTCGAGGTACGCCAGTCGCGGATGCCCTGCTTCAAGCTCGGTCTGCGGCTGGAGGACCCGCGGCTGGTCAAGCGGTTTGCCCAGGAGTCGCGCCCCGGGGCCTACCTCGGGATCGTGAAAGAGGGCGACGTGGCCGCCGGTGACGCGATCGATGTGGTCCACCGGCCAGACCACGACGTGACCGTGACGCTCATGCACCGCGCGCTCCTGCAGGACCACTCCCTGCTGGCCGCCCTGCTCGAGGCGCCCGAGCTCATGCCCGAATGGCGCGCGTTCGCGCTGGCGCGCACGGCAAGCTGCCGAAGCCCTCGGCCCTGAAGGTCGCGGCCCGGCTCGGTGAAGTTCGAGCAAGCGGCCGATCATTCGAGTCACGGCGGCCGGCGAAACCTGGATCGCGCCCGACGTTTGGCGGTCGGAGGACCGGAATACCCTGGACCCATGCCAGGCCTGCCGATCCCCGCACACTTCGACCCGGCACAGGTCGGCGAGGTATGGCGCGTGCCCTACCAGGACCGCGCCCGTGAGGCCGAGGAGTGGGCAAACCGCCACGACCTGACCGCCGCCGCTCACGACGACCTCCGCGTCGGCCTGCTCCTGGTCGACGTGCAGAACACCTTCTGCATCCCCGGCTTCGAGCTGTTCGTGGGTGGGCACTCGGGGCGGGCCGCGGTGAGCGACAACCGCCGCCTGTCGGAGTTCATCTACCGGAACCTGGCCTCGATCACGCAGATCGTCCCCAGCCTGGACACCCACCACGCGATGCAGATCTTCCACGCGGCGTGGCTCAGAGACAGCGAGGGCAACCGGCCCGATCCGATGACGGAGGTCACGAGCGAGGACGTACAGAACGGCCGGTGGCGCGTTGATCCCGAGGCGACACTGGCGGCCGGGGTCGATCCCGAATACGCGCAACGACACCTGGAGCACTACACGCGCCAGCTGGCCGACACAGGCAAGTACGACCTGACCGTGTGGCCCTACCACGCCATGCTGGGCGGCATCGGGCACGCGCTGGTGTCCACGGTGGAGGAGGCGGTGTTCTTCCACGGCCTGGCCCGGCACAGCTCACCGCGGTTCTGCGTGAAGGGCGAGCTGGCGCTGACCGAGCACTACTCCATGCTCGGTCCCGAGGTGACCGAGGGGCCCGACGGTGAGTCCATCGGCGGCACCGACCACGCGCTGGTCGAGGCCCTGCTGGGCTTCGACGCCGTGATCGTGGCCGGGCAGGCCAAGAGCCACTGCCTGGCCTGGACCATCGACGACCTGCTGACTCACCCCAGCGTGCAGGAGCAGCAGCTGGCCGAGCGCACCTACCTGCTCGAGGACTGCACATCGCCGATCGTGGTGCCCGGCATCGTGGACTACACCGATCAGGCCGACGCCGCGTTCGAGCGTTACGCCGCGGCGGGCATGCACGTGGTGCGCTCCACCGACCCGATCGAGGACTGGCCGGGGATCGCGCCGCGGGCGGTCCGCACCCCCTGATTCAACTCGATCAGCTGCAGCCCCGGGCCCGCGCCGCTGCGGCGCGGGCCCCCAATCCACCCGCCTACCCCTTCCGCCTCTTGGCGCGGAACTCGTCCTTGGCGATCCGCCCGTGCACGCCCTTGGTCTTGTCCACCACCTGGCTGACCACGAAGTCGGTGGCCGCGCTCAGGTAGGCGTAGGCCACCGCCCGCGGCATACCGAGCTCTCCGTGGAGGAACTCGATCGACTCGCGGACTGCCTGCTTCATCGCCTCGTCGAGGTCGGCGTCCAGGCCGACGGGCAGCCAGTAGTCGGCGGTCTCGCCGAACGGGGTGTTGAGCTTGCCGCGCCCTCCGGGGATCGCCTTGCTGCCCTTCTTGAGCACGCTCAGGCGAAAGCTGCCGCGCAGCGGCGCCCCGAGCGCGGTGAGTGCCACCTCGCCGTCGCCCTGGCGGTAGTGGGGGTCGCCGACGAAGAACTTCGCGCCGGGCACGAACACCGGCAGGTAGAGCGTCGAGCCGACGGTGAGGTCGCGGATGTCGATGTTGCCACCCGCGACCGTCGGCGGGACGGAGTTGACCTTCTTGCGCGTGTCCTTGGCCACCCCCATGATCCCCATGAACGGATCGATCGGGAACTGGGCCTCGCGGCTGCCCGCCGGAAGCACGGCGGTCTGCCTGCCCCGGATCCGGCGCACAGGCGTAAACACCGACACGTTGTGGAACAGCTCGGGATGCTTGGCGTCGGCCTTTGGAGACGGCTTGGGCCCACGCGGATACTCGCCCGGGAGCGCGCCCTTGCCGTGACGGTTGGAGATCACGCCATACGGAGCGCGCGGAACGAGCCTGACCACGTCTATCTTGAGCACGTCGCCGGGCCGCGCGCCCGCCACGTGGACGGGGCCGGTGACGATGTGCGGGCCATCGTTGGCGAAGTCGTGCTCAAGGTTCGAGGCCGCGATCGCCTTCGCGTCGTTCAGGACGCTGCCGGCGGCGATGCCCTTGCCGGCGAAGTAGCCGACGGGGTCGCGACCCTGATCCTCGAGGATGCCCTCGTGCGAGACGGTGTCAAAGGTGACCACAGAGCCCGACTTGACCGTGAGCACCGGCTTGGATCCCGCGTTTGGCAGGTAGCCCCACATGATCGACTCGGGAGTCGACATCAGGTAGTTGCGGCCCAGCCTGCCTCTGCCCGGCTGCAGGATGGCCGGGCCGGGACCGTTGCGCGGGCGCCGCGTGGCCGCCTCGGCACCGCCGGCCACCAGCCAGGCCGGAGCGATCGCGCCGCCACCGATCGCCGCGGCGGCCTGAAGCAGCGTCCGCCGGCCGATGCCCCGATCGACGGTGTCGAACGCCTGCTCGATCGCTTCGTGATCCTGCTGGCTGTGCTCGGTGATGACCGGCCTCCTGTCGCGCGCGGGAGCTGCGCAGGCTGCCAGCGCCCGGGCGCCGGGCACATCGACGTGTGTCCAGAGATCGGGAGCTGCGAATCGACCGGCTGTAGGGGCCGGAAGCACCGGCGGCCGCATCAGCGGCACTCGGAAGACCGGCTTACGGGTGACCCGGTAGCTACCCGTTCCGCCCGCCTACCAGCCCAGTCTCGTAGGCCACGACCACCGCCTGGACGCGGTCGCGCAATCCCAGCTTCGCGCGAACGCGGGCCACGTGGGTCTTGATGGTGTTCTCGCCGAGCACCAGCGCGGCGGCGATCTCGGAGTTGGAGAGCCCGCGACCGACGAGGCGGAGGACGTCGAGCTCGCGGGCCGTGAGCTCCTCGAGTGCCGGTGGGACCGTGCCGTCGGACACAGGCTGGGGCGTGCGCCCGAACTGCTCGATCAGGCGGCGGGTGATGGAGGGCGCGAGCAGGGCGTCGCCGGCGGCAACCACGCGCACGGCGTCGAGCAAACGGTCGGCCGGTGCGTCCTTGAGCAGGAAGCCGCTGGCGCCGATGCGCAACGCCTCGTAGACGTACTCGGTCACGTCGAAGGTGGTGAGCATCAACACGGCCGTGTCCAGGCCGGGCTCGGCGATGATCCGCTCGGCAGCCTGGAGGCCATCGAGCTCGGGCATGCGGATGTCCATGAGCACCACGTCGGGGCGCAGTCGCAGCACGAGGTCGACGGCGGTGCGCCCGTCCGGGGCCTCGCCCACCACCCGGATGTCGGGCTCCTCGTCGAGGATCACCCGGAAGCCGGCGCGCAGCAGACGCTGGTCGTCGGCGATCACGACGGTGATCGCCGCGGTCGGCTCAGCGGGCTCGGGTGCGGGCGCGACGCCACCGCCGCGCCACTCGAGGCGGGCCGTGGCCACCCGATCGGCCACGCCGCGCAGCTTGCGCGCCCCGGCCGGCTGGAAGAGCTCGGCCACGCGCGTGCCGGCCACCTGGCGGACCACGTCGGAGGCGAGGATCTCGCCGGCCTCGGCGGCGTCGCAGAGCCTGCCGGCCACGATCACCGGCATCCCGTACAGGTCGTCACCGTCGGGCAGCGGCTCTCCGGCCGCGAGCCCCACACGCAGGCCGAGCCCATCGGGCCCGGCCGCGGTCACCTGCTGCATCTGGACCGCGCAGCGGACCGCTGCCACCGCGCTGGAGAAGGCCACCATCAGCCCGTCCCCCGTCGACTTAACCACGCGTCCGCCGTGATCGCCGGCCGCCCCGCGCAGGGCGTCGAAATGGGTGCGGCGGACAGCGTCGGCCGGATCGTCGCCCCGCTGGTCGAACAACGCCGTGACGCCGACGATGTCGGTGAACAGGATGGTCACGAAGTGCTCGTCCACGGAGCCCATCATCGCGCTGCAGGGTGCGGCGCGCCTCATCCCAGCGGGTGAGGGGCTCGCCAGGTTCACCGCCACGGATGACGCCGCATCGACCGTCCGGGCGGATGCTCGTCGCAATCTGCCCACCGCAACGGGCGAATGCGAACGACAGGAGCCACAATGAGTCCCAAGATCAAGGCTGGAGCCGCGGCAGTGCTGGCCGCCGCCACGACCGCCGTCGCACTGCCCGCCCTGACCCAGGCACAGAGCGGTGAGCAGACGATCACGGCGCGGGAGAAGGTGCGGTCGGCCACCTTCGTGCACCAGAAGCGCACCACCAAGGGTCAGCGGCTCGCAACGGGCGATCACGTGCTCACCCGCCAGGCCATCTTCGACGCCGCCGGCAAGCCGCGCGGAACGCTCTTCACCGACTGCGCGAACGTCGGCAAGGCGGCGCAGCTCTTCAAGGCGACGCTGCTGTGCACGACCACCTACCGCTTCGGCAACGGCCAGATCGTGGCCACTGGCGTCCTGTCGCTCGGGGGGAAGCCGTCGCTGCCGATCGTCGGCGGTACCGGCGCCTACCGGGGTGTGCGGGGCGTGGCGCAGGCCGGGCCCGCAGTGAAGGGCTACGACTCGGTCGACGTCCTGCGATTCACCCTCTAACCGCTTTACGAATGCGAGGAATTGGAACATGATCGACGCAATGACATCTCCCGGAGGACGGATCAGCAGGCTCGACGTGGCCATCACGCTGGTCTTCTGCGCGCTTGGCCTGGTCCTGATGTACGCCAACCACACGGACTCGGCGATCGACGCGAGTCTGGTGGCGGCGCCCCTGTTCATGGCGGTGACGGTGCCGCTGCTGTGGCGCAGGGTGGCGCCAATAGCCGCGGCGACGGCCGCTCTGGTGGCCCTGATCGCGCACCTCGCGATCTTCGGCACCGCGGTGCTGCGCTGCGGCGTCGTGCTGCCCGAGGCCTTCCTGCTCACCTTCGCCGCCGGCTCCCGACTGGGGCTGAACCGGGCGCGGATCGGCCTGGCCGTCGGCCTTGGGCTGATCGCGACCGAGAGCGCCTACTTCCTCGGGGTCTTCGCCGTGGTGCCCGCCGCCGTGGCGATCATCACCTGGGGCATCGGACGCGTGGTGCGCTCGCGTAGCGCGATGGTCGAGGACCTGGAGGCACGCACGACCGAGCTCCGCGATGCCCGCGACGACCGGGCCAAGCTGGAGGTGGCGGCCGACCGCGCGCGTCTCTCGGCCGAATTGGACGAGCTGCTTCATCGCCGCTTGCACGAGCTGGCGCAGCTTGCAAACGACGGGTCCGCTCCGGCCGACGCGGCCACCGCCACCGCCACGCTCGCCGACATCGAGCACCAGAGCCGCCGCACGCTCGAGGAGATGCGGTCGGTGGTCGGCGTGCTCCGGGCCGAGGACCCGGCGCCCACCTCGCCTCAGCCGACGCTCCTGAACCTCGAGGCGCTGCTGGTGCGGGCCAAGGGCGCCGACGCGCGGCTGGTGGTGGAGGGCAGCCCGCGGGTGCTGCCCGCGGGGCTGGAGCTGTCGGCCTACCGGATCGCCGAGCACCTCCTGGGTGCGCTCGAGGATGCCCCGGACGTGGACGTGCGGGTGCGCTTCGCCGACGACGCGATCGAGCTGTCGGTCTCCGGGCCCGCGAAACGCGGCGCCAAGGCCGCCTTCGATCAGGCACGCGAGCGGGCACGGCTCCAGCACGGCACGCTGCGCGCGAGCACCCGCGGCGGCCACGCCGAGGCGGTGGCCTCGCTGCCCGTGCTGGCCAGGGTGTAGAGATGTCGTCCCGCCGCGCGGAGCTGCTGGTCGGCGCGGCGGGAGCGGTCCTGGGCGCGGCGGTTGCCGCGCTCGACCCCTCCGGTGCAGGAGGCATCGCGGGGATCGGCCTCAGTGCGGTGTTCGGAGGAGCGCTTGGCCTCGGCCGCGTCCATCCGCGCCTGACGGGAGTCATCGGGGTAGTCGCACTCTTCGCGCTCGCACCCCTCGGGGGCGCGTCGTTCGGCCTCCTTCTGCTGGTGGTCGGACACACCTTCTGCGCCGGACGCTTCGATGACGCACGCGCCGGAGCGGCCGTCTCTCTGGCGATGGTTGGCGCGCTGTCTCTGGCCGCCGCCCTCACCCACGACGCCGCGGTGCCCGGCCTGATCATTCCCCCCGCCGGGTGGGGAGCCGGCTTCGCGCTGCGCGAACGCGATCGGGTGGCCAGGCAACTCGCCGAGCGCGTGCGCGAGCTCGAGGACGAGCGCGAGGCGCACGCCGCGCTGTCGGTGCGCTACGAGCGGGCCCGGATCGCGTCGGAGCTGCACGACATCGTGGCTCACGCGATCAGCGTGATGGTGGTGCAGGCCAGCGCCGGCCAGCGGCTGGCCGCGCGCGACCCCGAGCTGGCCGGCGAGGCCTTCGAGGCGATCGCCGGGGCCGCCCGTCAGGCGGAGGAGGACATGGGCCTCCTGGTGCGGCTGCTCGGCGACGAAGGCGCCATCGGCCCTGCTCCAGATCTTGCGCTGATCGAGGAGCTCGTCGAGCGCGCCACGGGCAGCGGGCTCGACGTGACCCTCCGCCTGGAGGGCGAGCGCGAGGGCCTGCCCGCGCCCGTCGTCGTGACCGCCAACCGCTTGGTGCAGGAGGGGCTCACCAATGCGCTGCGCTACGCATCGGGCGCTCCCGTCAGCGTGCTGGTCCGCGGCGAGGCCGAGCTGCTGGTCGAGGTCGTAAACGCTCCCGCGCCGAGCGCATCAGCGCTGGCGGGCATCGGCACCGGCAACGGCCTGCGCGGTTTGCGCGAGCGGGTGGACGAGTGTGGCGGGATCCTGGCCGCAGGCCCGACGCAAGACGGCGGTTGGCGTCTTGCCACGAGGCTGCCGCGGCGCGTGCCGGCGCCCTCCCTAGGCGGGGTCACCACTGCACCAGCTCATTAGGAGTCGGCCATGTGCGCCGACGGTACTTCATGCTCGCGGCTGGTCCCGGCTGCGCGCAGCTTCGACAACAGCGTTGGCCACGGCGTCGTCGACCTCCAGCTCCAGCACGGTCATCACGCGCGCGAGCGCGAGGTAGTTCCCGATCGTCAGGAGGAGCTCCACCAGCTCACGCGGCCCGAGGTGGCGCCGCGCCTCGGCGAACAGCTCATCGCTCACGCGCGGCCAGGCGACCACCGCCTGGGTGAGCGCGAGGGGCGGCTCGCTCGGCCTCGCCGAGACAGGCGGTGGTGGCGATGCAGCCCTCCTCGACCGCCATGCGGTCGACGGCAGCGCCGACCTACGCCTCGTCGAACGGCGTTCGCGTCTCCTCGGGCGGCGGAGCGTCTTTCGTGTCGCCCGGCTTGTCCGGCGCCAGGCCCTCGAAGCCGACCTCCTCGGCGTCCTCGTACTTCGTGTCCTCCGCCTTGGACGGCTTGTCGTCGCGGGTGGCCGTGCTCAGCCCGCCTCGCCCCGCGGCGGGCGGGCCGCGGCGGCGTCCACCTCGGTGCGGGCGTCGTTGCGGGGCCGCGCCTGCTTCTCGACCAGTTCCTTGAATGCGTCCAGCGACCGCTGAACCTGGTCCTCGGGGTCCTTGAAAAGCTTGGCCAGCACCTCGCCGGCCAAGCCGGCGGGCGGGTCGAACTCCATGGCGAACTCGAGGTCGGTCTGGCCGTCGCGGTCGTCGAAGCGGACCGCGCCGGAGTTCTCGACATCGCCGCCTACGGACTTCCAGGCCAGGCGCTGGCCGGGCAGGTCCTCGACGACCTCGGAGTCCCACTCGACGGAGGTGCCGGCGATGGAGTCCACCTTCCAGTGCCACGAGTCGCCCTTGGCGGTGACCTCCTGCACGTCGGGCATGAAGTCCGGGAAGTGGGTGGGGTCGCGCCACAGGTCGTAGACCTGCTGTGGCGGTGCTGCGATGCGGACGTACTTGGAAACGGCTCCCATGATGTGCTCCTCTTCGATGGTGTCGAGGGGGCTACGGAGGCGAGGGGTGCCGCCGACCACTTTCCGGCGCTTCCGGTCGCGGTAGGGCGCCTCGTTTCCGGGTAGCCGATGCCCATGACCGAACCACTGCTGGCAGCATTTGTCGGGGGCTTTTTGATCATCGCGGCGGTGATCGTGGTAGCGATCGTCGTGATCGGGAGCGTGTTCACCATGATCGGCCGGCGCACGCGCGGCGAGGAGCGCGGCGGCAACGTGCACGCCCCGGACGATCCCCGGAAACGCCCACCGCGCGCCTAGGCCATCGCGACGGGGTCGGTGGGCCGTATCCAGCGTGTGAGCACGCGCACCACCGAACGCATCGCGGGCACCGCCGTGGTGGCAGCCATCCTGGTGCTGAAGCTCGCCTTCGTAGCGCTCGTGCTGGGCTGGGTCTAGTCCCAGAGGCCCTCGACCAGCTCGCCATCGCCACCGTCCGGCAGCGGGCCGCCGACGCAGATGAGCTCGAGCCCTTCTGGGCCGGCCTCGAACTGGCGCCCCACGGCGGGCGGGACCCGGATGACGTCCCACTGGGCCAGCTCCACGATCTGGTCGCCGAGCTTGGCGCGGGCATGGACCGAGTATCCCGCGACGATGTCGAAAGCGGGGCCGCCCGTTCGACGCCCCAGCAGAACCCCGAACGAGAGGACCCGAGATGAAGCTGACAGTGACCACGTTCCAGACTGTCGACGGCGTGATGCAGGCGCCCGGCGGCGCGGAGGAGGACCGAAGCGGCGGCTTTGACCAGGGCGGCTGGGTGGCGCCCCACTTCGACGCCGAGACGGGCGCGTTCATGAACAGCGTGTTCGAGCGCACCGAGGCGTTCCTGCTCGGGCGCAGGACCTACGAGATCTTCGCGGCCCACTGGCCCGAGAACGCCGATCCCGACGACCCGATCGCCAACGGGCTGAACACGCTGCCCAAGCACGTGGCGTCGACCACGCTGACCACCGTTGAGTGGGAGAACTCGTCGCTGATCGAGGGCGACGTGGTGAAGGCCGTGACCGAGCTCAAGGCGCGCGACGGCGGCGAGCTGCAGGTGCACGGCAGCGCGAACCTCATTCAGACCCTGAACGAGCACGGCCTCGTGGACGAGTACAACCTGCTCACGTTTCCGGTGCTCGTCGGTGCGGGCAAGCGCCTGTTCGAACGGGGCGCCACGCCCGTTGGGCTCGAGTCAGTGTCGCACAGCAAGACGCCGTCGGGCGTGAGCATCGACGTGTGGCGGACCGCCGGGGATCCGCGACGGGCCGAGGCGAGCGAGATCGACCGCTAGGGGCGCCGGCGGCGCCTCAGCTCACCCAGGGATCCTCGACCGGCTCGCCATCGCCAGGGTGGTGGGGCCCGAAGGCCAGAAGCTCGAGACCCTCGGGGCCTGCCTCGAAGGCCCGGGCCACCTTGGGCGCCACCCTGATCGCGTCCAGCGGGCGGACGGCAGCGATCTCGTCGTCGAGCTTGACGCGACCGCTTCCGCCCAGGACCACGTAGATCTCCTCGGCGCTGGTGTGACGGTGATTGAACGGCGACCGCATGTTCGGGCGCAGCCGGAAGTGGGTCACTCCGGTCTGCTGGGCGCCGAGTGCCTCACGCGCGACGCGCGCCTCCCAGCGGTCGCCGAAGCCGTTCGCGGGAGCTGCGTCCTCGACATCGTCGAGGTTGATGTGGGTATGGGCGCTTGGCATCTCGTCCTCCAGGATGGGGTCGAGCCGATGATGCCATTGACGACGCTCAGGGCCACGGGCGTCATCGCGCTCCCGAAGTGGAGGGTCGGCATGACTACCTCAGACTGCTGGCGCTACTTCGGGGTGTGGTAGACGCGCACCCCGATCGCTCCGCCGAGGTCCGCGGCGATGCTCGTGCCGGTGCCGCCTCCGTAGTAGAGGTAGAGGCGCCTCCCTATTACGAGCGGCGACGAATCGATAGCAACCTTCGGACCCCAGGATGCGCCGGGGGCCACAAGGGGGCGCGTCGAGCACCGGCGCCACTGGCCGCTGGTTCGCACCGCGAGGCCGAGCGATCGGATGGTCTGCGCTTGGGTGGTCGCGGTGTAGGTGAGGTAGTCGCGGCCGTTCACGGTGACGGGGCCCGGCTCGCCGACGTCGAGGTTCTCCCAGGGGAGCGTCCCGGTGCCGAGCAGTGTTCTCGGCTTGACCCATTGACCGCGAATCCGATCGAGCGTCACCAGCTCGCCCCCCAACCCTGTGCGACTTCGACGGGCGAGCGCCCAGAGGCGGAGGCCGCTCGAAATCGTGGTGAGGCCGTAGTCACCGGTGAGCTGGTACGGCGTCGCCCTGGGTGCCTGGGGCACGTTGGAGATGCGACGCCAGTGGATCCCGTCTCGCGACCGGGCGAGCTCGCCCTGTCCGTCAGGGAGGGTGCGGGCCTGGTAGAGCCACCGGCGGGAGGCGGCGGTGCCACCGTTGAGGTAGTGCCCCTTCAGAGACGTCATCCGAAACGGACCGAGCGGGGTCGCGCCCACGGCGAGTCCGGTGTGCCAGTTGCCGCCGAAGCTGTGGGTGTCATTGCCGCTGAAGAACATGAGGTACTTCCCACCGAAGCGGACGACGTCGGGGTTGAGCGCGTCGACGGAGTAGAAGCTCCCTTGACGCGGCCTGAGAAGGGGGCGCTCGCCGAGGTTCGTGCCGAGTTCACACGTCGGAGCCCTTGCGTCTGCCGGTGGCGTGATTGCGTTTGTAGCCAAGAGGGCGCTGACGACGAGCCCAAGACGCAAGAAGGCCGGCCGCCCCCGGAGGGGTGACCGGCCTGACGTGGTCGCCCCCCGCATGGGGGCATCTTGCCAGTCGGGTCTAGTGAGGCGTTGCCCCTGGCTCCGGCGAATTCGGTGCTTTCAAAGCGCTGGCCTGACGCGGCCGCGTGATTTGATCGCGTCGCCGGTGTCCGACTTCGGGATTGACCCTCGTCCACCCGGGCACTCAGACCCAATGGCTTCTTCTGACACCACCGTCCCCGACGTCACCCTCACCGGCAACGTCCAGATCCCCCAGCTCGGCTTCGGCGTCTTCCAGATCCCGGAGGATGAGACGACCGAGGTCACGCTGCAGGCGTTCCAGGCCGGTTACCGCCACATCGACACCGCGGCCGCCTACCGGAACGAGGCCCAGGTGGGCCAGGCCTTCCGGGCCTCCGCCCTGGACCGCGACGACGTGTTCATCACCACCAAGTGCTTCAACGACAACCACGGCTACAACCAGGCCAAGGACGCGTTCAAGGAGAGCCTCGGCCGGCTGGATCTCGAGTTCATCGACCTCTACCTGATCCACTGGCCGGTGCCCAGCCAGGACAAGTACGTGGAGACCTGGCAGGCCTTCATCGAGCTGCAGCAGGAAGGTTTGGTGCGGTCGATCGGCGTGTCCAACTTCCAGGCCGCGCACCTGCGGCGGATCGTGGACGAGACGGGCGTGACGCCGTCGGTCAACCAGATCGAACTGCACCCGCGCTTCCAACAGGATGGGCTGCGCCGAGAGCACGCCGACCGCGGCATCGTGACCGAGGCCTGGAGCCCGCTGGCCCAGGGCGCGGTGCTCGACGATCCGACCCTGACCGAGATCGCCGAGGCACACGGCAAGACCACCGGCCAGGTCGTGCTGCGCTGGCACATCCAGCTGGGCAACGTGGTGTTTCCGAAGTCGGCGACGCCCGAGCGGATCGCCGAGAACTTCGACATCTTCGACTTCCATCTGTCAGACGACGAGATGGGGGCGATCGAGGCGCTCGACGCCGGCGACCGCACCGGGCCAGACCCGGATACTTTCGTGCGCCCATAGCGGAGCTACGGGCGAGGAGGCCGGGTCGCTCCCGAAGGCCTAGCGGACGATCCGGAAGGCTGCCCGCCTCACGCTTGAGCGGTTTCGCGCGCGGTCGGTGGCGCGGCCAGCGAGGCGGTAGCGGCCTGACCTGAGCGCGTTGCGGCCGATACGGCCGCGGAAGGTGAACGTGTTCTTGCCGGCCTTGCCGGACACGCTGAAGGAGCCCCTGACCTTGCGGTAGCGGGCACACGTCTTGCTCTTTCGGTTGGAGCGCTTGGCTCGCACGCACTTCTTGCCCACTCGGCGGCCGGTCGCCCTGCGCTCGACCGTGAACTTCACCGAGCTGGCCTCGGAAACCGAGAACGACACCCTGGTGGCGGCCTTGAAGGCCGCACGCGAGAAGCGCAGCCGACTCAAAGTGGGCTTGGTGCGGTCAGCCGAGTTGGTTGAACCAGGCGTGCCGGTGCCGGTGCCGGTACCAGTGCCGGTGCCAGTGCCGGTACCGGTACCGGTACCGGCCGCCTGTGTGGAGACGCCGTCGGGTGCCTGGCCGCGGATCCACTCGCGCAGCGGGGCGTCGGCCACGCGGGCATAGACGCCGGGCTTGCCCGGCCGTGCGCAGCCTTCGCCGAAGCTCGTGGCTCCCACCACACGGCCGCCGGAGAACAGCGGGCCACCGGAGTCGCCCTGGCAGGCGTCGACGCCGCCCTCGGGATAGCCAGCACACACCATCGTCGACGGGTCGAAGTTGCTGTAGGCCGCGCCGCAGTAGGCGTCGGTGGTGATCGGCACCCGCGCCTTCTGGAGGGTCGCGGGCGCATCGCCGCCCTCAGAGGTCGTGCCAAAGCCCGCGATCGTGGCCAGCGTGCCGGGCGTCCACAGACCGCGCTCGCCGGCACTCGCGACCTTGTTCGGCGGCTTCGAGGAGTTGCGCGAGAGCTTGAGGATCGAGATGTCGTTTCCGGCGGTGGCCACGTAGGCGGGGCTCACGACGACGCTGCTCACGGGAACCTGCTCGCCCTGCCCCGGCTTGTTGCTGCCGATCCGTACGGTGACCAGTTGCGGCGGATAGGACGCCGGCGAGGCGACGGCCGCACCTGTGAGCGAGCCGCAGTGGCCGGCGCTGAGCACGGCGTGTGGCGAGATCAGCGTGCCGGTGCAGCTGAAGCCACCAAAGGTGATCTCGGCCACCGACGGGAACTCGCCTGGCGTGGCGTCGCTTCCTCCGACGACCGCCGAGGAGGGCGCAGCCGTAAAAGCGAGCGCCGCGAGCGCGAACGCGAAAGACATGAACAGCTTGCGGCAGAGATTCATCGAGCCTCCTGTCGTACCCACCCGCGAGTGCATCGCGGCCCGACAGGGTTCATCCCACCGGCGGCCATATCCGAAACGCCGCTTGGCGCCTAGGCACGGCTCAAAAGAAGCCTTCACTCGCCCGCCACCCGCCCCTGCTCGCGCGCACTCGGCGCCCGAAATCGCACCGTCTGATGGCTGCCGTCGCAGAACGGCCGGATGCGTGACTTGCCGCACCTGCACAGGGCGATGGTGTTGCGGCCGGCCTCGATCTCGTTGCCTTCCTGGTCAAGCAGGCGGAAGTCGCCGCGCACGATCAGGGGCCCGTCGCGGTAGGGCGTGATCGTGGGCTCTGCATCGCTCACGACGCGACCCCGGCTCCCGCGCCGGCGGCCAGCAGCGACGTCTCACCCCGGCCCCAGGGCTCGAGCAGCGCAGCGGCCCAGCGGCCGTCAACTGCCACCAGCGCCCGGGCGCCGAACAGAATGTCGCCCGCGATGTCGGGCTCGTCGCGGGCCAGGCCTCCCGCGAGGTCCACGCCGGCGATGCTCTCGTGCACCGAGTCGGCCTCGACGTGCTCGTCGAAGAACGCGGCAGCGCGCGGATCGTCGGGGCCGAGGCGCCGTGCGGCGTCGCCGTAGCGGCGGCTCGGCACGGCCGAGGTCATCTCGAACAGGGCGAGATGACCGACGATGGCTCCGCGCCACCGGCGGTGCAGGCCGAAGAAGGACATCAGGTTGACCGATGCAAGCGTCGCGGCCGGCAGGCGGTCGATGTAGGCGCCGTAGCGCGAGTCGAGCCCGAAGGCGTCCATGGCGTCGGCGAACAGCTTCGCGTGGATTCGCTCCGCCCGACCGCCTCCGTACTCGTCGGCCTGGATCTCGACGAGTGCGGCCTTGGGCCCTCCGCTGAGTCGCGGCAGCGCCCAGGAGTGCGGGTCGGCTTCCTTGAGCTGGTAGGCCGAGCGATGCATGAGGAACTCGCGTAGCTGGTCGAGCGTGCCTTCGCGGTCGAGATGCCGTGAGAGTGACGGGCCGCCGTCGCCGTCGCCGATCGCACGCAGCGCCAGGTCCATGTCGGCCGAGGCAAAGCCGGCATCGGTCCGAGGCGGTCCCGCCAGATCCATCAGCGCCTGCTCGAACTGCTCCTCGATCTGCGCGCGCAGCTCGAGCAGGGAGGGCGACCACTCCCACCGGTCGTCGACGCCGGGCAGCCCGCGGTAGTGCAGCTCGTAGCAGCAGTACAGGGCCAGCTGCAGGTCCTCGTCGGCCAGCACGCCCGCGCTGGACGGAACGGAGACGCCCTCGAGCCTGCGG
This sequence comes from Solirubrobacterales bacterium, assembly GCA_038237685.1. GTDB lineage: Bacteria > Actinomycetota > Thermoleophilia > Solirubrobacterales > Thermoleophilaceae > JAAYBF01. The sequence goes on along the minus strand of JBBRYL010000035.1, from coordinate 11,191 downwards.
AGGGGACCGCCGAGCGCATCGAGGAGCGCTCCCGATACCGGGCCCCGCGCCACCGGCAGCGTGACATCTTCCTTCGAAGCGATCAGAAGACCCTACTCGTCGACCGGCACCGTCCCGACGGCATTAGCCTGCGCCGCATGGACCACAGCTTCGGCACCGGCGAGCCGTTCTCACTCGGTGTGGAGGAGGAGCTGTTCGTCGTCGTGATCGCGAGACTCCGCGCCGGATACCCTCGGCTGATGTCCCCCGAGGAAGCCACGACCTGACCCGCGCGATCGTGATCGGGGCGGGCCACGCCGGCCTGGTGAGCGCAATCCATCTGGCTGCCGAGGGCATCGAGGTCGAGGTGCTGGAGCACGCGCGGCGGCCGGGCGGCGCCACGCGCTCGTCGGAGCGCACCCTCCCCGGGTTCGTTCATGACGACCACGCGGCGTTCGTGCCGATGACGGCGGCATCACCGGCGATGCAGGAGCTCGAGCTGGAGCGCGACGGGCTCGAGTGGGTGCGCCCCGACGTGGTGATGGCCCACCCCTTCGAGGACGGGTCGGCGCTCACGCTGCATCGCGACGTGGAGGCCACCTGCGCGTCGCTGGGCCCCGCCGGGCCGGGATGGCGCGAGGCGATGGATCAGCTGGTGCCGATCGCGGAGGCGCTGACCAAAGCGGTGGTGTCACCGCTTCCGCCGGTGGGCCGCACGATCGGACTGGCCGCCGCGTTGCGCCGCGACGGCTTGGACTGGGCGCGCCGCATGCTCGGCTCGATTGAGGCCCTCGGGCTCGAGGTGTTCGGAGGAGACCAGCGCGCGACGGCGTGGATCGCCGGCTGCGCACAGCACTCCGGCCTGCCGCCGACCACCGTCGGCAGCGGTGCCTTCGGGCTGCTGCTGGCGTTGCTCGGCCACAGCCACGGCTGGCCGATCCCGCGCGGCGGCATGGGCGCGGTGGTGTCCGCGCTCGTCGCGCGTGCCGAACGCGAGGGCGCGAGCATCCGGTGCGACGCATCGGTGCAGCGAATCCTCACGCGCGATTCGCGCGTGGTCGGCGTCCGCCTGGCAAGTGGCGAGGACGTGGCCGCCGACGCCGTGGTCAGCACCGTGAGCGCCGGGCCGCTGAGCAGGATGGTCGACCCCGACGCCATTGGCCCGCGCGCGCACAAGCGACTCGCGGGATGGCGGTACGGCACGGGAGCGTTCAAGCTCGACTATGCGCTGTCCGGTCCCGTGCAGTGGACGGCGGCTCAGGCGCGCGAGTCGTCGGTGGTGCACGTGGCCGGCGAGCTGACAGAGCTCCAGGCCGCCGCGCAGGCGGGCGAGCGTGGCGTGGTGCCCGAGCATCCGGCGCTGGTGGTTGGCCAGCAGTCGCTCTACGACCACAGCCGCGCTCCACAAGGCCAGCAGACGCTCTACGTCTATGCCCACGTGCCGAGCCGCTACGACATGGACGACGACGAGATCACCGGTCGCATGGAAGCCCAGCTCGGGCGCTTCGCCCCCGGCTTCGGCGGACTCGTGCTCGAGCGCGCCCAGCGCGCGCCGTGGCAGACCGAGCGCGAGAACCCGAGCCTCGTCGGCGGCGACATCGCAGGAGGCTCGATGGAGCTCGATCAGCAGCTCCTCTTTCGCCCGTCCCCCGGCATGTGCCGCTACCGGGCCCCGCTGCGCGGGCTCTACCTGGCCGGCGGCTCGACCCATCCGGGGGGCGCGGTGCACGGCATGAGCGGACGCGGCGCGGCGCGGGCGCTGCTTGCGGATCGCCGCACGCGACCCTGGCGGAGGGTCTGACCCGGGGCGCCGGCAGGACCGAACTCGATCCACTCCTCGCCGTCCGGCGAGAACGCAATCGCTCCGAGGTCTGACACCTCAGCCCAGTGGCTTGCGCTCGAGCCGATGCACGGCAGGCCCCTGGAGCACCCGTCCGTCGGGCCCGAAGCGCGATCCGTGGCACGGGCAGTCCCAGCTGCGCTCCGCCGCATTCCAGTTGACCTGACAGCCGAGATGGGTGCAGCGAGACGAGACCGCGAACAGGCGGCCATCGTCGTCGCGGAACCCGGCGACCTTGTCTTTGCCGAGGCTCACGATGTCTCCCTCGCCCGGGGCGAGGTCGCCGAGCGGGCGGTCGCCACGTTTCGTCACGCGGTCATAGACCATCCGAAAGCCCACCTGCGCGTTCTCCTGCACCAGCGTCGCGGCCGACGCCCGCGGCTTGAACCGGTTGGGGTTGAACAGCGGGGCCCACTCGTGATCGCGGCCCTGGGCCAGCTCGGTCAGGAGCATCGCGGCCGCGGTGCCTCCGGTCATGCCCCACTTGTTGAAGCCGGTGGCCATCAGCACGTGGCGCGAGCGCGGGGTGAGCCGCCCGACGTAGGGCAGGAGGTCGATCGTGGTGTTGTCCTGCGCCGACCACCGGTACTCCACCGACGTCACGTCCCAGTGCTCGCGCGCGAATCGCTCGAGCGCGCGGTAGCGCTCACGCGAGTCGCCGCCGGTGCCCGGCGGGTGGCCCTCGCCACCCACGATCAGCAGCTCGTCGCCGTCCAGCGGCGCGGCGCGGATCGAGCGGGTCGGCGAGTCGCCGCTGAGGAACATCCCCTCGGGCACATCGCCCTCGATCCGGCAGGCAAGCGCATAGGAGCGCTGGGGGTGCACACGGGCGAAGGCGAGCGAGCGATCGGGGAAGGGGAAGTGGGTGGCCACCACCACGTGGCCGGCCTCGGCCCGCCCGCCGGGGGTCTTGACCGTGACCGGACCGTTCTCGTCGATCTCGACGGCGCGCGAATGCTCATAGATCCGGCATCCGGCGGCCTCCACCCGATCGACGAGGGCGGCGATGTACCTGCCCACGTGGAACTCCGCCTGCTCGCCAAAGCGCACCGCGGCCTCCACCGGGTACGGCAGCGGGGTCTCCTCGACGAGGGTCGCCGGCAGGCCGGCCTGCTGCGCAGCCTCGACCTCGTCCTCGAGCTCGGAGCGGCCCGAGCCGGGAGCCATGTAGGCAAACGAGGCGCGGCGGCGGAAGTCGCAGTCGATCCCGTCGTCGCGCACACGGCGCGCGATCCACTCGAGCGCGACCTGGTTGGCCTTGCCGTAGGTGCGCGCGGCCTCGGTGCCGTGCTTCGAGCTGATCTGCGAATAGATCAGGCCGTGTTGAGAGGACACCTTCGCCGTCGTGTGCCCGGTCACGCCTCGTCCCAGCCGGTCTGCCTCGATCAGCACGACGTCCACACCCTGCTCCTGCAGCATCAGTGCCGTCGTGAGGCCCACGATGCCGCCTCCCAGCACTGCGACGTCGGCGCGGACGGTCTCCTCCAGCCGGGGAGACGGCGCTCGCTCCCGCGCGGTCGCGAGCCAGATCGGCTCGTTGCGCTCGCTCATCGACTGTCTCCTTCGTGCTGCAACAGCGCCAGCTCCTCGAGCCGCATCAGCGTCTCGGCGTTGCGGGCGATCGTGAAGACGTGGGTGAGCGGGTTGAGGCTCAGGACGCCGAACGCGCCGTCGGGGTTCTCGGTCATCACCACGGTGGTCCCCTCGCCGGTGGGGTGAGCGGTCATGCGCAACGTGACCCGCGCGGTGCCGAGCGGCCGGCTCTTGGCACGCAGCTCGAAGAGCGTCGGCCGCTCCGCCTCGACCACCTCCGTGTGATCATCGATCTTCAGCGGCCCGACGCCGACCGTGTGGTGGAACTTCGAGCCCTTCGACGGCCAGTCGGCGTCGATGTCGCGGATCTCCTTGGAGCCCACCACCCAGTACGCATAGCTACGAGGATCCGCCAGCACATCCCAGACGGCCTCCGGGGGCACCGGCATGAAACGTTCGTTCGAGGCGATCGGATGACCCTACCGAAGCGGGTCGCTCGGCTCGTGAGCGCGATGGGCCTAGGAGACCTGGCATCGGCCTGCGTCGTGACTCCGACCGTGGCCTTCGACGCACCTGTTCGACCCCGCTGGTCGAGCGCTAGCGAAGCCCCACGGCGTGCAGCCGCCGGGCCAGCGACTTCGGCTTGACGGCCTGACGCCGCGGCACGGTGGCCAGGAAGCCGATCCGGTTCCTGCGCGCTCCGTAGATCACCCGCCCGCCCCCGGAGATGTGCCCTACGTAGAGACCGGCACGCACACGCCGGGCGCCGACGATCCTGGGACGGCGAAGCTTTCGGCCCGGTCCCGTGTGGCGAGTCCGGTGGCCGCGCGCGGTCGAGGCCACGAGGTCGATCTTGCCCTTGCGGGCGCTCACGAGGAACCGCCCTCCCCCGCGCACGCAGAAGCGCGTGGCGCTCTTGCCGCGCTTGACCGCGCGGTAGCGGCGATGAAACCGCTTGTAGCTCGAGCCCAGGCGGGCGGGGCCGATCCCCCTGTGAGAGACGGCCAGTCGCCGCGGGAGGCAGCGGGCACCGGAACCGCCACGGCCGCCTGCCCCCGCCACCCGGCAGGGCCGAGCGGTCCGCGGGGTGTCGGGGCTGCGCGCCACGTCCACGTAGGAGAAGGGCACGGGCTCGCAGTCGGCGGCCAGTCCGTTGCCCGAGCGCAGGTTTGCGCTCTGGAAGCGCTTGCCGGCCACACGAATATCCAGGCGCGACGGGTAGTAGAAGGAGAACATGTTGCCGTCGCCCTTCGGGTCGACCGCGGCCTCGGGTCGATCTGCGTTCCACCGGTTGGTGAGCAGCCGGCTGTCGGCGCTTGCGTCTCCCTTGACGTACTTGTCGAACCAGGCCGTGGTGTACCAGGCGATGAAGTCCGCCCCGCGCAGGGTGGCGGGGAAGCCGTCGTTGGGGATGAAGTCGAAGTCCAGATGGGTGCCGCCGCGAATGATCAGCTCCCCGGTGTCGACCCCGGCCTTGCTGTAGTCGAGCGAGTGCGTGCTCTTGGCCAGCGGGTCGGGGTCAGACGTGTTGGGCATGGGCGGCAGGAAGTAGTCGCCCGAGATGCCAAGGCCCGGCTTGGTGATCTTGGGCACGGCGCGGGCGGATGGATCGGCGGGGCAGGGCTCCTCGCCCCCGATCTCGTTGCCCTTGTTCGGGTTGGTTCCGCCCAGGTTGTCCCACGCGACCACCGCCTTGATGCGCGGGTCGGCCTGCGCCACGTAGGAGACCCCCGCCGCCCCGTAGGAGTGGCCGGCCAGACCCACGCGGCTCTGGTCGAGCATCTCGGAGAACGGGTTGTAGGCCGCGTTGCGGCCCTCGGCCACGCGCCGACTTTGCTTGTCGGCGTGGCTGGTGCCGCTGCTGCAGCTCTTTACCGGCTGGTAGGGGCGCGACGGCGTGGAGAGGAAGAAGTTGACCGCGTCCACGGTGCCGTCGTAGAAGGGGCGGCCGTCGGACTGGGCCGGCGTGCCCTCGTTCTGGTCGGGCAGGGCACCCTGGGTGTCTGACTGGCCCTGGCCCTGGGGGTCCCAGGTGAGCACCACGTAGCCGGCCTTGGCCAGCGTCTGCGCCGCGAACCAGTACAGCTGCTCGTCGGCCTGCACGGAGCCGTTGGTGATCACGATGCCGGGCCGCTTGGCCGGCCCCGACCGCGTGGCCCAGACGCGCCCGGAGAGGGTGGCGCCGTTGCGCGCCGTGAACAAGACGGGCTTGACGATGCCGTAGCCCATGGGGCCCCAGTCGTACAGGCGCACGTCACCGGCGCAGCCGTCCATGCCGTTTCCGCATAGGTCGGTGGTGAACTGTCGCTCCGGGTCAGCGGCCTGCATGGCGGTGGCGGCGGCCTGGTTCTGAGCGCTGATCTGGCGCAGCAGCAGCTGATACGCCGGCGTGTGGTAGATCGCCCCCCGCTCCTGGCCCTTGCTGAAGTTCTGCGCCTCCACCTGCGGGTCGAACGCCACGGCCGGGGCCGCTCCTGCCAGAACGCATGCCAGCGCCAGGATGGCCATCGACCCGCATCGCCCCAACCGTCCCCGCATGTCCCTCTCTCCAATCGATTCCAGCAGCACCCGGAGCGTCCCGCCCGGATCGAGACCCTAATCGATGAGGCTCTGGCCCGCGCCTCGGCCACGCCGCGTCCGTCGCGCACGGCCCGGGCCAACTGTGGGGCGCTGCGGCGTGAAAGACGCGCGGATTGCGGCTCTGGGCTGGGATCGTCGATTCCCGGAGCTAGTCGAGGCCGTTCCGGGTAGAGCTACTCGATGTCCCTCACACAGCACGGCGAGTACCTCGCCCAGCTCACGCGTATGAAGATCAGCAACGCCTACCTCGTGCGCGAGGACGACGGGCTGACGGTGATCGACACCTCGCTCCGAGGCTCGGCCGGTGCCATACAGGCGGCCGCCCGAGAGCTGGGCGCTCCGATCCGCCGCATCGCCCTCACCCACGCCCACTCCGACCACTACGGCTCGCTCGACGCCCTGCACGAGGCGCTACCCGACGCCGAGGTGCTGGTCAGCGCCCGCGACGCCCGACTGCTGCGCGGCGACCTCGGACCCGAGCCCGGCGAGCCGTCCGGTCGGCTGTTTCGCGGTGTGTTCTGGCCGCCGGCCAAGACCGCGCCCACGCGTACGATCGCCGAGGGCGACCGCGTCGGGTCGCTGGAGGTGATCGCCGCCCCCGGGCACACCCCGGGTCAGATGGCCTTCATGGACTCGCGCGACCGCTCGCTGGTGTGCGGCGACGCCTACCTGTCGCTGGGCGGCCTGTTCGTGACCACCCAGCCCGTGCTTCGCTTCCCCGTCCCCGCTTTGCTGGGGACCTGGAACAAGGCGAGGGCCAACGAGACGGCGCGCAAGCTGCGCGAATTGGATCCGGCACGGCTGGCCACGGGCCATGGGCCGGTGCTCGAGCAGCCGGGGGCCGAGATGGACCGCGCCATCCGCGAGGCGCCGCCGGCCTGAGGGCTCATCCTCCCGAGCCGTCAGGGGGTGCGACCGACGAAGGCGCCGCGAGGTCGTCGGTAGCGCCGGCGTGCCTCGGGGCGTGATCGCCCCGAGGTCTTCGCCGATCACTTCGCGATCAGGTCTTCGCGACGTCGCGCTCGGCGGCCTTGATCACACCGGCGCGGTTCTTGTGAGCACGCTCATAGGTGAGCGCCTCGCGCTTGGTGTCGGCTTTGGCCTCTCGCAAAGCCGTGTTGATCTCCGCAACGGCCTGCTCGTCGTATGACGGCCACGGCTCGTTGCCGCGCAGGGTGCCGACCCGGTCGAGCACCGTGGCGCGGTTTTCGTTCTTGCGCTCGTACGAATCGACCTTCGCCAGGTCGATCTGGGAGAGGTCGGTGAGCTTGCTCGTGATCTCGTCGGCGTTGAGCGAGTCGTAGCGGGCGATGGCCAGATCGCCTTCGGACGCTACCGCTCCCTTGACCTGGCCCTCGGCCTGAGCGACTCCGGGCACCTTGCGGGCTTTGCGCGCGGTGGCCTTTGCGCGGGTCTTGCCGGCGCGGGCGGCGTCGGCAGCGCCGGTCTTCGACACGTCGAACGTCGGATTGCCGTCCACCTCGGCTCCAACCACCGCGGCGGCAAGCTTCGGGATCTCTGCGAGCACGCGATCGAGCATCCGCTGCTCGTCCGCGCGAATGGAGCCGGCCAGGTCGGCCGTCGTGTCGTCGCCTACTGAACGGGCCAGCTGCTCGAGCGCCGTGTAGGTGGCGATCTCCAGGGCCTCGGTGGCACACGCGTCCTTGGCGTTCTTGAGGATCTTTTCCTCACCGCTGCCGCCACGGACCAGGTCCAGCGGGCTCTTGGCGAACGCGAGCACCTGACCGAGCACGCCCTCCGCGACGCCCACGAACACGTGCACGGGGTTGCTGCCGGCGTCCAGTTCCCCGAGGCGACGCTGCACGCGCTCGGCGTGGTCCTGGGTCTCGCCCAGATGCTTCTCGAGCCCGCTCCGGTAGGAGCCGGTCGGGGTCATGGCGATCTGGGACTGCAGCACGCGGGTCAGCGCCATCTCTGTGGCGTGCGCCTCGGTGAGGTACTGCGCGATCTTCTGTGTGGATTCGGTCATTGAGCGGTCTTCCGTTCGTTCGAGATCAAAGGTGTGTGCGGCGGGGGCCCGGCGCCTGCCCAGGGGCACGGCGGCCTGGCCTAGCATGTGTCCTACCCAGGTCCGCGCAGGTGAGGCCTAGGCGGCCTGAGGCTGCTCTTCGCCCCGGTCGGCGAGCGCGGCCTCGGCGGCCTCGCGAAACGGCGTCGGCTTCACTCCGAACACGGATTCGAGCGTGTTCGCCGACACACGGAGGTCGTCGTGCATCCCCCCAAGCAGCGGCTCGAGCACCTCGCGGCCGGAATCGGCCACCGTCGACGCCGCCGCCCCCTCGAGTCGGCTCGAGCTGAACGGGAGCGGAATCGACGGGGGCCGCTTGCCCAGCAGGTCCCCGATGGTGTCGCACATCTCCTCGATGCTGACCTCGTCGGGCCCGGCGACGTTGTAGGCGCCTGGCTCGACCTCGGGCGCGGCGGCCAGCGCGGCCACCACGTCCCGCACGGCGATCGGCTGGGTCCTGTTGGAGCGCCACGTGGGCAGCGCCAGCACCGGCAGCCGCTCGACGATCTGCGCCAGCGTCCGGAAGGAGTCGCTGCCCGAACCAACGACCATCGACGCGCGCAGCGTGACGAGGTCGGGGTCGCCCGCCGCCAGCGTCTTCTCCACCTCGTTGCGCGACTCGAGGTGCTCGCTGGTGTCGCCCTCGGGCTGGACACCCCCCAGGTAGACGAGGCGCGTGGTCCCGGCGGATCCGGCGGCAGCGACGAACGTCTCGGCCAACTCGCGGTCGCGCTGCGCGAACTCCCCGTCGTCCCCGGCCTCCATGGAGTGCACCAGGTAGTAGGCGGTCTCGATGCCCTCGAGCGCCCCGGCCACGGCGTCGGCATCGTCGAGGTCGCCCTCGACGACGTCGATGTCGCCCGTCTGGGAGAGGCGGGATGCGTCGCGGACGATCACCCTCACCCGCCCCGTCCCGCGGAGCGCTTCGAGCAGTTCACCGCCGACAAAGCCGGTGGCGCCAGTTATGAGAATGGTCGGATTGGGCACGACGCTTCTACGGGCGCCCGGGGGCCCGAGATCAGGAGACCGACCCTCAGGGCCCGACGTTCTCGGTCAGCCAGCTGGTGCTGCCCGCCTCGCGGCCCCCATTGACTGACGGCCCGCCGCCGAACTAGGTTGGACTCCACATGCGCAGCTGGGCCATTCCCGACCTCGACGTAAAGCCGCACTCGCCCGAGATCCTGTCCTCGACCAAGGATGCCCGGGCGATCACGCTGGCCATCCCCGCCGGGGAGAGCCTCGACGACCACCAGGTGCACGAGCGCGCCTGGGTCACGGTGCTTGCCGGCGACGTCGAGGTGAGCACCGCGGCGGGCGAGAGCATCGAGGGAACCGTCGGCCTGCTGATCGAGTTCGAACCCGGGGAGCGCCACGCCGTGCGCGCGATCTCCGACACGCGGCTGCTGCTGCTGCTCACGCCGTGGCCCGGCGTGGGCCACCCCGGCGCCATGAGCGTCGAGGACAAGAGCCACGCGCGCGAGCAGGCAGCTGAGCACCGCGACGCAACCGCCTGACGACGTGCGTTTCAACACAGCCTCGCTGGGCAACCGTGACAGGCGCCGCCGGTGTGCGGCCCCCCGACCCAGAAGCGACGGCACCCCTCTTGAAGGCAGTCAGCTCGCACGGATCTCACGCCTACGAGATCTTCCAGAAGGAGGACTTCGCCTTCAAAGTCCTACTTGAGCCATGAGCCTGCGCGTGGTGGTCACCGGCGCCACCGGCAACGTGGGCACCAGCGTGCTGCAAGCGCTGTCGGCCGATCCCGAGGTGGACTCGATCCTCGGCGTCGCCCGCCGCGCACCCCGCCTCCAACTCCCGAAGGTCGACTTCGCCGAAGCCGACGTCAGCCGCGATTCGCTGGAGGGCCACTTCCGGGGGGCCGATGCGGTCATCCACCTGGCGTGGCTGATCCAACCCGGCCGCGACGAGGCCACCACACGAGCCACGAACGTGGAAGGCAGCCGCCGTACGTTCGAGGCGGTGGTGGCCGCCGGCGTGCCGTCGCTGGTGTATGCCTCGTCGGTCGGTGCCTACTCGCCGGGGCCCAAGGACCGCGCCGTGGACGAGAGCTGGCCGACCGACGGGATCAGACCTCGTTCTACTCGCGCCACAAGGCCGAGGTCGAGACCATCCTCGACGGGATCGAGCGCGCCACCCCGGCGCTGCGCAGCGTGCGACTGCGCCCGGGCCTGATCTTCAAACGCGGGGCCGCGACTGGCATCCGGCGGCTGTTCGCCGGACCCTTCCTGCCCCACCCGCTCGTGCGTCCCGGGCTCATACCCATCGTTCCGGCCCTGCCCAACCTCGTTTTCCAGGCCGTACATTCGGCCGACGTTGGTGAGGCCTACCGCCTGGCCGCCGTGTCCACCAAGGCACGGGGCGCGTTCAACATCGCGGCGGAGCCGGTGCTCGATCCGGACATGATCGCCGCGGCCCTTGGTGCCCGGACCGTGCCTGCGCCCGCGCGGGTGGTGCGCGGCCTCGCATCCGCGACGTTTCGCCTGCGTCTGCAGCCCACCGAGCCCGGGTGGCTGGACATGGCCCTGCAGGTGCCGGTCATGGACGCGACGCGCGCTCGGACCGAACTGGGCTGGGCCCCGACCCGGTCAGCCACCGACACGCTCGTGGAGCTCCTTGAGGGGATGAGCGACGGGGCGGGCGCCCAGACACCGCCGCTCGATCCCGCCACCAGCGGGCCGCTGCGCGTCCGCGAGCTGCTCACCGGCATCGGCCGGCGGTCGCGCTAGGAGCCGGGATCAGCGATCTGTCGAGGTCTCCCCCAGCGCGGAGTTCGACGAGCGGGAAGGCCGGCGCCCTGCGCGCTCAGCGCTAGACCGCCAGTTCCGGCGCCTCGAGTTGCAACGGCGCCAGGGCGAAGATCACCGCACCGTCGCGTACGTGCACCTGGGCACCGGGCCTGAACGGCTCGAAGTCCCCGGAGCCGGCCGCGCGCATCGGCACGCCGAGCAGGCGGTGACCGACCCGCGACCCGTGCCGGCGCAGCGCCCGCGCGGCATCGGGCTCGCTCATCCGCCAGCCGGTGGCTTCCAGCCGCGGGCCGTGCCACAGCTCCCAGCGCCAGCGCGAGAACGGCAGGCGGCCGGGCGGGATCTCCTGCAGCGCGTAGCGCAGGGTCAGAGCCTCGATCACCGCTCGGTTCGCCCGAGGCTCGCCAGCAGGTTGACGTGGCGCGGCTCCCAGCCGAGCGCACGCGCGCGGGCATTCGACAC
>JBBRYL010000034.1:0-27374 GCA_038237685.1 Solirubrobacterales bacterium | reverse complement strand
CAACGCACCGCAGCCCTCACCGGCTGGCTGGACTTCTACAATCACCACCGCAAACACGGCTCCCTCAGCCACCAGCCCCCGACCAGCCGACTACACCAGCTGAACGGGAACAACCTGATCGGTTCTTACAGCTAGCGCAGCCTCGTGCGCACCCAGGCCGGCAGGCTCCCCAGGAACCGTGGGTCGATCTGGTGCCCCATCGGCGTCTCCTGGTAGGTGACGTCGGCTCCAGCGGCCTCCAGCCGCTCGCGCGCCGAGCGGGCGAAGTCCACGGAGATGACCGGATCGTGGGAGCCGTGGCAGATCGCCACCGGCAGCCCGGCGGCCCGATCGAGGTCGAGTGAGAAGCCCTCGACCGTGGGCATGAACCCGCTCAGCGCCAGGACCCCGGCGGGCCGTGGCCGGCCGGATCCGAAGGCCAGCGAATAGGACATCACGGTGCCCTGGGAGAACCCGCCGAGGATCAGCCTTGACGGCTCGATGGCGTTGTCGTCCAGGAACCCGTCGAGCCACCCGGCGAGCCGCTCGTAGGTCGGGAGGAACGTCGCGGGATCGGGGTAGCCGACCCGCTCGACTGCGTACCAATGAGCTCCGCCCGGAGGCAGCGCGAGAGGTCCCCGCGCCGTGGCCCCGACCAACCTGCGGTCGGGGTCCAGCACGTCGAGCAGTGGGTAGAGGTCGTGCTCGTCGGCGCCACGGCCGTGCAGCAGCACCAGCGCCCCCTCGGGGTAGGCGGCCGCCGGGCGCTCGCGGTGGGTGAGCCGTTCCGGCGCGCTCATCGCGCGGCCGCCCGCGGACTCTTAATCGGGGTCAGCGCGGCCTCGATCTGCTCGCGGGCGGGCTCGAAGCGCGGCGGCAGCACGAGCTTCTCGCCAAGGTGCTCGGGATCCTCGTCGGTCGCGAACCCCGGGCCGAGCGTGGCGATCTCGAACAGCACGCCGCTGGGCTCGCGGAAGTAGATCGAGTGAAACCAGAAGCGATCGATCACCGGGGTCGGGCGTGCCCCGTGCTGCTGGACGCGATCGCCCCAGGCTGCGTGATCCTCCATCGTCGAGGCCCACGCGACGTGGTGCACGGTGCCGGCTGCGGGATTGCCGCCCTGCGCCGGGGGCTCGTCGTAGGCCAGCCAGCCGCCACGGGCATCGCCGCGCAGCTCCCACGCGTCGCCAAGGGGGGTGAAGCCGAGTCCCTCGGTCAGCAGCTCGAGGCTCGCCTCGGGGTGCGAGGCGTAGGCACGTACGCCCTCGAAGCCCTGGAGCGCGAGCTCGCGTGGCACCTCGGGATGGTCGGCGATGAGCGGGTCGTCGGTCGAGTCCGACACCACGAGCTCGTGCTCCAGGCCCTCGGGATCGGCGAAGCGCACGGTCGACCCCTCACGCCGCGGATCGGCTCCCTCGTCTGCCAACCGCGTGCTCCAGAAGTCGAGCGCGTCGTCGGAGCCGACTCTCCAGACGATGCGGTGCACCATGCCGTCGCCGGCTCGCCCGCGCGGGGCACCAGGGTATTCGAAGAAGGTCAGGTCGGCGCCGGGCGTGCCCTGCTCGTCCGCGAAGAACAGGTGGTAGACCGACGGGTCGTCCTGGTTCACGGTCTTCTTCACCAGCCGCAGGCCGAGCACCCGCGCGTAGAAGTCGAGATTTCGCGAGGCATCGGCGGTGATCGCGGTGATGTGGTGGATTCCCTCGAGCTTCACGTGTTTCCCTTCGTCGTCGCACGGTCTATAGTCAGTTGCACGCACAACTATAACGGATAGGTAATTGTGGCCGCAACCACTTCAGGGAAATCAGCAAGTGCCGCGACGGCCCCGCTCGGGCCCGCCGAGCTGGCCGCGTGGCGTGGCTTTTTGCGCACCCACGCCGCGATGAGCCGCGAGCTCGATGCCGAGCTGGCGGCGGCCCACGGCCTGCCGCTGAGCTCCTATGAGGTCCTGCTTTTCCTCGCCGACAGTCCCGGCGGCACCATGCGCATGGCCGAGCTGGCGGACTCGGTGCTGCTCAGCCGCAGCGGGCTCACCCGTCTGGTCGACCGGCTGGAGCGCGACGAGCTGGTGCGGCGCGAGGCGTGCCCGGGCGACGCCCGCGGCTTGAACGCCGTGATCACCGAGGCCGGTCGCGCCCGCTTCACCGAGGCGCGGCGGACCCACCTCGCCGGAGTCCGCCGGCGCTATCTCGACCGGCTCACCGACGAGGAGCAGCGCGTCCTCGGGGCGCTGTGGGATCGCCTGTCCGGGCAGGACGATCAGGGTCCCGCGACCTGCTGAGTCGCTAGGACAGCGGCGCCGACATCGCCGTACGCTCGCGCCGGCGCACTTCACGAAGGGCCCGTGCCAGCCGCTTGACGCCCTCGTCGAGCTCGTCGGGCTCGAGCAGGGAAAAGGACAGGCGCAGGCTCGTGCGCTGAGAGCGCTCGGCCATCACCGCGCCGCCGGGCGTGAACGACACCCCGTGGCGAACGGCCTCCGCATAGAGCAGCCGCTCCTCGACCGGCCGCGTCAGCGTGACCCAGACGTGGTGGCCCCCGCCGGGCGACTCGGCCTCGTACTCGCCGGCCATATGGCGTTCGAGTGCGCCCAGCAGTGCGTCGCGGCGGTCGCGGTAGTAGGGCAGGCTCTGCGCGACCTGGCGCTCATAGCCGTCGCCGGCCAGGTAGCGGGCCGCCATGTGCTGAATAAGCGACGGCGTATGGAAGTCGGTTGCCTGCTTGAGCGCGCTCAGCCGCCGCAGTACCGGACCACGCGCCGTGAGCCATCCGAGGCGCAGTCCGCCCCCGACGGCCTTGCTCAGGGAGTTGATCTCGATCACGTGGCCGGGGGCGGCCAGGCGCAGTGGCGGCGGCGGGTCGCCCTCGTAGCGCAGGTCGGAGTAGACGCGGTCATCCACGAGGAAGAAGTTGCGATCCACCGCCAGCGCGGCCAGGCGTGCCCGGCGGTCGGGCGAGAGGTCGACCCCGGTTGGGTTCTGGCAGGTGGCCTGCAGCGCGCACAGCTTGATCTCGTGGCGCGCCAGCACCTGCTCGAGTACGTCGACGTCGAGCCCGTCGCCGTCCACCGGCACGCCGATCACGCGCGCGCCCGTCGAGCGCATGGCCAGCAGCGAGCCCGTGAAGGTGGGCTGTTCGATAACGGCCACGTCGCCCGGCTCGAGCAGCGCGCGGAACACGATGTCGAGCGCCTGTTGCGCGCCGCCGGTCACGATCACCTGGTCGGGCTCGACGCCCCCGCCACTCGCGCGCGCGGCCAGCTGCTCGCGCAGCTCGATGTCGCCTTCGGGCTGGGTGTAGGAGACGGCCCGAGCACCCTCCTCCTCGAACACCTCGCCTGCGATCCGCGCAAGGTCCTCCACGGGCGAGAAGCGCGGGCTCGGAAAGCCGGTGGCCAGCGAGATCATTCCCGGCTGGTCGGCCATCCGGAACGAGTCGTCCATGATCTCGTCCTGGTAGGTGACGGGGCGGTCGGGCAGGACGTAGGCCTGCCAGTCGTCGCCGCGCTCGTCCGCTGCCGCGGGCACCAGCGTGCGCACGAACGTGCCGCGACCGACGCTGGCGGTCACCCAGCCCTCCTCGGCCAGGCGCCTGTACACGCGCGCGGCGGTCAGGTGGTTGATCCCGGCGTCCGACGCCAGCGCTCGAGTGGGCGGCAGCTTGTCGCCGGGCTCGAGCCCGCCCGTCTCGATCGCTTCGACGAAGCGATCGACCAACTGCTGGGTAAGCGACGTCTCGCCGCCGCGTTCCAGGTCGGTCAAGTCTAGTTTGTACGACATTGTACGAGCCACAATTAGGCGTGATACTAGCTCTTGTCAGGCCCTCCGGCAAGTTGCACTACAAAGAAGGTCAGAATGTCCAACCTCGCCACAACAAATGAATTCACGGTGCGGCTGGCGCGCCCCACGGACTCTCGCCAGCTCGCAACCCTCGCCGCTCTCGACTCGGCCGCCAAGCCGCAAGGCGACGTGGTCGTGGTCGAGAGCGAAGGACGCATTGTGGCCGCCAAGCCCCTCGCGGGCGGCCGCACCATTGCCGATCCGTTCGTCCGCACCGCGGCACTCGTGCAGATGCTCGATCTCCGCGCTAACCAGCTCCGCGCCGCCTCCTCGGCGCGGAAGCCGAGCATGGTCGAGCGCCTGCGCGTGTTGCACGAGCGCCCCGCCGTGCGCGTCAACTAGACCTCCCGACCTCCTACGGGAGCCAAAGGCGACCGCCGGTCCTCTCGCACGGCCGACGGTCGTCGCCGTTCTCTCGCGAGATCCTCCGGTCCGCGTCGCGCTGTTTCCACTCAGTGGATGTTGATGACCCCGGTGATTACCAGCAGGAGCAGCGTGACCACGGCCGATACCAAGAGCGACCCAAGGCAGCCCAGTCGGTTCGAGAAGAAGAGCACGCCTGGCCGCTACCCCGCCTCCGATGGCTCAAACGGCTTCGCCCCACTGCCAGGGCTTCAAGTGGAGCTAGGCGGACTCGAACCGCCGACCTCCTCGTTGCGAACGAGGCGCTCTTCCAGCTGAGCTATAGCCCCGCGTGCGTCTGAGGCAAGATCGCATGGTACCCCCACACCGTGCCGCCGGCGTCCGCTACCGCCCGGTCGCGGTCCGGATCGCCCCGGCGACCATGCCGGGATCGTCGTAGGTGGGCACGTGGCCCAGGCCCCGCAGCGCCAGGTGGCGTGCCCGCGGCAGCCGCTCCCGCGCGCGTCGCGACTGGGGCCGGTAGAGCAGCAGCCTGTCGTGGGAGCCCCACCCGACCGTGACAGGCGTGCCGTCCAGCTGGTCGCCGCGCGCAAAGTCGTAGCCGTCGAATCCGTCGAGGCAGGCCGCGAGCGTGTCGGACCTGGCCCAGGCGTCCTGCAACGTGCCGACGGCCTCCTCCGCCGGGGTGCGCGTGGGCCGGCCGAGCAGCTGGCCGAACAGTGCTACCCGCCCGGGGCGGGTGCGCGCGGCGGCGGTCACGGCCGGGCGTATGGCAGGAGGCATTCCGCCGAGCAGGGCCAACGACTGCCGGCAGAAGCGCTCCTCGGCCTTCGACCAGAAGCCTGCGGGCGAGAGCGCAGTGGCCGAGGCCACGAGCCCGCGGCGCGCTAGCTCCAGCGCGATCGCCCCGCCCATCGAGTTGCCGGCCACGTGCGGGCGGTCGAGTCCCATCTCGGCGAGCCACGCGGCGAAGGCATCGGTGTAGACATCGATCGTGTGCGCAACGCCGGGCCCAAGCGCGGGCGACTGGCCGAACCCCGGCGAGTCGACGGCGATCACGTCGTGCTCGAAGGCCAAGCGCTGCATCACGGGACGCCAGGTCTGCCAGTGGTGCCCGACCCCGTGCAGCAGCACCAGCGGGGGACCGCTCCCGTTGCGGTGGTGGTTCAGCTCGAGCATCGGATCAGCTCGTAGCGGTGCGTGCTGACGCTGCGGGTGGCATTGACGTACTCGGCCATCTGGCCAGGCCAGTTGTTGACGATCCGGCCGTCTGAGCCCTGGCGGTACCAGCTCTCACACGCCGTCCACACCGAGTGGCGCAGCTGCTCCTGCACGCGTTCGGTCGACGCCTCCTCGGCCTCGGGGCGGACGTCGATGGCATCCGCGCCCGTGCGCTCAAGCACCCGCAGCGCGTCCATCACATAGCCGATCTGGGCCTCGATCATCAGCACGATCGAACCGAAGCCGAGGTTGGTGTTGGGCCCATAGATCAGGAACATGTTGGGAAAGCCGCTCACGGTGATGCCGAGGTGGGCGCGCGCGCCCTCGCTCCATCGCTGCGTCAGCTCCGCGCCGCCGCGCCCGGCCACGCGCATGGGCGCGACGAACTCGTGGGAGCGAAAGCCGGTGCCATAGACGATGCAGTCGACCTCGCGCTCGTCGCCGGCCATGGTCACCGGGCCGGCTGTGCTGATGTGGGAGATGCGGTCGGTCACCAGCTCGACGTTGTCGCGCTGCAGCGCCGGCAGGTACTTCGAGCTGAACAGCACCCGCTTGCAGCCGATCGGATAGTCGGGCCAGATCCGCTTGCGCAGCTCGGGATCTGCCACCTGGCGGCGCATGAACCACTCAGACCACGCCTGCATCATCACCCTGAACGCGGGCAGGCGCGTCTGGCCCGCGATGCCGCCCTCGCCAAAGGCCAGGAGCGAGCTGCGGCGGAGTCGCTGGAGGCCGGGCACGCGCCCGATCAGCGCCTTTGCCCAGGGGGCGTAGTCGTTGTTGCGTCGGGGCAGCATCCACGGGGGCGTGCGCTGGTAGACGTCCACGCGCGCCGCCTGCCTGGCGAGCTCGGGCACGAACTGCACGGCGCTGGCCCCCGTGCCGATCACGGCGATCCGCTTGCCGTAGGCATCGAAGGAGTGGTCCCACTCGGCCGAGTGAAAGGTGGTGCCAGCGAAGTCGGCCTGGCCTTCGATCTCCGGCGTGGAGGGCCGCGACAGCTGACCGGTGGCCAGAACGAGGCTCGACGCCATGACGGTCTCGCCCGCCTCGGTTTGAACCACCCAGCTAGCCGTGCGCTCGTCGTAGTCGGCTGCGGCGACGCCCGTGCCGGTCTCGATGTGACCGCCCACGCCGAACCGGTCGGCCGTCCGGCTCAGGTAGTCGTGGATGTCGGCCTGGGACGGACACGGCCGCGACCAGTCGCGCTCCTGGGCGTAGGAGTAGGAGTACAGCGACGACGGAATGTCGCACGCAGCCCCCGGGTAGGTGTTGTCGCGCCACACCCCACCGATGTCGTCGGCGCGCTCGAACACGACGAAGTTCGAGATCCCGGCCCGCTTCAGCGCGATGGCCGTGCCGATGCCGCCGAAGCCGGCTCCGACCACCGCGACGGCGAAGCGCCGGGTGTCATCGGAGGCCTCGTTCACGCGACGCCCGCGGGCACGCGCTCTCGGATGAGGTCGGCCGCCTTCTCGGCCACCATGATCGTGGGAGCGTTGGTGTTGCCGCCGGGCACCACGGGCATGACCGAGGCGTCGACTACGCGCAACCCCTGGAGGTCGTGTACGCGCAGCTGACTGTCCACAACCGCGTCCTCCCCATCGTCGCTCATGCGGCAGGTGCCCGCGGGGTGATAGATCAGCATCAGCCGGTTGCGCAGGTCGGCTTCCAGGTCGTCGCGATCGGTCACGTCGGGACCGGGCTTGATCTCGCGGGTGATGATCTCCGCCATCGGACCGGACCGCGCGATCTCGCGTGCCTTCTCCATCCCGGCCACCAGCGAGTCCACGTCCTCCTGCACCGACAGCGTGTTGGTGAGGATGCGCGGCTTGTCGAGCGGGTCGGCCGAGCGCAGCCAGATCTGCCCGCGCGCCTGGGGCGACACAAGCACCGGCCCGATCACCGCGCAGTGCCCCTCGTAGGTCTCTGCGCCGTGGTCCTCGTAGTAGGCGGCGCCCATGTGGTACTGGATGTCGGCCGCGGGCAGCCCCGGCCGGGTGCGCACGAAGGCCACGACCTCGGCCACCGAGGAGGTGAGCGGGCCACTCTTGCGCAAGACCCACTCCGCCATGTTCTTGGGGGCGTCAGCCTTGTACAGGGTGTTCTGGTCGCTGACCTCGTAGAGCATCGTCACGAACGGGTGGTCCTGGAGGTTGCGGCCCACACCGGGCAGGTCGTGCCTGGGCTCGACGCCGGCGGCGCGCAGCTCTTCGGCGGGTCCGATGCCCGACAGCAGCAGCAGCTGGGGTGACTGGATGGCGCCGGCGCACAGCAGCACCTCGCGCTCGCACCGGGTCACCTGCTCGCGGCCGCGCTTGTCGCGGTAGTGCACGCCGGTCACGCGCTCGCCCTCGAGCTCCAGGCGCAGCACCTGGACCCCCGTGCGCACCTCGAGGTTGGGCCGTTTGATCGCGGGCTTCAGATAGCCGTCGGCGGTGCTCCAGCGCTTGCCGCCACGTTGGGTGACCTGGAACATCGAGACCCCATCCTGCTCGGGCCCGTTGTAGTCGGGTGACCGTGGGATCCCTGCCGCCTCGGATGCTTCGATCAGCCGCTTGTCAAGCGGTCGCGGTGAGCGCTGCTCGGAGACCCGCTGGGGTCCCCCGGCGCCGTGGAACTCCGAGGCGCCGCGCGCGTTGTCCTCGGACTTCAGGAAGTAGGGCAGCACGTCGCTCCAGCCCCAGCCGGCGGCGCCCTGCTTCTCCCACAGGTCGTAGTCGAGCGGGCGCCCACGCACGTAGAGCATGGCGTTCATCGAGCTCGATCCCCCGAGGCTCTTGCCCCGCGGGATGTACAGCTCGCGGTTGTCGACGTGCGGCTCGGGCTCGGTGGTGAAATCCCAGTCGAGCTTGGTGTGGAACTGGTTCCCAAATGCCGCCGGGATCTTGATGTTGGGACTGCGGTCCTTGCCGCCCGCCTCGAGCATCAGCACCCGGACGTCCGGATCCTCGGTAAGCCGGTTGGCGAGCACACAGCCGGCGGACCCGGCCCCAACGATCACGTAGTCGAAACTGGTCATGTGGCCAGTTTCCCACGCAGCGAATCCGGCGGCGCCGCCGACTCCTAGACTCGCGCCGACCATGGCGCTTGTCCACCTGCTCACGGGCGTCGACCTGCCCAAGCCCGACCCCGAGACCCATCTCGTGGCCGAGGCCCTGGAGGCCCGCGGCGCGACGGCCGCGATCGTGCCCTGGCACGGCCCCGGCTCGGGATCCGAGGAGGCGGACATAGCGTTGGTACGCAGCACCTGGGACTACACCGCGCGGCGGGACGAGTTCGTCGCGTGGTGCCGGCGCACCGACCAGAGCACGCCCGTCCACAACCGCCCCTACGTGATCGAATGGAACAGCCACAAGCGCTACCTGGTCGAGCTCGGTGAAGCCGGCGTGCCGTCCGTGCCGACGGTGGTGGTGGCGGCCGGCGACCCGGTGACGGGTCTGCCGGGCTGCTGGGAGCGCGTGGTGGTCAAGCCGGCGGTGTCCAGCGGCGCCGTCGGAGCGGCGCGCTTCGATGCCTCCGATCCCGCGGCCATCGTGCACCTGCGCGAGCTCCTGCGTGCGGGCGACGCGTTGGTCCAGCCGTTCGCGGAGTCGGTCACGACCGCCGGGGAGCGGTCGCTGATCTTTCTCGGCGGCGAGTTCTCCCACGCGGTGAACAAGACACCCGCAGGCGGCGACTACCGCGTGCAGGAGAGCCGCGGCGGAGCGGTGGCCGTGCACCTGCCGACCGCAGGCGAGCTCGAGGTGGCACGGGCCGCGGTCGCGGTGCCCGACTCCGAGCTGGCATATGCCCGGGTGGATCTCGTAGAGCTGACCGGCGCCCCCCACGTGATCGAGCTCGAGCTGATCGAGCCGGAGCTGTTTCTCGGCATGCACCCTGAGGCGCCGGCGCGCCTGGCCGAGCAGATCCTCGAGCGGCTGGTGTTCTAGGCGCTGCGCGTGGGCGGGAGGGCACCTATGCTCGCTCGATGCATCCGCTCAGCCTCGGGGAGCCCGCCGCGGGCATCCCCGACCACCTGGCTTCGCTCTCGGATCCGCAGCGGCTGCGGGCGCTGGCCTCGACACGCCTGCTGGACACGCCGGTCGAGAGCGCCTTTGACCGTCTGACCGAGCTCGCGGCCCTGACGCTCGGCGTACCGATCGCGACCGTGTCGCTGATCACCGGCGACCGCCAGTTCTTCAAGAGTCAGTGCGGGCTGCCCGCGGCCGCCGCCGAGGCCCGCGGCACGCCGCTCTCGCATTCGGTCTGCCAGTTCGTGGTGTCCGATCGCCGGGCGTTGGTGATCGCGGACACACTGGCCGACGAGCGAGTCGCCGAGAACTTGGCCGTGACCGAGCTCGGACTGCGCGCCTACGCCGGCATCCCACTGGTCGCCGACGGCGGCGAGGTCATCGGAAGCTTCTGTGCGATGGACCTCGAGGCGCACGAGTGGTCAGATCACGACGTCGCGGTCCTCGAGGCCCTGGCGGCGGCGACGATGGAGGTCGTCGGGTTGCGGTCCGAGGCCCTCGCGGCAGGCGGGATCGGCCAGCGGCTCCAAGCGGCGCTGGTGCCGGAAGCGCCCCAGCTGAGCGTCGGTGAGGCAGCGACGCTCTACCGGCCCGGCGAACGTCACCTGCTCGTCGGCGGCGACTTCTATCTGTGCTCGGACATGCCCGATGGATGGATCGGCATCCTCATCGGCGACGTGGCCGGCCACGGGCCCGAAGCTGCCGCCTTCGCCGCGTCGCTGCGCTCGGCGTGGGGGGCCATGCTGCTGTCGGCGGGATCGATCGAGGAGTACGTGGCCAGGCTCAACAGCGTGGCGTTGGCACAGCAGCCCTCCGGCGACGTGTTCGCCACCGCACTCGCCTGCTGGATCAGCCCGGCACGCGACGAGCTGCTCGCGTGCAGCGCCGGCCACCCGGCGCCCATCGTGGTGGACGAGGGTGTAGCGCGCGAGGTCGACATCCCCAGGGGGCTGCCCCTCGGGGTCTCGACCCGGGCCACGTGGCGCCTCGGCTCGGCCGCGATAGGCCCGGGTGCCAGCACGCTGGTCTACACCGACGGGCTGATCGAGGGACGCCGCGAGGCGGGGTGCGAAGGGCGACTGGGCACCCCGAGGGTGGTCGCAAAGCTCCAGGAGCTCTACAACGGGGGCCTCCGCGGCACCGAGCTGCTCGGCGCGTTGGCCGATTTCGCGCTCGAGGCAAACGGCGGCCCGCTGCCTGACGACGTCGCGGCGCTCCTCGTGGCCGCGGGCTGACAATCGTCGCTCCGTCGTGCACGCCGACCGCTTACCATGGGTAAGCGATGCTTACCGTCACCCACATGGCAGATCCCGGCTGTCCCTGGGCCTACAGCGCCCTCCCGTCCATCACCGCGCTGCGCTGGCGCTACGGCTCCCAGCTGGAGTGGCGGATCACCACGATCGGTCTGACCGAGAGCACCGAGCAGTACGAGGAGCGCGGCTATACGCCCGCGAGGATGGCCCAGACGCCGCTTCGCTTCGCCCGCTTCGGGATGCCCTACGTGCTCGGTCCGCGCGAGCGCGTGCTCTCCACCGGCCGAGCCTGCCGCGCCATCGTCGCCGCGCGCGAGCGCAACGGACAGGGCGAGGCCTACGCCGCGCTCCGAGCCCTGTCGCTGGCGTGGTTCACCACCGAGCTGCTGCTCGACGAAGACCAGGACATCGAGCGTGCGCTCGAGGCCGGCAACGTGGCTGACGCCGCCGACGTGGTGGCATCGATCGGGGACTCCGCCGTCGAAGAGGCATATCAGCGCGACCGCGCCGAGGCGCGCGCGGCGGAGGGATCGCCCTCGTCGCTACAGGGGCGAACCGCGCAGACCGACGGCCCCGAGCGTTACACGGCACCCACGCTGTTCTTCGATCGCGACCACACCCGACTCGAAGCCGGCGGCCACCAACCGCTCGGCGCCTACGACGTGCTGGTGGCAAACCTTGCGCCCGAGATCGAGCTGCGCGCACCGGCCGAGGGGCCGCTGGCCGTATTGGAGGAGTCCCCCCACGGCCTCACCACCCGGGAGGTGTCCACGGTGCTGGCCGGTCACGACCAGGCGCCTGACGACGACGCCGCCACCGCGGCGCTGCTCGAGCTGGTCGGCCGTGGCGAGGCCTCGCGGGTGCCGCTTGGCGTAAACGCCGTCTGGCGCGCTTCCTAGACGAGAGCCGGGCCGAGAGCGCCGGGGCCGCCGACTCGCCGCTGCGAGTGGTGGACCCGGCCCCTGGGCGGTGAACCTCGTCCTGGCTACGCGGCAATCAGCCCATGGGGGTCGATCACGAACTTCTCGGCGGCCCCCTTGTCGAAGTCGTCGTAGCCCTGCGGGGCCTCGTCGAGCTTTATCACCTTGGCGTTGACCGCCTTGGCGATCTCCGCCCGCCCGTTCAGGATCGACTGCATCAGCCCGCGGTGGTACTTCATCACCGGGCACTGGCCGGTCGTGAACGAGTGTGACTTGGCCCAGCCGACGCCGATGCCGAGCGACAGCGACCCTTCCTTTGCCGCCTCGTCGTCGGCGCCCGGGTCACCGGTCACGTACAGCCCTGGAATGCCTAGCTTGCCCGCGACGCGCGTGACGTCCATGAGCGAGTTGAGCACGGTGGCGGGGGCCTCGGCGGCGTCCGCACCGTGACCCTTTGCCTCGAACCCGACGCAGTCGACGCCGCAATCCACCTCGGGGATCCCGAGGATCTGGTCGATCCCGTCCTGGGGCTCGGCCTTGTTGAGGTCCACGACCTCGCAGCCAAACGCCTTGGCCTGATCGAGGCGCTGGGTCTGCATGTCGCCCACGATCACCACCGCCGCCCCCAGCAGCTGCGCCGAGTGCGCGGCGGCCAGCCCTACGGGACCCGCGCCCGCGATGTAGACCGTCGACCCCGTGGTCACCCCGGCTGTCACGCAGCCGTGGTAGCCGGTCGGGAAGATGTCCGACAGCATCGTCAGGTCGAGGATCTTCTCCATCGCCTGATCCTTGTCGGGGAACTTGAGCAGGTTCCAGTCGGCGTAGGGCACCATCACGTACTCGGCCTGACCGCCACGCCAGCCGCCCATGTCGACGTAGCCGTACGCCGATCCCGGACGGTCGGGGTTGGTGTTCAGGCACACGCCGGTGTCGCGCTCCTTGCAGGTGCGACAACGCCCGCAGGCGATGTTGAACGGCACCGAGCAGAGGTCGCCCACCTTTATGAACTCCACGCCCGGCCCAGCCTCGATCACCTCGCCGGTGATCTCGTGGCCCAGGATCAGGTTCTCGGGCGCCGTCGTGCGACCGCGCACCATGTGCTGGTCCGAGCCACAGATGTTGGTGGACACGATCTTCAGGATCGCTCCATGTGGCACCTCGCGGTCCACGTTGTCGGGGTGCACTCCGGGGCCGTCCCTCAGGATCAACTCCGGGAAGTCGATGTCCTGCACTTCTACCTTGCCGGGCCCTATGTAGGCCACGCCTCTGTTGTCAGCCATCACTGCTCCCTCTACGTCGGATCATGCCTCTCTCACCCCGTACTTGCCCGGTGGCGGCCCCCTCAATCGCGCACCTTGACGCCAACTCTTCTAGGCTGGTGCGCGATGGGTGTTCTCGACGACGCCATCCGCCAGCACCTGGAGCTCAAGCGCGCGCACGGCGCGGATGAGTCGGAGGTGCAGCGGAAGGAGAACGAGGCTCTCGGGCCCGCGCGACGCGAGGCCGCCCCGGCCCCCGCGCCCGAAGCCGAGCCCGAGCTCGCGCCCGAGCAGCCGCTCGCGGCCGAGGACGCCCCGGCGCCCGTATACGAGGAGCAGGACCCGGTCGCCGACCGGGACGAGTCCGTCGTGCTCGACGAGCCTTCCGACCAGGCGCCGGTCGAGGACCCGCTCGCCGAGCCACCGCCACCTGCTCCTGCGGGCACCGAGACCGACGACGAGGACGTCCTCGAGGAGACGCCGGACTTTCTCCAGGAGACGCCCGAGCACGATCGCCTGTGGTTCGAGCAGAAGCCTCCCCGCGACTTTGATTTCGACGAGTAATCGTTGCCGGCCGTCGTTCGCGGCTGGACGGATGTTGGAACCCTGAGGCCGTAGGTCAAGCGCCTCCACGACCACGCCGAGACCCGAGGTACGGCGGCATGGATGGTTTCCGTCGAACATAGCGGCACGGGACGCCGCGAAAAACACGGAGCGGGGATCGCCGGGGCGGGCGGTCCCCGTTTCCGTTTGTGGTCCGATGACCTCCCCGGCGAGTGGATGGCCCGACGGGCTGCCGTTGCATCAGGTGCGGATCGCGCGCCCCGACCGATCAGCTCGATCGGGTGGTGCGTTTCTACACGGAGGGCCTCGGCTTGGTCGAGCTCGCGGGCTTCGAGGAGCACGCAGCCTTCAGTGGGGTGACACTGGGCCTGCCCGGCGCTGCCTACCACCTCGAGTTCACCAGCCATCGCGACGGCAGCCCCGGCCTGGCGCCCACGCCGGAGAACCTGCTGGTGCTCTATCTCGGGAACGCCGAGACCGTGGAGGCGGTGAATCGCCGGCTGGCGGCGCTCGACCACCATCCCGTCGCGGCGGAGAACCCGAACTGGCCAGGCCGCGGTGCCGTCACCATCGAGGATCCGGACGGCTGGCGGGTGGTGCTGATGCCAGCGCCGGCCTTCCGAGGGGAGTAGAGGCCGGGGCGGCGGGTTCGCGGGCTGCATGCGACCATGCTTCGGGAGAGGGGCCATAGCTCAGTTGGAAGAGCACTTCGCTTGCACCGAAGAGGTCGCCGGTTCGAGCCCGGCTGGCTCCATCAGATCGTCAGATAGTCGTCAGCATCTCGGATCCCGGCTGCCTGGCCGTTGCGCGTGGGCCGGAGCCTCAGGTGCAGCATCGACCTCCCGTCCTCGAGCAGTTCGGCCGCGACGTAGTAGCAGCGGTCGGTTGTGGTGTCGTAGGCGGCGAGCCAGTCGATCGTCTTCTTCGTGTACTTCTTGATCGCGCGCACCTTGCCGTTGGTGAGGGAGTGCGAGCGGCAACGTACGGTGATGACGGTGCCATCAGAGGTCGTGTACTTGACCTGAACGCGCTCCAGCCTGTCATCGCGGCACAGGATGAGGTCGTAGTCCCAGTCGTCTCCGTATGGGAACGCCACCCGATGGCCACGTCGCATGAGGTCGGTCGCGACCTTCAGCTCCGCGAGGTCTCCCTTGGCCTTGAGATTGAGGCCCATCCCCCGACTTTCTACACGTGGGCGTGTAACGGAACAGTTCCACGGGTCACAAGAGTGTTCATTTTGCTGCGGACCCCTCCGCCGCCTGCGCATGCCTGTGAGCGCTCGCGGCGGACTGCGCGCCCGCCGGGAGCTCGACCACGATGGCGGTGGTATGAGCAAAGCGGGCGTTCTGCCAGCTGATCGCCGTGCCGCGGCAGTCGGGCAGTCGCCAGGTGCGCATCCGCGTGCGTTGAGCGTAGGTACGCGCCACGGCGGGATCGCCACCCTGGGGCAGCACCACCACGTCCATGTGCTGGTGGTAGTAGATCGTGGTGTCCGGGCGCAGCCGCCGCACCAGGCTCTGCACGGCGCGTGTCTCGGGCTCGCTCGCCGCGTGCCGGCCGGGGAAGTAGGTGGCAAACGGCCGACCGCCGCGGCGCCAGCGAAACGGGAAGTTGCGGTTGAGGTCCACGCCGTGGGCGTTCTGGCGGATATTGCTGCGCTCGCCGTCGGGGTTGGCCGATGCCACCGTCCAGACCTGGGTACCGGCCCGCGGCCGCCTGCGGCGGATCGCGGTCACGACAGCTCGCCCGGCGCGCTCGTTGCCGTGGATGTCTCCGACGACCAGCACGGTGCGCGGGGCATCGGCCGCGCCCGAGCGCACCGCCACGATCGGATGGCCGTCGACTGACCGGCCGCCGGTCAGTGTGGCGGCGGCGGTCAGTGCCGCGAGCAGCATCGAGATACTCAGCCCCGGTCCGCCGCGAACCCGCGGTCCAGCAACGTCTCGGCGTGCTTCATCGGGTTGCTCGAGTTGAGCAGCACGACGCCGAGCATCTTGCCGTGTCGGCGGGCGATCCCCACGAAGCAGCGCCCGGCGTCTTCGGTGAACCCCGTCTTCAGGCCGATCGCGCCCGGATAGCCCGCACGGATCAGCGGGTTGTGGCCGTAGAGGTAGAGCTTTCCGCCCTTGATCGGGAACCTGAACTCGGCCTCCTTGCGTCGCACGATCGAGGTGATCCGCGGATTGCGCATGGCCAGCCGGGCCAGCACGGCGAGGTCGGCGGCGCAGGACCGGTTTCCCTTTTCCAGGCCGTGGGGCGATGCATAGTGGGTGCAGCGCAGGCCCCACAGGCGGGCCTTCTCGTTCATCAGCGCCACGAACCGCTTCTGGGTTCCGGACACGTGGTCGGCCAGCGCGATGGCAGCGTCGTTGCCCGACACGAGCAGCAGCCCGCTCATCATCGCGTTGAGCGCGACGCTCTTGCCCTTGGGCAGCACCCCGACCCCCGACCCCTGGTACTTCAGCGCGTCGCGCGTGATCTTGACCTTCTCGTCCGGCTTGGTCTCCTCAGCCACGGCCAGCGCGGTCATGATCTTGGTCAGGCTGGCGATCGGCAGCACCCGTTCGGGCGAGCGGCGAAACAGCACGCGGCCGTTGTCCACGTCGAACAGGAGGGCCGCCCGCGGCGGCTTGGAGAAGCGCACGTTCACGGCGTCGCCCCCATCGAGTCGGATGGGCGCGGGGGAGCGTGGCTCGAGCGAGCCTCCGCCCGCCTCGGGCGTGCGCGCTCTGTCGAGCGGGTCGGCCCCGGCCCCGGCGCCGTCGTCGCGCACCACGTAGCCATAGACCCCGGCGGCGATGGCGAACGGGATGGCCAGCACGAGCAACGTGACGAAGAAGGGACCGATCCTCCTGCGCCGGCGGCCAACCTCGAGCGGCCCGACGTGCCGCCTGCGGCTTGCGCGCCGGCTCACTCGTCCGGGGAGTGGGTCAGGGCGCCGATGGCGCCGAAAGCGAACATCGCCAGGATCACCAGGGAGACCAGAATGAGAATCGAGAAGCCGTCACGGATGAGCGCGTCGATCGTCAGGAAGCCAAGCAGCAGCGTGAATGCCACCACGGCCACCAGTATGGGTATGCGGGCGGTCATCAGAACACCGGCCGGCGGGTGGCACGCTGATAGTCATCGTGCACGCGGTCGGCGAACAGCTTGATGAACAGCAGGCCGAACGCGAACCCGCCGATGTGCGCGAAGTAGGCAACACCGCCGCTTCCGTTCACGGGCTGGGCCACCGACGCGGCCCCGTACAGGGCCTGGATCACGAACCAGGCGCCGAGCACGAACAACGCCGGGATCGTGATCACGGTGAAGAAGACCACGATGAAGACCAGAGTAACCACGCGCGCACGGGGGTAGAGCAGCGTGTAGGCGCCGAGCACCGCGGCCACGGCACCGCTCGCGCCGATGGTCGGCACGGTGGAGTAGGGCTCGACCGCCACCTGGAGCGCGAGCGCGGCCAGACCGCCAAGGAGATAGAAGAGGACGAAGCGGGGTCGCCCCATCGAGTCCTCGATGTTGTTCCCGAACACCCACAGGAACAGCATGTTCCCGGCCAGGTGCAGAATGCCCCCGTGCATGAACATCGCCGTGAACGCGGTGAGCAGGGTGTGGCCGTCCGGCGAGTGGGTGAGGTCGTAGGGGACGGCCCCCCAGTCGGTAACCCGCTGGTTGAAGCCGGCGCCGTCTAAGTACGCGCCCTGCAGCGCGAAGAACGCGAACACGTTGACCGCGATCAGCAGCACGGTGAGCACCGGGAAACGGCGCGTGGGGATGTCGTCCTTCAGGGGGAACACGGGTTGGGGCCATCATGGCCGAGAAGGGCCGGCGGTGCAGAAGGGCCGGCGGCGCAGTTCTACCAAGCGGGCACGGATGCCCGCTTCGTCAGCGGCATCAGCCGCTGGACGTGGTAGCTGGAGCGGACGAGAAGGCTCATCTCGGGCACGCCGCCCTCGCCACGACTGCGGCCAGGAACGTAGGTCGCCTCTGGGCGCCGGGCTTCAGGTAGCGGTCTCCGCGGGTCCGCGTCGCTTCGGGCGGAGGTGTTTGAAGGCGAAGAAGCCACCGGCCAGCAGCAGAAGCGCCCATGGCAGGTAGCCCGTCAGCGAGCGGCTGGATCCCTGGGCCAGCCTGGAGTTCTTGCCGAAGACCTGCGTGACCTGCTTGGAGGAGACCTTGAAGTCCTTCGCGGCGCGACTCACGTGGCCGTGGCCGTCGTCGAGCACGATGCTGGCGGTGTAGCTGCCGCTTCGAAGCGCCTGCTTGCGCATGGGCACCGGATAGTCGATCCGTGTGTGGGGGAGGAAGGTGTCAAGCTTCACCTTGCGTCGCTGCAGGACCCCGCCACCGTCCTTTACCTGAACCGCGAGCGTGGGCTTGACCATCGTGTTGCCGGCATTACGAAGGCCCAGGAGCACGGTCTGGTTGCCGCCTTGGGAGCCGCCGGACTTCGCCCCCTCGACGAGGACCTTGTGGACGCGCGCACCAGGGATATTGACCTGGACCGCCACGACCGCGAGACCGCGCACATTGATCTTGAAGCGGCCCTTCCTTCGTGCGACCGTCTTTCCGCGCTGAAGGGTGCGGTTCTCGGCGACGATGCCGCCCAGATGCTCACCGGCTTTCGTGCCGCGCGGCACTCGTACGCGGAATCCCACCTCGGCCTCCTGGCCGGGGGCGAGCCGCAGCGGGCGCTTGGCCACGTGGGTCCAGCGCCCGACCTCACGGCGGGCATCTCGACGCGAGCGGTAGACTGCCCCGCTGGTCTGGCCGGTGGTGGCGTCGACCGAGTAGACCGACACTGCTCCGGTCGCGTCTCCCGTGTTCGCCACCCGCACGTGGCCGGTGAGCGTCTTGCCGGCCTTGGATTCGTACACGAAGTACGCGCGTCCGCCCGGGGCGTCGACCGGGCTCACGCTGAAGGTCGGTCCCTTCGCGCTTGCGGTGGAAGGCAGGCCCGCGAGGGCCAGGACGATGAGCAGGAACGCGAAGAAGGCCGCGCGACCGGAGGTCGCGCGGCCCTTCTCGAGGGTCTTCAGTGGGGGCGTCACTGAGTGGTGTCTCCTTACGGAATTGTGCTTGTTACGGACCGCTGACCGCGGAGAGCGTCAGCGTGGAGCTGTAGGTGCCGGCGCTGGCGTCGGCGGGGAGGAAGACGCCCACGCTGGGCGTGTTGTTGAACTTGCCCTTGCCCGTGTTGAGGGCCGCGTTGAAGTACTTGACGGCGGTCGGGGCGGTGGCGCCGGCGGGCACGCCCACCGGGTAGGTCACTGAGTTGGTGGGATTGGTGCATGTGCCACCGGGCGCGCAGGCGCTGGCTACCCCCGAGATCGAGGAGGCGTTGGTGGCCAGTGTGCTCGGGGTTGCGCCGCCGGTGGTGAACTGGGTCGAGGTGATCGTCAGGTTCCAGCCGCGCCGCTGCCGCGCGAGTCTGTGGCGACCGTGGGCACCGTGTACGTCGCGGTCTGGTCGGTGCCGTCCAGCGTCGCCGAGAACGACGGCGCGGCAGTCGTGGTGAGGCTCAGGCTGCCGGCGGCCAGCGTACCCGTCGAGGTGGCGGTGGCGGCGAAGGCTGCGCTCGGGAGGACGACGAGTGCAGCCATCGTGGCCATTCCCGTCGCGAGCTTCGTCTTGAGGGTCATCGGTCATTCCTTGCTTCGATGTTTGGCAGAGTCGCTGCTTGTCCTCCCTATCGGCCCCGGCCTTTTGTCTTTAGCCGGTTCGCCCGAGGCTGGACGGATCACGGCAGCCGTGGGCCGTTCGCTAAAGGAATCGGGCGGGCGAGCCGATATACGGAGGTTGTGTGCCCGTGCCCCTTGCCCCGGACCACGCGCGCGCGTGAGTAGTCGGCGGGCGATTCTCGGGTTGGCTCTCGGCCTCCTGATTTCCCCGGCGGGAGCGCATGGCGCCACCTACACGCTGCGCCCCGACTCCACAGTGACCAGCAGCTGGACGCCCACGCCCACCGGTTCGGCAGCCTTCGCCGTCCTGGACGACCCGGTCCTGCAGCCCACGGCTCCCTCGACGTCCAGCGACCATCTGAGCTCCAGCACCGTCGGGGTTGTCGCAGAGGTAGGAGTCCAGTCCCAGCCCCTGGCGGCGGGGGACACCGTCCTGTCCACCACCGCCTGGGCCTACCTTCAACCCGGACCGAAGCGGTCAATCACGCTCACGCTGCTGTCCGGCACGACCGTGCTCGCATCGACCACCGCCGCCCAAGCCTCCGGCACGAGCTGGCGCTCGGTCACTGCCAACAGCGCGCTGACACAAGCCCAGGTCGACGATCTGCGCCTACGCGTCACGCTGGGGGGCAGCAGCACGTCGACGGCCGGCTTCGCCTACGCCGCCTACGCGAGCTTGCAAACGGCAGGGGTGCTCAGTTCCACGATTCCGACCGCGCCGGGCTTCTCGGCCGCGCTCAACGGGAACGACCAGGCGGCGAGCTACGGCACCCCTACGAGCGTCGCGGACACGCGTGACACCTCCAGCGGGTGGAACCTCACGGTCGGCGCCACCCAGTTCTCCACGGGCAGCGCCACCCCCAGCACGCTCCCAGCCGACGCCTCCTCGATCGTCACCGTGGCTTCCGCGTGCGCGGCGGTCCCGTGCACCACCCCGGCCAACAGCGTCACCTACCCGGTGACCGTCACGGCCGGCGCCTCACCCGTAAAGTTCTTCAACGCCGCGCCCGGGACGGGCAGCGGGCAGTTCACGATCACGCCGACCACCAGCGTGCAGATACCGGCCAACGCGGACTCCGGCACCTACACGAGCACGGTGACCTACACGGTGGCCAGCGGCCCGTGATCGCGGGCTGGGGCTAGTCCAGGCTCACAGATGGCCGGCCGCCGGCACCGGCGGGCATCAGCTGCTCGGCGTGGTAGCTGGAGCGGACCAAAGGCCCTGCCGCCACCGACTCGAAGCCCATCCCGTACGCCTCTTTCTCTAGGTCCGCGAACTCGTCGGGGTGCCAGTAACGCACCACGGGCAGGTGGTTGCGCGTGGGCCGCAGGTACTGCCCCACGGTGAGCACCTGGACACCGTGCTCGCGCAGGATGCCGAACGTGTCGAGCAGCTCCTCTCGGGTCTCGCCGAGGCCGGTCATAAGCCCGGACTTCGTCACCACCTGATCGCCGCCCATCTCCTTGGCGTTGCGCAACACGCGGCAGGAGCGCAGGAACTTCGAGCCGCGCCGGGCCAGCGGGTACAGCCGTGGGACGGTCTCGACGTTGTGATTGAACACGTCGGGGCGCTCGGCGATCACGCGGGCCAGGGGCATCTCCTCGCCGCGGAAGTCGGGGGTGAGCACCTCGACCTTGGTCCCCGGTGACATCCGCCTGATCGAGCGGATCGTGCCGACGAACGCGGTCGAGCCCAGGTCGGGCAGGTCGTCGCGGTCGACGCTCGTCACAACCGCGTGACGCAAACCCATCTTCTTGACCGACTGGGCGACGCGCAGCGGCTCCAACCGGTCGTCGTGGGTGGGCTTGCCGCTCTTGACGTTGCAGAAGCCGCAGCGACGGGTGCAGGTGTCGCCAAGGATCATGAAGGTGGCCGTGCCGCGCTGCCAGCAGTCCCCGATGTTCGGGCATGCGGCCTCCTCGCATACGGTGTTCAGGCCCTCGTCCTTCATCAGCCGGTGCAACTCGCGGTACTTCGGCGAGCCCGGGGCGGTGACCTTGAACCACGCCGGCTTGCGCGTCTCGAACGGCAGCACCTCGCCCAGGCCGAGATCGCTGGCGCCGCCGGGATTGGCCCGGGAGCGGGTGCGGTGCTCGCGATCGACCGGGCTGCTCACCGAGACGATGCTACTAGCGGGCTTGTCCTATCCCGACGAGCACCGCACCGATCAAAGCACAGGTGTGACCGCGGCCGAGACTGAGCGCACCCGCTGCGGCGAGACCAGACGCTGCCGTAGCCCGAGCCCCTTTGCCACCTCGAAGCCGATCCGCTTGCGAAAGCACGGCATGGCGCCGGTGCGACCGGTCTCGCGCAGCAGCGAGGTCATGCGCACCCCGTCCAGCCCGCACGGCACCACGTACTCGAACGGCTGGAGGTCGTTCTCGACGTTCACTGCCAGCCCGTGCTTGGCCACTCCGCGCGAGACGTGGATGCCGATGGATCCGATCTTGTCCTCGCCCACCCACGCGCCGGGAAGCCCCTCGCGCGCGTGCGCGGACACACCCTCCTGCGCCAGGGCGGCCACCATCGCTGCCTCAAGGGTCGAGACGTAGGCAGGGATGTCGCGCACCCCGACGATCGGGTAGGCCACCAGCTGGCCGGGGCCGTGGTAGGTGAGGTGACCTCCGCGGTCGGTGTCGCACACCTCGATGCCCTGCATCCGGTACCAGTCCTCGCCCATCGGCAGCTCCTGCGCCTGGGTGCGTGGACCCTTTGTGAACACCGGCGGATGCTCGAGCAGCAGCAACGTGTCGGGCACCGTGCCGGCCTGGCGCGCGATGCGGAGGCGCTCCTGCAGGTCCAGCGCGTCGGAGTAGCGCATGAGACCGAGGGAGGCGACCCACAGATCGTCGGGGACGGTGGCCGGCTGCACACCCCTAGGGTATTCGGGGTGAGTTCCGGGGAGCAGTTTTGGAGGAGCCGGCTGCAGTGGCGGTTTCGCGGGGCCACCCAGTGGCCGGTGTTCGTGGTGGCGACGCTGTTGGACGGCCTGTTCATCTACCTGCTGCCGCCGCTTGCGACCCACGACTTGAACCCGGTCGACGCCATGCTGATCGCGACCTTCGGCAACCTGTTCCTGCTCGGAGCGGCCGCGCCCTTCCTAACCAAGCGGCTCATGCGCCGCCGGATCGAGCAGGCTCCCGCCGGGCCGCCGCCGACGCCGGAGCAGACCCAGACCGAGCGCGAGGTGCTCCAGGACCGCGTGGCCTCGCTGCTCCTGGCCGCGGGCATCGCCGCGACGCTGGTCTCCGGCCTTGCCAATCGGCCCGTGATCGTGTCCGAGACAAACGCGACCGAGGAGGTGGGCCGCCAGCTCGAGATCTACGTCAAGCGCTCGGGCAGCGCCGAGCTCAAGCGCAACCTCGACACCGCGAACACCACCCGGCTTGGCGACGGCTACTTCCGCGTGTGCATCGCCCGCGACGACAGGCGCCGCTATATGTGCTTGTTCGTCGACACAAACAAGGATCCGACGGCGGTCAAGCGCGATCCCAGCAACGAGTCGAACGCCCAGGTGGTCGGGCCCAAGGAGGC
This sequence comes from Solirubrobacterales bacterium, assembly GCA_038237685.1. Classification (GTDB taxonomy): domain Bacteria; phylum Actinomycetota; class Thermoleophilia; order Solirubrobacterales; family Thermoleophilaceae; genus JAAYBF01. The sequence continues at coordinate 4,750 of JBBRYL010000034.1, read as the reverse complement.
CGGGCGCTGACGCGGCGCTAGGCGCTGCCGATGAGGCGGAGCTTCGTGCCCCTGGCGGTGACCTCGAACAGCTGCACGCTGTTGCGCCCGGCGTGCATCGAGGCCTCCGGCACCATCAGCGCATAGCTCTCGTGCTTGTCGCCCCTGAGGAAGAAGGATCGCCCGACCGCCTCGATCCGGCCGTTCACGGCCACGGCCAGGTCACGCTTGACGCCGGCCTTGGCGCCCGCGATCTGCCCGGCGATCTGCGTGGGCAGGACCACCGACTCGGGGTTGACGGCACGGATGCGGGAGGTGCCTTTGATGGTCGTGCTCAGCGCCCCCCTGCCCGCGGGGCGGAGGTCGGCCGCGGTGCGTCCCAGCAGCTTGCGGTTGGGGCCGATCCCGGTGTAGAGGGTGGCGATGTCGCCCGAGCCGAACAGGGCGATCTTGCGCCGCACCAGCGCCCGCCGCCGTTTCTCCATGTCGGCCGCGGAAACGGTGATCGTGCCGTCGAGGGGTCGCTTGATCATCCTCACGAAGCGCCGTCCCCTGACCTGCCTGGAGAATGCGGAGGCGCCATCGGCCTTGTAGGGCATTCGGAAGCGCAGGATGTCGGCGATCGTGGGCACTATGTCGATCGTGCGGGCATACGTCGAGCTGATGGAGCCCTTCGTCTGGCCCGGGGCCTTGATGAAGAGCGGCACCGGCGCGACCTCGTCGATGTTGGATCTCGACACCTGGCGGCGGTCCTTGACGCCCACCTCGAAGGCGATGCCGTGGTCGGCGGTGACGGCGATCAGGGAGGTGTTGAACGTGCCGTTGGCCTTCATCCGGGTGAACAGCCTGCCGAGCTCGTGGTCGGCAAAGCCGATCTGCAGCTGGAGGCGCTGCTGGTTGTGTTCGGTGAGGCCGCGGTCGCCGAAGCCGACGGGGCCGTTCATGCCGGGAAGCGGGTCCCGGGAGGACAGCCGCGTCTGCTTGCCCGAGGGGAGGAACATGTAGGGGCCGTGGGGCAGCAGCATGTGCTTGATAAAGAGGGTCGGCTTGGGGGTCGGCATGATCTGGGAGAAGAAGCGCTCGATCCGTTCCCGCCGGCCCCTCTGCAGCAGCGGCAGGATCGCGGGACGGGCGGGGGTGGCGCCCTTGCAGTAGCGCGGTGGGCACACCGAGGTGGCTTCCTGGGAGGAAACGATGCGGTAGCCGCGGTGGCCGAAGATCGTGTAGACCGACTGTGGGTGGCCGAGGTAGTTGGGAATGCTCTCCTTGTGCGGGAGCTTGGCGTCCATCACCTCCGGCGTGGCGCGAGTGGTGGAGTCATATGTCGTGGTGGCGTTCTTGAACCAGGTGCCGGTGGCCGCAAGGGCGGCGAAGTTGGGGTAGCGCACCGCGTCGATCCTACCGTTGGGGCCGAGCATCTGATCGATGGGGAACTCGTCCATGATCAGTAGCACGACGGGGGGCTTGTTGGGGATCTTGCCGCCGGCCGATGCGGTGCTGCCGTCGTGCCCGGCCGTGCTGCCCGCGTAGACGGCGGCGGCGATGACGAGGATTGAAGGGATCAGCTTTCTCATGAGCGGCGGCATCGCGGGCGCAACAATACGGCGTTCATCGCGCTCTCACCGGGAACTCACAACCCGGTAGCGGACGTAAAGGTGCGGGGCGAGCTGGCTAGTCGGGGGGCGGGCGCGTGCCATGGTCGCGCATGCCGGCCTCGATCTCGGCGATCACGGTCTCGAGCACCTTGACCCGCGCATAGCGCTTGGAATCGCCCTCGACGAGGTGCCAGTGTGCGTCGGGGTGGTCGGTGCGCTCGAGCATCTCCTCGACCGCGTCGGAGTAGGCCGGTCGCTTCTCGCGATTGCGCCAGTCCTCGTCGGTGAGCTTCCAGCGCTTGACTGGCTTGCGCTCGCGCCGCTCGAACCGCTTCAGTTGCTCGTCGCTTGAGATGTGCATCCAGAACTTGATCAGAACGGTGCCCTCCTGGCAGATCGACCGCTCGAACTCGGTGATCTCGTCGTAGGCCCGGCGCCATTCGTCGGGTGTCGCGAAGCCCTCGACGCGCTCGACCAGCACCCGCCCTTACCAGCTGCGATCGAATACGGTCATGCCACCCCAGCCCGGCAGCGCGGGCCAGAACCGCCACAGGAAGTGATGTCGTCGCTCGTCCGTGGTGGGGGCCGAGAACTGGGCCACCCGCACGTGACGCTGGTCGAGCGGAGACACCAGGCGCTTGATCGCGCCGCCCTTGCCCGAGGCATCCCAGCCCTCGAAGAGCACCACGATCGGCGGACCCAGCTCCGGGCCCCCGAGCCTGCCGCCCAACTCGAGGCGAAGCTCGGTGATCCGCTCATAACCTGCCTCCAGCCGCTCCTTCTGCTCCTTTCGCGACAGCTTCAGCGACAGGTCGAGATCGTCGAGGCGGCCCATGTGCACGAAGCTACCCCGCGGCCAGCAGCCGCACCCCCATGTGGCGCGCCAGGTCCTGTCCGCCGCGCCGCATCAGCCGATCGTGGCTCCCGGTGAACACCGGCCGGGCCAGCGGCGACAGCACGGTCATCCACGCGCGCGCGGTGCGCACCTCCCAGTCGAAGGTCACCGCGCAGATGCCCTCCTCATCGAACAGCCGCCAGCGGCCGGTGCCCTCGAGCGCGCCGAGCGCACGCCCGGTCATCCGGCGCGGTGCGTCGACCTCGTCCACGGCGAAGTCGAAGCGCACCCGGTACGGCACCACTGGCGCGCGCCAGGTCACGCGGTAGCGGCTTCCCACCCGCATGGCATCGCCCGGTTCGAGCTCGTCCACGCGCTCGACGCCACGCCACCACCCGGGCCACGCTTCGCAGTCGGCCAGCACGTCCCAGGCCCGCTGGCGCGGCGCCTCCAGCAGCCAGGTGGTCAGGAATCGATAGGAAGCCGTGGCCCGCACGATATGGCTCGGGCGGCCGGGCCGCGACGGGCATCCATTCGTGGCTCAAGTACCTCGCGCGCGGGCCGACAGGACAAGAAGCAAGCGATGTCTTCTTCCCCGCGCAACATCTCGGCGTCGACGCGCGCCCGCCTGCTCCTGGTGGCGGCCGTCGGCGTGATCGCCCTCGCGGTGTGGGGCGTGTCGCAGCTCCAGCGCACAAGCGCCGAGCGCTCGTTCACCCAGACGCGGGCCGCCGAGGGGATGCTCACGGGGATGCTCGACCAGGAGACCGGTCTGCGTGGGTTCGCGCTCACGCGCCGCGAGGATTTCATCGAGCCCTTCACGCGCGGTACCGGGGCATTCGCGCGAGCGGCCGCGACGGCTCGCCGGTCGGCCGGCGAAAGCCGGCGACGAGAGCTCGTCTTTCGGCAGGTGGGCATCGCCACCCGTTGGCATCGGCTGGCCGATCAGGAGATCGTCTTGCTGCGCCGCCGGCGGACCAGGCCGCTCGATCCCATGCAGGCCGTGGTACGCAAGCGCGTGTTCGACCAGTTCCGTCTGGCAAACGCCGCCTTCCAGGCCAACGTCGCCAAGGCGCGCGAACGCCAGATCAGCCGCTCCGGATTTGTCTCGGTTGCGGTGATCCTGCTTGTGAGCTTCCTCTTCGGCGGGGTGGGCTACGTGATTATCGACCGCGACGCGAACCGCCGGCGGAGGCGTCAAGAGGTCGACCGCGAGTACCGCCGCACCCAGGCCGAGTTCGGCGAGACCATGCAGATCATGCGCGACGAGGGCGAGGCCCACGTGCTGGTCAAGCGCCATCTCGAGCGGGCCATCCCAGGAGTCGGGGTGACCGTGCTCGGCCGCAACAACTCCGACAACCGCCTCGTACCGACCACACCGGTCGAGACCGACGGCACGCTCGAGACCCGCCTGCGTGCGGCCACTCCCGAGAGCTGTCTGGCGGTCCGGCTCGGCCGCGTCTACGAGGAAGGTCCGGGCGTCGATCCGCTGATGTCGTGCGGAATCTGCGGCAAGACCGCTGCGCAGCTGACCTGCGTGCCATCGCTCGTGAGCGGTGAGGTGATCGGATCGGTGCTGGTGCAGAGCGGCCACTCCCTCGACCAGCACGAGCACGATCGCGTGACCGATTCGGTGGGGCAGGCATCGCCCGTCCTGGCGAACCTCCGCACGATCGCCATCGCCGAGACGCGTGCGGCCACGGACGCGCTCACAGGCCTGCCGAACGCCCGCGCCTGTCACGACAACGTCAAGCGCATGGTGGCCCACGCCGGCCGTTCGCTTTCGCCGGTCACCGCGCTGATGCTCGACCTCGATCACTTCAAGCAGATCAACGACCGGTTCGGCCACGGCGCCGGCGACGACGCCCTCGCGGCCACCGGCAGCGCGTTGCGCTCACTGCTGCGAACCAGCGACTTCGCCGGCCGCTACGGCGGGGAGGAGTTCCTGATCCTGCTGCCCGACACCGACCACGAGGGGGCGCTGGCCCTCGGCGAGAAGTTGCGTGTCGCGATCGAAGCGATCGAGGTCCCGACCATCGACCGCGAGATCACCGCCAGCATCGGCGCCGCCACCTATCCGCTCGACGCGCTGGACGGCGACACGCTGATGCGCAAGGCCGACCGCGCGCTCTACGCGGCCAAGGCCGGTGGGCGAAACCGCGTGGAGCTGACGATGCCCGAGGAAGCCACACGCTGAGCGGCGCTAGTTGTAGAACCTGATCACGTTGTTCATCCGGGTCTCCTTGGAGGCTGAGTGGTGTCGAAGCCATCAGTCCCAAGGAGAACACCGAATGAATTTGCACGGTAGAGCGGAGCTCAGTCTGAACGCGCGGCGGCGGTT
>JBBRYL010000033.1:0-27504 GCA_038237685.1 Solirubrobacterales bacterium | reverse complement strand
CACCCTCGCCGGACTCAGAGAACGCATCGCCCAGCGCTTCCTCTGCCTCGCAGCCTGCATCGCCCTCAACCACCGCCTCGGCCGCCCCAGCCGCGCACTCGTCAACTACTGCGCCTAACCGCGTGGAATCAACCATCTAGACGGGCAGCAGCGGGATGTCGTAGACGACCGCGGCCCACACGAACGCGCCGAGCGCGACCAGCGCCGCCACGGCCGACGCCGCCTTCTGGCGCGGGCTGGAGTTCGCGGCCCGCTCCTTGGCCTTCTCGGCCCAGACGATCGCCTTCCCGAGCAGCCGCTCAGCCCAGTCGAACTCCAGCGCGAGGAAGCTCAGCCCGAGCAGGATCACAACGATCCCTGGGCCAGGGATGCCGGGCCCCGACATGAGGATCCCGAGCAACACCAGCAGCACGCCGATCACCACGATGCCCACGCGCGCCGGCAGCCCGCGCTCCTGGTGGCGCGCCTTGCGCTGTTCGAGCTTGCGCAGCAGCTCGGGCTGGTCGTCCTGTGGCTCGGCGGTCATGGAGGCGAAAGGCTAGTTGTGAGCCGTGAGGCCCGGGGCGGTGCGAACCACGGTCACGAGCTCGAGCAGGTCGTTGAAGCGACGCGGATCGCCGCCGGTGAGCTCGGCGATTCGCTTGAGGCGGTAGCGGACGGTGTTCGGGTGGACCGTCAGCCGGATCGCGGTACGCCGGACGTTCAGGTCGCAGGCGAGGTAGGCGAGCAGCGTCTGACTGATCGCGCCGTGCTCGCGGGCGTCGGCTTCGAGCAGCGGCCGCCCCTTGGCCAGGATCACCTCACGCGTGGGTGCGTCCGCGCTTGCTACGAGGTAGTCGAAGGCAGACATCTCCTGGAGGGCCATGACGGGGTGCTGCGCGCCGGTGCGGTCGAGGGCACGTGCCGCCTCGGCGTAGCCGTGGGCCACGCCGGCCAGACCGGCGCTCTCGGTACCGATGCCGATCCGGACGTCGAGCCCCGCCGAGGCGGTGAGCTCTTGGCGCGCGGCGCGGATCCGGCGTGCGACCTCGCCGGCGCCGGCCCGCGACGTGCCGGCCAGCACGACCACCTGGCGCTGGCGGACGACCACGAGCTGCGGCCCCGGGACCGTGTCCGCGTGCCTGGCGAAGGCCTCGGCCACCGCCGGGAGCGCGTCGGCATCGGCTTTGTCACCGACCACCGTCGCGACGGCCACGACCAGCGTCGGCTCCTGGTCGATCCCTGGCGCAAGCCGCGCCGGGATCGACCCGGGAACGCGTCCGGCCAGGAGGCTCTCGAGCAGGTCGCGGCGTTCGCGGTCGGCCGCAGCACTCTGCTTGGCCTCTTCGCGTGTGTAGGCCTCGGCCACCTGCGTGCTGGCGATGTCGATGTACTCCATCGCCGGGCGCGCGAGTGCGATGGCCGCCTCGCGACCGACGGCACCGGTGCCGGCCTCGTCGAGGATCGCGTCCCAGACCGTGCGGTGGCCCACGCGAAACGCCGCCAGCAGCCCGTCGATCGGGATGCCCTGAGCGACCCGGCGCGTCCCGGCCTCGCGCGCGAACGCCAGCTCCGTGCGCGACGGCTCGCGTGCCTCGCTCGCAACGGTCAGGATCAGCGCCGCATGCATCTCGCAGTGCGTCTGCACGTCGGCCGTTACCGCAGGATCGCTGGCGCGCAGGTATGGCGGTATCTCGGCCTTGATGTTCTCGACCATCGCCGCGCCGAGGAGCGCGTGGCGCTGCGAAAGCGCTGCCACGATACGGTCGATCTCCTGCCGCACCGTCTCCGACGTCGTGATTGCGGCATTCACCCTGTCCCCTCCCTCGGTTCCCTCTGCCTACGGGATCGTTGGATCGTTGGCATCGGATCACAAAGCCCAGGCCGAAACTTTGGCCCCCTAGCCAAACAAGCGGAGTGTGACAAGAGGTACATTCAATGTCGTATCCGGGAGTGGTGCGGATGGCGTTTGCGAGAGCACCGCCACGAACGATGAGCGAGGCAGGGGAGAGTCGGCGATGCGTTCTGTGAATGGAATCTGGGGGCGGCGTCCATCGAGGCGGACCCGAGTCGTGGCCGTAGCCGTGGCGACGGTGGTCGTTCCCGCGGCAATCTTCCTGCCGGGCGAGGGCGCGGGCGCCCAGAGCAGCGGCGACCCGGCCAAGGTCGGCAGCTTCACCGCCCCGTTCACAGAGCCGACAATCAGCGACTATGCAGGCTTCCCGCGCGTCAAGACCGACAAGGAGTGCATCGAGCGGCCCAAGGGCGGCACGGGTGCGCGCCAGGGCGGTCTCACGCACGGCTTCATCGATTGCAAGCCGGCCGCCGGCGGCCTCGCGATGATGCCCAACGGCAAGAACCTCTACTGGGACAACCTCGCCGGCACCGAGAACGTCGAGCTCACGATCCTGTCGGAGTACGGCGTGGTCGGGCTCAACGATCAGACACGCGTGGTTGACACCGCGAAGAAGATCTGGACCGAGCCCAGCCCTGTCGACGCGGGTGCGCGCAGCAAGGTGCAGATCGACCCGGTCGTGCCCGGTCCGAAGGGCCTATTCACCAGCAATGAGTCCGAGAACGACGGCTCGATGTTCTGCTCCGACGGCAACTTCCTCCGCGATGGCCGCTTCATCGCCACCGGCGGGACCAAGTACGTCAACGACCCCGGCAATGACGCGTCCAAGTTCGGCTCCACCGAGCTCTACGGCATCGAGAACACCCGCATCTACGACCCGAAGACCAACAAGTGGACCCAGACCGGCTCGATGAACCGGCCACGCTGGTACCCGACGATGACGACGCTTGGCGACGGCAAGCAGTTCGTGGTCAGCGGTCTGCGCCGCCTGGTCAAGGCCGTGAACACCCAGGACCGGGTCGACCCGACCATGCGTGCGCCGGGCGCCGGCGTGCAGGAGGGACAGAACGAGCGCGAGACCGAGACCTTCGATCCCGAGAAAGGCACGTGGAAGCTCAACGACAGCCGCGAGCTCGGGACCGCTGCCAACGAGGCGCGCCGGTCGCTGCCGCTGTTTGCCCGTATGCACCTGCTGCCCAACGGCCACGTGCTCTACAACGCCGGCGGCCAGGCGTTCAACCCGCTGGGGCAGGCCTATGACGAGGCGCTGTGGAACATCGCGGCCGCGTATGACCCCGCCAAGCGGACCTGGCACGACCTCGGGATCCCCGGTGTGGGCACGACGCCGGTGCCCGGCTTCCGCGGCTCGACCTTCTCGGTGATGATGCCTCTGGTGCCCGACTCGAAGGGCCAGTACGAGAAGGCGAGCTTCCTCACCGGTGGTGGCGTCACCAACCCGGGTAGCCCCGGTGGCTACGTGGCCATCCGGGACAGCTATCTGAGCAACGTGGACACCTCAAACGGCACCGAGAAGATGACCACCGAGGACGCCGGGGACATGAATCCCACCTCGACTCCCGCGAACGGCCGCTGGTACGGCTCGGGCACGCTGCTCCCGACCGGCGAGGTGCTGGCTACCTCCGGGGCCGACCGCGATGAGGTGGCGGTCCCCGGTACCGAGATCCCACAGCGCACGGCCGAGATCTACAACCCGACCACCAAGAAGTGGACTCCGGCCGCGACGCAGAATCGGTCGCGGACCTACCACAACACCGCCAACCTGATGCCCGACGGAAAGGTGCTGATCGGCGGGCACGCCACGATCTCGAACTCCTACCTGCGCAACATGACGCTGCCGGGCGGGATCACCGCTCCGCAGGGGCGCGATCCCAGCTTCGAGATCTACTCGCCGCCTTACCTGTCCTGCCCGGGCGCGCAGACGGAGATCCAGTCGGTGCGCGGAAGCGCCGGCAGCCTGCAGATCGACACCAACGTTCCCGCCACCCAGATCAAGAGCGTGGTGATGGTGCGCTACCCGACGGTCACCCACATCGTCGACGCAGACCAGCGCAACGTCGAGCTGAGGGTGATCTCGCGCAGCGGCAGCACGATCCAGGTACAGCAACCGGGCAGCGGCAACGTGCTGCCGCCCGGCCCCTACATGCTGTTCGTCAACCGCGACGTCAACGGGTGCGTCAAGCCGTCCAAGGCGGCATCCATGATGGCGGCGCGGGGCGGCAAGGTCGCGCCGAATTCGGGTTGCCTTGCCCAGCATTCGCCGATCGGGCCCACCCACATCGGTCGCGTCTACCTCGGTCGCAAGCGCAACCGTCTGCTGGCCGAGCCCAGCCTGGCGCGCGTGAGCCCGCTGAAGCGCACCTCGACGCTGTACCGCTACTGCGCCAAGAAGGGCAAGGGGCGCCGGGTCACCGCCGTGTTCGGCAGCAGGGACACCACCCAACTGGTGGTGGACACAGTCGCCGGACACGGCAATCGCAAAGTCCGTCCGGGCAGCAGCCTCCGCAAGTTCCTAAAGGCGTTTCCGCGTGCAAAGAAGATCACCAGGACGGTGTACCGCGCCAACCCGACGAGCCCGCGTCTGATCGGGGTGCGCAGGGGCAAGGTGCGCTACTTCGCCGTGACGACCAAGCAAACGCTCAAGAACAAGCGCCTGCTGAGGACTTACCTGAAGCGGGCGGGGCTCTAGCTCCGCCGCGCTTCCGGCCGCAAGAGGCGTGAGCGTGCCCGATCGAGCGATCTCCAAGCGCGCCCGCCTCGCGGCGGCCGTCCTAGCCGCGGCAGCAGGGTTCGCAGGAGGGGGCGGAACGCAAGCGGCCCAGGCCCACGGCGAATACACCCCCACCATCGTCACGCTGCTCGACGGCGTCAAACCCAGCGTGCCCGGTCTCAGGGCGCGGGTGATCCGCGACCAGGCCGCCCAGCTCGACGTCGTCAACGACACCGGCAGGGAGCTATCGGTGCTCGCCGAGAGCGGGGACCCATTCCTGAAGATCGGGCCGCGCGGCGTGTTCGCCAACGTCAACTCGGCCACTTGGTACCGCTCGGGCAACCCCGACGGGGTGTCCAACCCCCCGAAGGATGCGCGGATCGGGGGGCCGCCGCGCTTCGTCAGGGTCTCGCGCAAGCACTCCTGGCGATGGTTTGACCACCGGATGCATCCCGGCACCGTGAGGGTGGGCAAGAGCACCCTGCGGGATCAGAGCCGTGCCCGGCTTGACGACTGGACGGTGGCCGCCCGCCTCGGCACCCAAGGCTTGAAGTTCGCCGGCCACGTGGAGTACCGGCCGTTGCGCGGCAACATCGCCTCCTCGCTGACCGGACCGGCGGCGCCCGCCCCCGGGGTCTCGGTGCAGTTCCTGCCCGGTCGCCTGCCCGGCCTCTTCCTGACGAACACCGGTACGACGCCGGTCACCGTGACCGGCAAGGACGGAGAGCCGTTTGCGCGCATCTCGCGCCGCGGCGTCGAGGTCAACCTCCGCAGTCGGACCTACGTCGAGGATCAGTCGGCCAAAGGCGAGCGCGTGGTCCCGCCCACGATCGCCGGCCCCGCAGTGCAGTGGCGCAAGGTCTCCTCGCAGGGCCAGCTCGCGTGGCTGGACACACGCACGCGGTATCCGCGACAGCAGCCGCCCGACGCGGTGGTAAACGGCTCGTCGAAGCGCCTCCTGGACCGGTGGTCGATTCCGCTGGAGGTCGGGGCCCGCCGGGTCGAGCTCAGAGGCAAGACCACATGGGTTCCGCTGCCCGAGATCGCCGACAAGGCGCCCAAGCAGATCGGCGGCTCGAAGTGGCTGGAGCTTGGCGGAGCGGGTCTCGGGCTGGTGCTGATCGGGGCCGTCGCGCTGCGTCTGCGCGCGGCCCGCAGGTCCGGGCGCGAGCTCGAACGCGTCTAGCGTCCGCGCCAGCGTGGCGCGCGCTTCAGGCCGAATGCCTGCACGCCTTCGCGGAAGTCCTCGGTGTCAAAGCACGACTCGCGCAGCTCGACGAGCTCGCGCTCGACGTCCTCGGGCAGAGCGGCGGCGTGCTGGGCGAGCACGCGCAGGATCCGCTTGTTGCCCGACAGCGACAGGGGCGCGTTGGCGGCGATCTCGCCGGCCATCGAGAGTGCCAGACCCTCCAGCTCATCCGGCGCGACGACGTGGTTGACCAGGCCCATGTCCCGGCCGCGCCGTGCTTCGACATTGCGCCCCACGTAGAAGAGCTCTGCGGTGTTGGCGGGGCCGATGGCGTCGACGAACTTGCGCAGCCCGGTGTGGGAGTAGACGAGGCCGAGCTTGGCCGGAGGCATGCCGAGCATGATGCCGTCGGCGGCGATCCGGATGTCGCAGGTGAGCGCCAGCTCGAGGCCGCCGCCGATCGCGTGGCCGTTTAGCTGTCCGATCACCGGTGCGCGGAACGCGTCGAGTGCCTCGATAGCGGAGTTGAAGGGGTGCGCGACGAGCTTCTTGGCCTGGTCGGCGAACTCGTCGCCCTCGAGGTTGCCGAGGTCGTAGCCGGCGGAGAACACGGGCCCCGTGCCGGTGAGCACCAGGCAGCGCGCATCGAGGCCGGCGACGGTCGCGGCCAGCGTGTCGAGGATCTCGTGGTCGAGCGCGCCGCGGCGGCCCTCGTTGGACACGCGTAGCCGGACGACGCCCTCGGCCGGCTCGTCCTGTATCAGCTTTCCCGAGGCTAGGTCCACGCTATCTCAGGACCACCAGGACGTCGCCTTCGCTCACCGACTGGCCCTTCTGGCAGCGGATCTCGGCCACGGTGCCGTCGGCTTCGGACTCCACGGGCATCTCCATCTTCATCGACTCGATGACGGCCACGGTGTCGCCGTCGGCGATCTGGTCGCCGACCTCGCACTCGACCTTCCAGATGGTGCCGGTGATGTGGGCTTCGACGGTGGGCACGGGCGCCACGATATCCGCGTGCCGCCGGCCAGGGCTGCCGGTGGTAGTCGCGGTAGCGTTGTCGTTCATGACGGATCCGGCACCGATGAAGGCCCAGGTCTACAAGGACCCCCGTCCGGCCGAGCACTTCGACCGCTACCACGAGCGCACCCGCTCAAAGCGGCCCAACTGGATGTACGAGTTCGTGCGCCTCGTTATCACCCCGTACCTCCTCGGAGTGTTCCGCACGCGCGGGATCGACCCGGACAAGGTGCCTGCCGACGGCCCGGTGATCGTTGCGCCGAACCACTTCTCCTTCCTCGACCACTTCTTCGTTGCCGTGGTGCTTCGCCGCAAGGTGCAGTTCATGGCCAAGTCGCAGATGTTCGCCATGCCGATGGAGATCGTCTTCAACAACGGCGGGGTGTTTCCGATCCGCCGCGGTCATCGGGACGAGGAGGCGTTCGTGACCGCCCACGCCGTCCTGGCCCGGGGTGGCATCGTCGTCATGTATTGCGAGGGCGGCCGGTCGCGCAGCGGCGACCTCGGCGAGCCGAAGCCGGGCATCGGCCGGCTGGCGCTCGAGTCCGGTGTCCCTGTGGTTCCGGTGGCGCTCGCGGGCTCCGAGAGCGTGCGCAACTGGAAGCGGCTGCAATTCCCGAAGGTCACGGTGCAGTTCGGCGACCCGATTCGCTTCGAGCCGGTGGTCGAGGACCCGACCCGGGATCAGAGCCAGGCGGCCTCGGAGGAGATCTTCGCCCGCATCCGCGGACTCTGGGAGGAGCTGCGCAGGCAGGGCCGGGCCGGTGCCATACAGGCGGCTCGCGCCGCCCGGAGGACCGCCGCTCAGTAGTCGGCGTCGAGCCGGAGGAACGCGCTCATGTCGTGGCCCGGGACCACCAGCGCGTCGGGTGTCTGCTCGAGGTAGAGCTGGATCTCACGGATCGACCGGCGGAAGCGGTGCTCGTCGCTCACCACGAACGGCACGATGGTGTTGGCGATGGCGTCGGCGGTGTAGGCGGCGTCGCCGCACAGCAGCGCCTCGCGGTCGCGCAGGCGCAGCACCACGGAGAGGTGGCCGTCGGAGTGGCCGGGGGTCGACACCACTCGCACGCTGCCGTCGCCGAACAGGTCGACTGACCCGCCGAAGCTGGCGAAGGAGTCCGCCGCGGGCCCCTCGAAGTCAAGGAGCCGGTAGTCGAATCCGTGGTCGAACTGGCGACGGATGTAGCCCTCGCGCTCGCCGCCCTCGGTGGCCGCCTCCCATTCGCGCTTGTCGAGCACGAACGTGGCGCCGGGGAACTCCGAGATCGCGCCCGCGTGATCGAAGTGCAGGTGGGTCATGATCACCGTGCTGACCTTGGCGGGCTCAATGTCGAGCGCGCGCAGCTGCGCGGGGGCCGAGTCCGCGCTGGTCATCCGGAGGTCCTTGAACAGCAGGCCGCCCCACTTGCCGAGCGCGCCCTTCGGCTCCACGGCCACCGACGGGTGAAAGCCCGTGTCCACGAGGATGTCGCCTGCCGTGGGGTGCCTGACCAGGAACGCCACGACCGGGATGTCCACGAGCTCGTCAGCTGGTGCGCGCGCCACCAGCGCCTTCAGGGGGCCCAGGCGTCCCTCCGTCCGCTCCAGGAAGGCTGGGGCGCAACGCATCCGCCCGCACAGCAGCGGATGGAGACTCACCACCGCGCCATCGCGGCCGCTCGGGAGAGGCAGCGACGCGGGTCTGGGCTCAACGGCAGTGGCCATACAAGGGACCCTACCTCGGGTGGCTTCGCGCCAATCCGGTCCCGAGGTGATCCAAACGGCCTCTAGATACGCCAAACACCCTGATGCCGCGAGTTGTAATTGCAGGGATTTTCGCTGTCGCCGTGGTGATGTCGCCACTGTCGTCGGCCCTCGCAGAGCCGCACGCGAAGGCCGAGGCGGCAAGCAGCCGCACGGTGAAGATCGTCGATATCGCCTTCAAGCCGAAGAAGGTGACGATCCGCAAGGGATCGTCGGTGAATTGGCGGTTTGCGGATGGGTTGACGTTTCACAGCGTCCACAGCATCGGCAAGCACCGGTTTCACAGCTCTCGTGACATGAAGAAGGGCACCTTCAAGGTGCGCTTCGCACGACCAGGAACGTACCGCTACATGTGCACGCTCCATCCATTGGCGATGAGGGGCACAGTGGTAGTCCGATGAGCACCCCAAACCCGACCTCCAAGGGAGGCAGTTAGTACATATGTCAGATCTGATCACCATTGAAGCCGTCGATACCGACGGCGCAATCCGCGAGGCCCACGAGGCTGTCGGTGGCGATAGCCGAGCGGACTTCTTCCGCAAGGCCGCCATCGGTGGCGGAGCCCTCGTCAGCTCCGGGCTGCTCCTGGGTGGCCTGCCAGAGTTGGCCGCCGCCGCCAGGCCCTCGAAGAAGCAGGATGTGAACATCCTGAACTTCGCCCTCACGCTCGAGTACCTGGAGTCTGAGTTCTACAAGGAGGCGCTTGCGAAGGCCAACCTGCAGGGTGATGTGAAGTCGACTACCCAGCTCGTGAGCAAGCACGAAAACGCGCACGTGCGTTTTCTCAAGCTCGCATTGGGCAGCGCCCGCAAGCCGAAGCCGAAGTTCGACTTCATGGGCACGACGTCAGACAGTAAGAAGTACCTCGCTACCGCCGTCGCCCTCGAGGACACCGGTGTCACGGCGTACTCGGGCCAGGCGCCGCGGATCCTGCAGCGCAAGGTGCTGGCGGCAGCGGCGTCGATTCTGACGGTCGAGGCACGGCACGCGTCGCGCTTCCGTTCGCTGAACGGCCAGACGTTCGCCCCGCGGACGTTCGACAAGCCGGCGTCGGCCAAGCAGGTTCTCTCAAAGGCTGGGGCGTTCATCAAGTAGTCAGCCCCAAGCAGCACACGACACATCGGAGAGGGCGCCCTATGGGCGCCCTCTCCGCGTTCTGGGCCGGTCGCTACGGTCCCCTGCCGATGTTCCGACCCCGCCTTCGCCTGCTCGCGTCGTCGCTGCTCGTCGGCCTGCTCGCGGCCGGGGTCGCGCTGTACGTCGCGCGGGACAGGGGGCTGCCGCCCCCTGATCTCCCCGCGGCCCTCGACGCCGGCGCCCCCGACCCCTTCGCGTGGTCGGACGGCCGGCGCGGCGATTTCGAGCGGCGCGCGGCGGCGGGCTTCGCCCATGTGGTCTATGCCAAGAGCCCCGGTGGAGCCGTCGCGACGGCGCGGCGTGTCCAGCGCTACCGCGGGCAGATCGAGGCGGTCGCGCGCCGGTCGGGCATCTCGCCGGACACCCTCGAGGCCATCGTGTTCCTCGAGAGCGCGGGCCGCCCCGATGCGGTCGCCGACCCCAAGCTGGAGGGCGCTGTCGGCCTGACCCAGATCCTGGCCGAGACGGGCCGCAACCTCCTCGGCATGCGCGTCGACCCGGTGCGAGCGCGCAAGCTCACCCGGCGCATCAACCGCGCCGCGGCGCGCGGCGACAGCGCTGGCGCGGACCGGCTGCGCGCCCGGCGGCGTGCGGTCGACCAGCGCTTCGATCCCGGCGCCTCGCTGCGCGCGACCGCGCGCTACCTCGGCATCGCCAAGGCCAAGCTCGCCGGGCGCGACGACTACGCCGTGGCTGGGTACCACATGGGCATCGGCAACCTGCAGTCGGTGATCGCGGACTTCGGCCGCGACGGCGACGCACCGGGCAGCTACGCCGAGGTCTACTTCGCCAGCACGCCGTACAGCCACGCAGCGGCGTACCGGCGGCTGTCCGGACTGGGCGACGACTCGTCCACCTATCTCTGGCGCATCAGGGCGTCGGCGGCGATCATGCGTCGGTCACGCGATGATCCCGGCGCCCTGGCGCGCACCGCCGCCCTGCAGACGGCCAAGAACTCGGCGGAGGAGGTGCTGCACCCGCGCGACTCGACAAGGGTCTTCGCCGACCCCGACGCCCTCGCAGGCGCCTACCGGGATCATTCGATCCGCTCGTTTCCCAACGCGCCGCGTCAGCTGGGCCTGCGCCGCGGTCTCCAGATGGGCGAGCTGGCGGGCAAGCTCAAGCAGCCGCGGCGCCTGTACCGGGGACTGCGCCCCGAGGCGTATGCGCTAGCCGCCTATGCGGTGCGGCTCACCCGGCAGGCGGGCGGACCGAACCGGCCGCTCGTGGTCACCAGCACGGTGCGCGATCAGAAGTACCAACGGCTGCTCGTCGGCCGCAACCGGGAGGCGACCCAGAAGTACTCGCTGCACACCACCGGCTACGCCTTCGACGTGCTGCGCCGCTACGCGTCACGCCGCCAAGCGCTCGCCTTCCAGTTCACCCTCGACCGGCTGCAGGCGCTGAACCTCATCGCCTGGGTGCGCGAGCCGGCCGGGATCCACATCACGGCCGGCTCCGACGCCAAGGTGCTCGTGCCGCTGTTAAAAGCGAAGGGCTGAGCGTTCCTCAGGTGATCATCCCGCCGAACTGGCCGCCCGTGATGTTGAGCACCTGGCCGTGCACGTAGTTCGACCACGGGCTGCACAGGAAGAACACACCGCCGGCGGCCTCCTGCACGGTGCCGGGACGGCCCAGCGGGATGATCATCGAGGCCATGGCGCGCATCTGCTCGGGGATGCCGAGCTGCACTTTCTCGCCGCCGATCTCCATCTGGTTGTCGGACTCCTTGGCCTGGGTCAGCCGCGTGTCGATGAAGCCGAAGGCCACGGCGTTCACGTTGATCTTGAACTGGCCCCACTCCTTGGCCATCGTCTTGGTGAGACCCACGACGCCGGACTTGCCGGAGCTGTAGTTGGCCTGGCCGGCATTGCCGAAGGTGCCCGAGATCGAGGACACGTTCACGATCTTGCGGAAGACCTCGACGCCTTCCTCCTTTTCCTTCTTGGCCGGCTCACGCAGGTGCGGGGCGGCGGCGCGCAGCACGCGGAAGGGCACCACGTTGTGGATGTCGATCATCGCCTGGAACTGCTGATCGGTCATCTTGTGCAGCGGGGCGTCGATCGTGTAGCCGGCGTTGTTGACGATGATGTCGATCTTGCCGAACGAGTCGATGGCGGTCTCGATCAGCTTGTCCGGCACCCCCTCCTGGGTGAGGTCGCCGCTGAACACCGCGGTCTCGCCGGCAATCTCAGTGGCGGCCTGTTCGGCGACGTCGCCGTCGAGATCGTTGATGAGCACCTGCGCGCCCTGCTCTGACAAGAGCTCGGCCGTCGCCCGGCCGATGCCGCGCGCCGATCCGGTGACGATGGCCGACTTTCCGTCGAGTACTCCCACGTGATTCGCTCCCTTGGTCGCCTTGAAGTTCGGCGGGGGAGACTATTGGTGGGCTCGATCAGAGCCCCAGCTGCTTGCCAAGGATCTCCTTCATCACCTCGTCGGTGCCACCCCCGATGGGACCCAGGCGCAGGTCACGCGCCACGCGCTCGATCTCGTACTCCTTCATGTAGCCGGCGCCGCCGAAGATCTGGAGGGCGTCGTCGGCCACCTCGAACGCGGCGCGCTGGGTGGCCAGCTTCGACATCGTGACCTCCTTTATCGCATCGTGGCCCTCGTGGAACAGGCGCAACGCGTTGTATGTGATCGCGCGCCCGGTCTCCAGCTTGAGCGCCATCTCGGCGATCTTGTGGCGGATGGCCTGGAAGTGGCCGATCTCGCGACCGAACGCGTTGCGCTGCAGCGCGTAGTCGACCGTCATCTCGATCACGCGCTGCATCGAGCCCACGGCGCCGAGCGCCATCAGCAGCCGCTCCCACTGGAAGTTGGCCATGATCAGGTAGAAGCCCTTGTGCTCCTCGCCGAGCAGGTTCTCCTGGGGCACGAACACGTCTGAGAAGGCGAGCTCGGCGGTGTCTGAGGCCTGCCAGCCCATCTTCTCGAGCTTCTTGGACACGGTGAAGCCCTCCATGTCGCGCTCGACAAGCAGGAACGACAGCCCGGAGTGTCCGCCCTCCTGGGTGGTCTTGACCGCGGTGACCACGAAGTCCGCGCGCACGCCGTTGGTGATGAAAGTCTTCGATCCGTTGACCACGTAGCCGCCGTCCACGCGCTCGGCGCGGGTCTTCATGCCGGCGACGTCGGACCCGGCGTCGGGCTCGGTAATGCCGAGCGCGGCGATCCGTTCGCCCCGGATCGCGGGCACCAGGAAGCGCTGCTTCTGTTCGTCAGACCCAAACTTGAACACCGGCGGCGTGGCGATCCCGATGTGGGCTCCGATGCCGGCCGCCACGCCACCCAGCCACACCCGGCCAGCTCTTCGCACAGGACGGCGTCGTGGAGGCTGTCGCCGCCCTCGCCGCCCAGCGACTCCGGGTACTTCAGCCCGAGGAAGCCGAGCCGCGCCATGCGCGGAAAGACCTCGTCTGGAAACCAGCGCGCGTCCTCCCACTCGGTGGCGTGGGGGCGCAGCTCGGTGGCCACGAAGCGGGCGATCGACTCGCGCAGGTCCTGATGTTCCTCTGAGAAGGGTGGCTGGAGCCGTGCAGTCGTGGCGCCGGGAACGCCCTTGGTGAACTCGCGCGCGCTCACGCGTCAGCCGGCCTTGCGCACGCGTACCTGGTAAAGCCCCAGAAAGCCCGTCTCGAAGCCGCTGCGGGCGGCGCGCAGATACAGCCTCCACACCCGCACGCGCTCGGCGCCGCCGATGCGCTCGGCCTCGACCAGGTTCTCATCGAAGCGCTCCGCCCAGTGGCGCAGGGTCTCGGCATAGTCGAGGCGGAAGTTCTCGGCGTGCTCCATCGGCATGCCGGCGCGCTCGAACGAGTCGACGATTCGCGAAACGTGGATCGGATGGCCGTCGGGGAACACGTAGCGATCGGTGAACGGCCCCTCGTCCGGATCGGTGTGGCGCTGGCGGGCGATGCCGTGGTTGAGCACCTCGCCGTCGGGGCCGACGAGGGTGGCCAGCTGCCTGGTGTAGAGATCGATTCGCTCGGGGCCCACGTGCTCCACCATCCCGATGCTCGTGACGGCGTCGAATGTCTCGCCCACCAGGTCGCGGTAGTCCTGCACGCGGAACTCCACCTTGTCCGCAACCCCCGCGCGCTCGGCGTTCTCGCGTGCACCCGAGGCCTGGCGCTCGGACACCGTGATGCCGGTCACGTGTGTGCCGTACTGCGCGGCGGCGTGGATGGCCAGCGCGCCCCAGCCGGAGCCGATGTCCACGATCCGCATCGTGTCGTTGAGCCCGAGCTTCTGGCAGACCAGGTCGTTCTTGGCGACCTGGGCCTCCTCCAGCGTCTTCGCCCCGCGCGAGAAGATCGCGCAGCTGTAGGTCATCGACTCGTCCAGGAAGAGCCGGAAGAAGTCGTTGGAGATGTCGTAGTGGTGGCGAACGGCGCGCGCGTCGCGCGCTCGTGTGTGCTTCTTGCCATCGGGCTTGAACTCCGCGACCGGCGCCCTTGGGGGCAGCGTGAGACCGGCGGCGCGCACGGCGCCGGCCATCAGCTTGGCCTTGTCCCGGTTCTCGATCGGCGGGGGCGACCAGTCGCGCAGCAGAGCCGTGACGGCGTCGATGTCGTCGACGGCCAGGTTCCCCGCCACGTACGCGCGGCCGAGCCCGAGCTGGCCGGGGGCCGCGAGCGCCTGGGCGATGGCCTTCGGCGAGTTGACGCTGAATTTCGGGCCGCCCCCGTTGACGGTCGACGGCAGCGTGCTGCCGTCCCAGAACTCGACGGTGAAGGGGCGCGAGGGCACGACCCGGGCGATCTCCTCGCGCAGCGGGCCCGTGTTAGAGAAGGCCATTCCTCGAATCTACTCAGGGACGGAGTGACCCACCTCGCCAGGGTATGGTGGCGCCGGATCGAGGGGAGACCGTCGTGGCCGCGGACCTGCCGTTCCCCGTCGACCATTCGGGTCGCAGCTGCGCGCTTTAGCGGGTTTCGTCAGGGCAGCTTCGCATCACGTCGCCACAGATCAGCACACCGTCTGACTCGCGCCAGTAGGCGACGTGGCCCGGCGAGTGGCCCGGCGTGTCGAGGACCCTGAATCCGGCCACCTCGTCGCCCTCGGCCAGCGCGCGGTCCACTCGCCGAGCCTTCGCGGCCGGCACCATCCTGCCGCCGCGCGCGACCATCTTGCCCGCCTCCACCGCCGCGACGTCACGGGCTCCGCACCACACGCGGCTCTGGGCGGCGGCAAGACGACGACCGTGATCGCCTACGCGGTCTGCAGCCCGTAGCCCGCGCGAGAAGGGGCGGCGTCAGAGCCCGTAACTCCGCCCGATCACGTCCAGCATGATCTCGTCGGTGCCCGCGCCGATCCGGTTCAGCCGCAGGTCGCGCCACACGCGCTCGACGCCGTACTCGCGCATGTAGCCCGCGCCGCCGTGGATCTGGATGCACTCGTCGGCGACCTCGACGGCGATCCGCGAGGCGTACAGCTTGGCCATCGAGATCTCGCGCACCGGGTACTCGCCGTTCTCGTGGCGCCAAGCGGTGGTGTAGACCAGCTGGCGCGCCGACTCGATCTTCGTGGCCATCTCGGCGAACTTGTGGCGAATCGCCTGGAACTTGCCGATCTGGCGACCGAACGCCTTGCGCTCCATCGCGTACTGCAACGTCTTGTCGAAGCAGCGCTGGGCGCCGGCCACGCAGCCGGCGGCGCCGATCAGCCGCTCACCCTGGAGCTCCCACATGATGTGGTAGAAGCCCTTGCCCTCCTGGCCGAGGATCGCGGTCTCGGGCACCCGCACGTCCTGGAACGCCAGCAGCGCGGTGTCGGAGGCGTGCATGCCCAGCTTCTTCAGGCGCTCTTCCCGGATCACGCCTTCAGCGTCCATGTCCACGAGGAACAGGGTGAAGCCGTCGTAGCCGGCGTCGGGATCGGTCTTGGTCACGAGCACGATGTAGTCGGAGCGGTGCCCGTTGGTGATGTAGGTCTTCGACCCGTTGATCACGAACTCGTCGCCGTCGCGCACGGCGCGGGTCTTGATGCCCGAGACGTCGGAGCCGGCATCGGGCTCGGTGATGCCGAGCGACGAGATCTTCTGGCCCTTGATCGAAGGCACCAGGTACTCCTGCTTCTGCTCCTCGGTGCCGAACAGGAACACCGGCGGGGTGGCCATGTCGGTGTGTACCGCGATGCCCATCGCCAGGCCGCCGGAGTTCGACCGCGTGATCTCCTCGGCCAGCACGAGATTGCAGTAGTAGTCGCCGCCCTGGCCGCCATACTCCTCGGGATAGGAGAGGCCGAGGAAACCCAGCTCGCCCATCCGCTCGAAGACCCAGTCGTCGAAGGTTTCCTCCTCCCAGCGCTCGGCGTGGGGGGCCAGCTCCTTCTCGACGAACGAGCCGATCGACTCGCGCAGCGCGTCGTGGTCGTCGTTGAAGATGAAGTGCTTCTTGGGGGTTCCGAACTCGGGCTTGATCACCTTGTTTGCCGTGGCCATCGCGTGGGTCCTCTCCTCATCGTGCGCCGGAGGGCGCAAGCTAGCAAAGTGAGCAGTGGCACTTCCTACTTCTCAGCCGATGAGTCCGCGGGCGCGCAGCTCCGCAAGGGCCGCGTCGCCGCGCTCGATGGGCTCCTGTCGTGCGACCCACTCCGCCAGCTCCGGGATGCCAACCTCGATGGTTGTCGGTGCGGTGAATCCCAGCAGCTCGGTGGCCAGCCGCGTGTCGGCGAAGCAGTGGCGGATGTCGCCGGCCCGGAACTGGCCGGTGACCTCGGGCTGCAGGTCTGAGCCCAGCGCCGACGCGATCCGCGCGGCCAGCTCGCCGACTTCGACCCGACGGCCTGTGGCCACGTTGATCGCACGGCCTGGAGCGGCGGGGGCATCCATGGCTGCAAGAGTCGCGGTCACGACGTCGGACACGTGCACGAGGTCGCGGATCTGGCCCCCGTCCTCGAACACCAGCGGCCGCTTGCCCGACAGGATGCGGGCGGCGAAAATGGCCGCCACGCCGGTGTAGGGATTGCCAAGAGCCTGACGCGGCCCGTAGATGTTGAGGTAACGCAGCGCGACCGTCTCGATCCCATAGGCGCGGCCGAGCACCAGCGTGAGCTCCTCCTGATCGCGCTTGGAGATGCCGTAGACGCTTGCGGGCCGTAGCGCACTGTCCTCGGTGGTGGGGATCGGCTCGAGCTCACGGCCGCACGCCGCGCATACCGGCTCCCAATCGCGGCGCAGGAGCCGCTCCTCGGAGCGCAGCGGTGCGGCGCCGGCACCGTGCTCGGCACAACGGTAGGCCCCGTCGCCGTACACGACCATCGAGGAGGCGCAAACCAGCCGCCGGACCATGTCGCGGCGCTCGATCACCGCTTCGAGCAGCGTCGCGGTGCCGACGGAGTTCACGTCGACGGCCTTGCGCACGTTGATCATCGACTCGCCGTTGCCGACCACCCCGCCGAGGTGAAAGACGCGGTCCACGCCCTCGAGCGCCCGTTCCACGGTCGCACGGTCGCGCAGGTCGCCGATCGCCACCTCCGCGGCCGGGTTCATGTGGGCGGGAAGCTCGCCGGACGGGTGGGCGAGCGGATCGAGGTTGTCGAGCACGCGCACGCGCTCGCCGGCCGCGACCAGCGCGTCGACCAGATGCGCGCCGACAAAGCCCGCGCCTCCTGTGACCAGAACGGTGTTCACCAGACCGTGTAGAACAGCAGCTCGATCGCTAGGGCCTGTACGGCGAGCGCGCCGATCACCGCGCCCAGGCGCTTTGACGGCAACGCTGTGGCCGCGGCGATGCACAGCGGCGGCACCAGGAAGAGATAGATCCGCTCGGTCTCGGACTTGGTGAACCCGAGCAGCGCCGAGATCGCCAGCACTGCGAACAGCGCGACCGCGATGTCTCTGCCCGCGCCGAGCGCGCGCAGCGCGTACCAGGTGATCGGAAGGCCGGCCGCGATCAGGAACGCCGCAGGTGAGCCGAACAGCCAGTAGCCGTAGGGACGGTGGGCGGCTACCCCCTCGCGGTAGACGCTCTCGGCGGCGCGGATCGCACCAACGGGGTCGAAGCCACTGGCCCAGTAGAGGAGGCCGTAGAAGCCGAGCAGGCCGATGGCACACGCGGCTCCGAGCTTGAGTGCGGCTGCGATTCCGTCGCGCCGCCAGACGACCAGCGTGGCCAAGGCGCCGATTCCGAGATTGGCCCACGAGAAGAACGACGCCAGCGCCAGCGCCGCCGCGCCGCCGGTGCGCGCGACCCGCGGAGCGCCAACCAGCGCCAGGAGCGCCACCGTTGCCAGCGTCGCGAACAGGGCGTCGGCCGACGTCGCGCCGTGCAGCACCGCCGAGGGCGCGAACGCGTACAGCAGCGTGGCCACGCGCGCAACCGGCTCGGCCACCAGCCGGCGGGCCAGCGGATAGGCCAGGGGCACGGCCAGCGCGCCAACCCCGATGGTGAGCGCGGCCATGGCCTGCGCGCTCTCGATGCCGAGCAGGTGCAGCGTGACGAGCAGTCCTGGCGGGTGCCCGACGGCGTTCACCGGCAACACGGGGCCGATCTGGGCGAAGGTGTCGAGGAAGAAGCGCAGGCCGAGGTCGAATGCGGGGAGTGCCGGGAGGTACTCGTTCGAGGACTCGGGCTTCGGTACCTCGAACACCGACCACAGGGCGCTCGGCCCCGACCGCCCCATTCCCAACCCGATCCGCAGCGCCAACCCGAGCGCGAGCGTGGCCAGGGCGAACCGCCACGGCGACAGCGACGGCGAGCACAGCCTCGGCGCCAGCAGCGCCGCCGCGGCCAGCCCGATCACCAGCAGCGGGGTGGTTGCGATCACCCGGGGGCTCCACTCGTACAGCAGCGGCGGCAGGTGGGTGCCGACACTGCTACCGGCCGCCGTCGCGATCAGCCCGTAGGCGACGGTCGCGGCGATCACGGCGAAGCCCACCCTGGCTGTGCGCGCCGGCATCGCTGCAGCGTATGGGCGAGGGCACCAGCAAGAGCCCGACGTTCGGCTTTTGTAAGGCAGTCTCCATAGCCTGGAGCGGTGGTGCGAGTCGACGTGATCCTGCCCGTGCTCGACGAGTCCGAGGCGCTGCCCCGGGTGCTCGGGAGAATGCCCGCCGGCTATCGTCCGATCGTTGTGGACAACGGGTCCAGTGACGGGTCGGCGCAGCTTGCGGCGGCACTCGGCGCGACGGTGGTCTCAGAGCCGCGGCGCGGCTTCGGGGCGGCGTGCTTCGCCGGCCTGAGCGCGGCCGACGCGGACACCGTGATGTTCATGGACTGCGACGGCTCGCTCGATCCCGAGGAGCTGCCGCTTGTGGCCGAGCCCGTGCTGGAGGGCCGAGCCGATCTCGCGCTCGGCGCGCGCGTGGCGGCGCGAGGCGCCTGGCCAGTGCATGCGCGGGTGGCCAACCGCGTCCTGGCGGCCGAGCTGCGCCGCCGCTGCGGCGTGCGGCTGCGCGACCTCGGGCCGATGCGCGCGGCGCCCCGCCTCGCGCTGCTGGACCTCGGGATCTGCGACCGGCGCTTCGGGTGGCCGCTGGAGATGGTGCTCTTGGCCGCCGACCGCGGGTGGCGGATCGAGGAGGTCGAGGTGGCCTACAGCGCCCGCGCGGGCAGGTCGAAGGTGACCGGCACCGTGCGCGGGACCGCCCGCACGGTGCGTGACATGGCGGCCGCGCTGCGATGAGCCGCGGCACGCTGATGGTGATCGCCAAGGAGCCCGTGCCCGGCGCGGTCAAGACCCGCCTGTGCCCGCCGTGCACTCCGGCGCAGGCAGCGGCGCTGGCCGAGGCCGCCTTGCGCGACACGCTCGACGCCGTGTCGGGCGCGCGGACGCCGCGCCGGCTCGTGGTACTCGACGGCGGCGCACCCACGTGGCTGGGGGCGAGTTTCGACGTGACCCCCCAGCGCGGGGCCGGGTTGGGGCAGCGCCTGACCGCCGCGTTCCAGGACTGCGGCGGACCTGGCTTCGTGGTGGCCATGGACACGCCCCAACTGACAGCGGCGATGCTCGACGACGCCCTCGGCCGGCTCGAGGACCGGGGTTGCGACGCCGTGATCGGACCGACGCCCGACGGCGGCTACTGGGGGATCGGCTTCGCCACTCCGTGCCCCGGCGCGTTCGCGGGCGTGCCGATGTCGACGGGCGAGACCCTGGCCCGGCAGCTTGACCGGCTTGCCGAGCTCGGGCTGCGTACCGAGACGCTGGGTGAGCTCGAGGACGTCGACACGATCGCCGACGCCCGCCGCGTTGCTGCGGCGGCGCCCGCGACGCGTTTTGCGGCGGTGCTGGCCGAGTCAGGTCACGCGGCCGAGCGCGAGCAGCCCGTGCCCGAAGCCGCCGCCTGAGCCGTGTTCGAGCGCCCAGATTCGCTCCGCCAGCTCCATCGGCGATCCGGCGTGGGACTCGGTGAGCGACCGCCGGCGCGCCGCGAGGCGCTGATGCACCGCGGCCGCCCGGCCCGCTGGCAGAGGGGGCAGCGGCGCGGACAGCGGGGCCGTGGCCGCGCGGCCCTCGAGCAGCTCGATCAGTGCAGGGCGCAGCGAGGGAAGCCCCGGCCAGTAGCGGCCCTCGCCGAGCTTGGGTCCGGCCTGCAGCGAGCGGTCGACCGCCCGCAGCGGGTGTATCCCTGCCGCCTCCAGCAGCCCGAGGAGCTCGTCGGGCCCCCAGGGATGGACCTCTACGTCGTGGTCCAGCGCGTAGGCCAGCGTGCGCTCTGCTCCCGGGACGGTGTCCCACAGTCGCGGCCATTCGAGTGAGTGCAGGCCGAGTGCCTCGATGGCCACGAACGAGCCGGGCCGCGCGTGGCAGGCGATCTCGCCAACCAGGCGGCGCAGCTGGCCGGGGGCGAGGTGCGACGCCAGCCCGAAGCCGGCCACGTACACATCGAAGGGCTCGTCGCCGACCGGACCGAGGCCGTCGCGCAGGTCGTGGAGCACATGGGGGCCTGGAAGGGCGAAGCCTGGCGTGCGGAAGTCGACCCCGGTGTAGTGGCCCATGCCCACCTCGGCGAGCAGCGGACCGAGACCGGCGCCGCAGCCCATGTCGAGGACCCGGCCGCCGCCCTCTCGCGGCAGCATGTCCCCGACCACCGACACCATCAACTGGGCCTCGAGCTCCTCGCGCACGCGATCGCTCTGTGGCGCGAGGTAGGCCCCCGGCAGGTGTCCAGCTTCCATCGCAAGGCAACCTACGTCCGGGACAGGGCTCCGGGAATGGCCCGAGCGCGCATCGTAAGGAAGCCGAAAGCTAATGGGTGTCGAATACACCGGGATGTTCAGCCGCCGCCACGCAATCGCCGCAGCCCTGCTGGCGCTGGGCGTGGGCGGCTGCGGCGGCTCGTCCTCCGACCTGGCACCCGCCGCCGAGCCGGCCAAGTCACCGCCTCCGGCCACGCGGCCAGCGGGCCGGGTGATCGAGCTGGGCCACAAGCCCGAAGGCATGGTGGCCGATGGCCGCACGCGGCTGCTGGCGGTCGGGTTGACCAACCCCGACCGCCTGGCCCTGGTGGACATGGACTCCGGGCGGGTGGTCCGCCGCATCCCGCTGCCCGAAGCGCCCCGCCACCTCGCGCTCGCGCGGCCCGGCGGTCCGGTGCTCGTGCCCGCCGAGAAGGGGAACGATCTCGTGCAGGTGTCGCTCCCGAGCGGCCGCAAACGCGTGATCGGCGTGGGCCGGCTGCCCCACGACGCCGCCGCGGGGCCGGGCGGGCGGATCTTCGTTGGCAACGAGGGTGGCGACACGGTCTCGGTGGTGGAGCGTGGCCGCGAGGTGCGCCGTCTGCCGGTGCCGGTGCAACCGGGTGGCGTGGCGGTGTCCACCGACCGCGCGCTGATGGCGGTCGTCGGGGTGAGCGAGCGCGCGCTCGAGCTCTTCGATGCGCGCGACCTGCGGCGGCGGGGCAAGATCGACGTCGGTATCGGCCCGACCCACGTGGTGGCGCGCGGGCGGCGTTTCTTCGTCGTCGACACGCGCGGAGGTGGCCTGCTCGAGGTGCGCCCCGACGGCGGCGACCTGCGCATCCACCGGCGCACCAACCTCCCGGGCGGGCCCTACGGCATCACCTTCGACCCGCCGCGCAAACGCTTCTGGGTCACGCTGACGAAGACCAATCAGGTGGTCGAGCTCACCGACCGCCGCCGCCTGCGGGAGTTCCCGACGGTGCGCCAGCCCAACTCGGTGGCGGTCGATCCCCGGACCGGCCGGGTGTTCGTCGCCAGCCGCGCCGACGGCACGCTGCAGTCGTTCCTGCCGCCGGCCTTCGAGGACGGCCGCCGCTAACGGGTCCCTTACACGAGCGCCCGAGCCCTTTACGCGGGAGCCGCCGCGCTCCATTGTGGACTGCGATGACCGAGTCCCGCCGCCCCCCGCAGCCTCCCGTTCCGGAGGTCGGCCCGTTTCGCCGGTCGTTCTGGAAGAGCCCGCTGCGCGGTCCCTGGCTGGCGAGCCTGCTCAGCGCCGCGCTGCTCCCCCTGATCGTCACCTGCTTTGTGACCGGGCTGCTCTCTCACGCGGCGTATCAGCCCGACCTCGGCCACAACGGCCTGTTCGACCCCGGCGTGAACCTCTACTTCTTCGACTGGCCCGTACGGCCGTCGTGGCTCTACGCCCTCACCCAGGGTCTGCACATCGTGACCGGCCTCGCGGCCATCCCGATCCTGCTGGCCAAGCTCTGGGCGGTGATCCCCCAGCTGTTCGAGCGGCCAGCGGTGCGCTCGCTGGCCCACGCCCTCGAACGCGTCGGGCTTGCCCTGCTCGTCGCCGGGAGCTTGTTCGTGTTCGCGACGGGCGTGTTGAACATCCAGCTCTGGTACCCGTTTGGCTTCTCGTTCCTGCCCGCGCACTACTACGCAGGCTTCGTGTTCATCGCCGCGCTGGCATTTCACATCGTCAGCAAGATCACCGTGGCGCGCCGGGCGTTCGGAGAGCGCGGCGTGGTGGCGCCGCTGCGCGACGATCTCGAGCACACGCGCCCGGAGCCCCAGCTCGACGGGCTCGAGACCACCGCTCCGGTTGACGCCGCGCCGGCCACGATGAGCCGCCGGCTGCTTCTGGGCACCGTGGGCGCAGGCTCGGCAGCGCTGGCCCTGATGGGCGTTGGCCAGACAGCCGGCGGCCCGTTTCGAAGGCTCGCGTTCCTCGCGCCGCGGGGCGATGGCCCCGGCAGCGGACCCAACGGCTTTCAGGTGAACAAGACGCTCGCATCAGTCGGGATCCCGAAGGAGAAGCTCGGGCCAGACTGGCTTCTGACGCTGTCGGTCGGCGGCAGCATGCGGGTGGAGCTGACCCGCGACCAGCTGCTGCAGATGCGCCAGACCACCGCCACGTTGCCGATCGCCTGCGTCGAGGGCTGGTCGACCACGCAGCGCTGGACGGGCGTGCGTATCTCAGAGCTCGCACGGATGGCGGGGGCCGACCCCGGCGCCCAGGTCGAAGTGCGTTCCCTGCAAGAGTCGGGCAGTTTCAAGCGGGCGTCGCTCAGCCACCGTCAGGTGCGCGACCAGCGCTCTCTGCTTGCCCTTAAGGTCAACGGCGAGGATCTGTCGCTCGACCACGGCTTCCCTGCACGGCTGATCGTGCCGGCGCTGCCCGGCGTGCACAACACCAAATGGGTCAGGGAGCTGGCGTTTCAGTGAAGCGGTTCCGCTACGAGTACGGGGCCGGCCCGGTGCATCTGCTCGCCGCGGTGCTCGGCCTCGGCGTGGCGGTATGGGCGCTGTTCACCGTGCTCGGCGTGATCGGACCCCCCGAGCCCTTCCTGAAGTGGTTCATCGGGGCGATCGTTCTGCACGACTTCCTCTTCCTGCCGCTGTACGCCGCCCTCGGCGTCGCCGTCTCCGGTGCGCTGCTGCGCGGACAGCACACGCGGCTACGGATCGCCGCGCTCAACCATCTGCGCATCCCGGCGCTGCTGTCCGGGCTCCTGCTGGTGGTGTGGTTTCCCCTCGTGCTGAGCAAGGCGCCAAGCACCTTCGAGAGCCGCACCGGGTACTCCGACGACTTCTTCTTCGGCCGCTGGCTGGCGCTCACCGTCGTGCTGTTCGCCGGGTCGGCTCTGGTCTTCGCGGTGCGTGCGCGTTCGCTGCGCGAGAATGCGCCGTGATGACAGAGGTCGCAGAGACGAGCAGGTCGGTCCTCGTGGTCGACGACGAGCCCACCATCGCCGAGGTGGTCTCGCGTTACCTCCAGCGGGCCGGGTACAGCACCCGCATTGCGGGCGACGGCCCCGATGCGCTCGCACAGATCAGCGCGCAGCGCCCCGATCTCGTCGTGCTCGATCTGATGCTGCCCGGCATGGACGGGCTCGAGGTGATGCGCCGGATGCAGGAGTCAGAGCGGGTGCTTGTCATCCTCCTCACGGCCCGGGGCGAGCCGTCGGATCGCGTGATCGGCCTGCGCCTTGGTGCGGACGACTACATGGTCAAGCCGTTCTCGCCAGCCGAGCTCGTGGCGCGCGTGGACGCCGTCCTGCGGCGGGTGGTGTCAGAGCCCGAGCTCGAGGACCCGATCGCCTTCGACGACCTCGAGCTCGATCCGGTGGCCCGGCGCGTGACGATCCGCGGCGAGGAGGTTCAGCTGACCGTGCGCGAGTACGACCTGCTGCTGCACTTCGTGCGCCACGCCGGCCAGGTGTTCTCGCGTGACCAGCTGATGGACGCCGTGTGGCAGTACTCCTTCTACACCGACACCTCGACCGTCACGGTGCACGTCCGCCGGCTGCGCGCGAAGATCGAGGTCGAACCCTCCGAACCACGCTGGATCCAGACGGTCTGGGGCGTGGGATACCGGTTCCAGCCGTGAGGGGCATCCGCCACGGGCTCGTGCTGCTGCTGGCATCCGCGCTGGCGGGCGGGGCGCTGTTCGGCGCCGTCTACGGCCTGCACGACGGGCTGACAACCGCCGCACTGATGCTGGGGTGTGGCGCGCCCGCGGTGGCCGGGGCCCACCTCCTCGCCGCGCGGCGCGCCTCCCTGGGCGGCCTCTCGCGCCAGTTCGCCGCGGGCCTCGGCATGAGCGTCGCGCTGGCCACGCTCGCGGTCGGCGCGATCGCGCTGCTGATGTTCGTGTCGCCCCACGACGCGTTGGCGATGGCCGTGCTGCTGGTGTTCGCCGGCGGCCTCACGGCCTACTCCGCGTCGGTGCTCGCGCGCGGCGTCATGCGCGACATCGAGGCCGTGGCCGGCGGGGTCACCTCGGTTGGGGAGGGGCGGCGCGAGCTCGACATCCACGCCGAGGCCGAAGACGAGCTGGCAGGCCTGGCCACCGCCGCCGAGCGGATGGCCGCGCAGCTGGCAGCCACCGAGTCCGAGCGCGAGACGGCGGAGGCCGCGCGGCGCGACCTGATCGCCGCGGTGTCGCACGATCTGCGCACACCGCTGACCTCGCTGCGCCTGCTGGCCGACGCGATCGAGGACGGCGTGGCAGACCAGGAGACCACGGCGCGCTACCGGCGCCAGATGTCAGTGCACATCGCGTCCCTGTCGAGCCTGGTCGAGGACCTGTTCGAGCTCTCGCGCCTGGAGGCGGGCGAGATCAGCTGGTCGATGCAGCGTGTGGCCCTCGACGAGCTGGTGCAGGAGACGGTCGAGGCCATGCTTCCGCAGGCAGAGCACCGCCGCGTGGCGGTGCTTGCGGCCGTCGACGGCTCGGTGGCCGCCGCCCAGGCCGATCCGGAGAAGGTCCAGCGCGTGCTGTTCAACCTGATCCAGAACGCCATTCGCCATACGCCCGCCGACGGCAGCGTGACCGTCGCGGCGCAGTCGAACGGCGCCACCGTCGAGGTCGAGGTCGCAGACACCGGCGAGGGCCTGGCGCCCGAGGATCGCGAGCGCGCCTTCGAGCCGTTCTATCGCGGCGGCGGTGAGGGTACGGCGCGCTCGGGCGACGGCATCGGCCTCGGCCTGGCCATCTGCCGCGCGATCGTCGAGGCCCACGGGGGGCGCATCTGGTTCGCGGACTCCGCCAGTGGCACGCGTGTGCGCTTCAGCCTGCCGGTTGCCGCGTGACGGGCGCTCCTGGCGAGGGGGCGCGGTTCCCGGACCTCGACCTGCCCGACCACACCGGCCGGCCCCGGACGCTCTCGGAGCTAGCGGCCGGAGACCCGCTCGTGCTGGTGTTCTCCCGCGGCTGGTGGTGCCCCAAGGAGCAGCGGCACCTGCGCGAGCTGTCACGGCTGCAGGACGAGATGGAGGTTGCCTACTCGCGGATGGTGGTGGTCAGCGTCGATCCGCCCGAAGTGCAGTCGGCGTTCCGCGCAGGGCTCGGCGCGCGCTACACCTTCCTGTCAGATCACGAGCGGTACTGGCTGTCGCAACTCGACCTGCTCGAGGAGTCAGACACTCAGCATCGGCCCTACCGGCCGACGGCGTTCACCTTGCATCCCGGCCTCACCGTGCACCGACGCTACGACGGCTACTGGTACTGGGGCCGACCAAGCGTCGAGGACATCAGGCGGGACCTGCGCGAGATTTCCGCGCTGGTGCGCGAGGACTTCCGCCGGTGAGCGCCTGGATCTCGGTCGGCGAGGGCATCGAGCCGGGCCGCGGCCAGGGGTTGCAGGCCATGGTGGATCCGCGTTGCCTGAAGGGCGAGCCGGTGGCCGGCGCGACGGCGACGGTATGCGTGGCGGCCTCGGCCGGCGACGCGCTGCGCTTCGACGAGCCCGAGGTCCAGCAGGCGCGGCGCGACTTCATGGAGTTCTACGCCACGCTGCTCGGAGACGACCTCGTCTGCGTGACGACGCTGGCGCTCGACGAGTCGCGCTGCGTTGGGACAATCACCGTGACCCGGGCGCCCGTACCCCCGAGAGACGACCCGTTCGCCCGGCTGTTCCCGCCGCGCGCGGTGGCCACCGACATCTTCTGTGCGGTCGCGCCGCCAGCGGGCCCCGTCGTCGAGCGGTACGCCGGCGTGCCCTGGCCGGGCGGCCGGTTTGCAATCGCCAACGAGTAAGACTGGAGCCATGAGCGAACGAGAATTCGACGTCATCGTGATCGGGGCCGGACCAGCCGGAGAGGTGATCGCCGGACGGCTGGCCCAAGCCGGGCTCGAAGTCGCGGTCGCCGAGCCCGAGCTGGTGGGCGGGGAGTGCTCGTTCTGGGCGTGCATGCCGTCCAAGGCGTTGCTGCGCCCGGCCGAGCTGCTGGCCGAGACCAGGCGCGTGCCGGGCGTGGCGCCCGAGGGCGGGGGCGAGCTCGACGTACAGGAGGTGCTGGATCGCCGCGACGAGGTCGTCCACGACCTCGATGACTCCGGGGCGGCGCCGTGGCTCACCGACCAGGGCATCGCGCTCGTGCGCGAGCACGCCCGACTGGTGGGCGAGAAGCGCATCCAGGCCGGCGACGATGTGCTCGTGGCCCGCAAGGCCGTGGTCGTGGCCACCGGCACGGGCACCAACTTTCCGCCCATCGACGGCTTGGAGGACGCTTGCGTATGGGGCAGCCGCGAAGCCACGACCGCCAAGGCGGTGCCCGGCCGCCTGGCGATCCTCGGCGGGGGCGTTGTCGGGGTCGAGATGGCGCAGGCGTGGCGCTCGCTCGGGGCCCAGGTAACGCTGATCGAGGCCTCCGACCGCCCGCTCGAGCACGAGGAGCCGTTCGCGGGCGAGCAGGTGATGGAGTCCTTGCAGGAGCGGGGAGTGGACGTCCGCTGTGACGCAAAGGCCACCGCGGTCAACCGCAACGACGCCGACGAGGTCGTCATCGCCATCGACGGCAGCCCCGACGTCGTGGCTGACGAGCTGCTGATCGCCACGGGCCGCCATCCCCACACCGACGACCTCGGCCTCGAGACGGTCGGGCTCGAGCCCGGCAGCTACATCGACGTTGACGACCAGATGCGCGCCACCGGCGTTGACGGCGACTGGCTCTACGCGATCGGCGACGTGAACGGCCGCGTGCTGCT
>JBBRYL010000032.1:0-28753 GCA_038237685.1 Solirubrobacterales bacterium | reverse complement strand
GTCACGCCCCGCAGGTCCGTGTAGCGCTCGGGAATCTGGCCGGCGAGGTCGCCCGAGATCGAGACCACCCTGTCCTCCGACAGCGCCCGCTGGGCGACCGGTGTCTCCTCGAGCGTGCCGTAGACGTCTGCGAGCAGCTCGTGGGCGTCGATTCCGTGACTTCCGACGGGCAGCACCAGCTTGCGCGTGTCGTCGTAGAGCAGAAGGATCGCCCGGGTCATCGAGGTCAGGCGACAGACGCTCTCGCTCAGGTTGTCGTAGAACTCGCGCGGCGCGTCCTCGGCGGCCGAGTCGATCTGCGACATCAGCTCGACCACCACGTCGAGTGGCTCGGTGTGCGCTGGCTCGGAAGCGCTCATGCCAACCAGTCCTACCCGACCGGGAGCAGCGGCATCGCTAGACGTGTTCGACGAGGCGCCGATCGACGGTGAGCCGCAGGGCCTGCTCGCCCGTCAGCCACACCGAGCGCCGGTCGTCGCAGGCTGCGCAGCGGCACACGACCTCGGCATCCCAGTCGTGGGACCGCATCGACCATTCGACGTCACCCGACAGGCATACGCGGCACGCAAGCGATGCCTCGACAAGACATACGACGTCGTCGCCGCGGAAGCTCGCCGTCTCGGTCTCATCGCTCATGCGACCCAGTGTTGCCGACGTGCCTCCGTGCTCCCACCCGAGGGTGCCGATCAACCCCCGATCGGGGGGTGGGCTCAGAATGGCCCGCTGCGGCGAACCGGTTGGTCGCCCACAGCCGGCACCAGCGGAGCGAGCGCGGTGCCGTCGGGTAGCACCAGCCGCGGCTCAAGCTCGAGCAACGGCTCGAGCACGAACCGGCGGGCCGTGACCTCGGGATGAGGCAGTGTCAGGCGCTCCGACCTGTGCTCGATCTGGCCGAGCAGCAGCACGTCGACGTCGATCGGCCGCGGGCCGTGGCGCCTCCCGCCCGCCGCCCGGCCGAGCTCGCGCTCTACCTCCTTGCAGGCATCGAGCAGGGCCTCGGGGTCCAGGCCGGTCTCGACCTGCACCACCGCGTTGAGGAAGTCGGGCTGGTCGAGCACCTCGCCCTGCGGCGCGGTCTCATAGATCGACGACGATGCGGTCACCTCAACGTCGTGGCGCCCGAGCGCCTCCCGTGCGGCCGTCAGCGCCCCCAGACGGTCGCCGACATTCGATCCCAAGCCCAGGAATCCGCGCGCCACGCTCAGGCTTCGCGCCAGACCTCGACCGAGACCTCGTCGACCGGAAGCGGTATCGGCGGCTCGGGCTTGGCGGCCTTCACCCGCACGAGGTCGGCCGAGTAACGGTCGATCAGCCGGTCCGCGATCGCCGCACACAGCCGCTCGAGCGTCCGGTACGAGCGTTCCTGCGCGGCCAGCGCGACCTGCTCGCAGACCTCGCCGTAGTCCACGGTGTCCTCCACCCGGTCGGTGATCAGGGCGTCGCAGTCGGACAGCTCGAAGGCGACGTCGATCACCAGACGTTGGCCCAGCTCCTGCTCGGCGTCCGAGACGCCGTGTCGGGTGTAGAGCGAGAGCCCGGAGATCTCGATCGTGACCGTGGGCTCAGATACGTCGCCGCCCTCGTCGTCGCGTTCGTAGTCGTCGTCGGGCTCCATGGGTCATCCATGATCCCGAACGCTGCCGGCCCGCGCGTCCATGGTTGCCGACGCCAGGGTCAGCGCGTCGGCCACCGCCGCCACGTCGTGCACGCGAAACACGCTCGCGCCGCGCTCCAGAGCCAACACGTTGGTGGCGATCGTGCCCGGCAGGCGCTGGTCGGAGTCGCGCCCACCGGCGACGCTGCCGAGGAAGCTCTTGCGCGACGTGCCGACCACCAGCGGACGCCCGATCGCGACGATCTCGTCCAGGCGGCCGAGCAGCTCGAGGTTGTGCTGCGCCGTCTTGCCGAAGCCGATGCCGGGATCGAGCCATACCGCCTCCTCTGCGATTCCCTGGGTGACGGCGAACGTCAGCCGTGCCTCGAGAAACGCCTTAACCTCGGACACGACGTCGTCGTAGCGGGGACGCTCCTGCATCGTGCGCGGCTCGCCGAGCATGTGCATCAGACAGCACACCGCGCCGCTCTCTGCCAGAACTTCCGCCATCGGGTGGGAGAGGCGCAGCGCCGAGACGTCGTTGACGATCGCGGCCCCGGCGGCCAGCGCCGCTCGCGCGACTTCGGCCTTGGTGGTGTCGATCGAGATACACACACCCGGGGCAGCGGCAACGAGGCATTGCACCACCGGGATCACGCGCGCTAATTCCTCGGCCGCCGAAACGGGCTCGGCACCCGGACGCGTGGACTCGCCTCCGACGTCGAGGAGGCCGGCGCCCTCTGCGAGGAGATCGAGGCCGTGCGCCACCGCCGCGCCGGAGTCCAGGTAGCGCCCCCCATCGGAGAACGAGTCGGGCGTCACGTTGACCACACCCATGACCGCGGGAAATCGCAGGGACGACACGCCCCAAGTATCGCCGTAGTACGGCGCGTTCACCTCAGACTTCGGCAGCAGGCGTTAGCCGGCCCGCAGCAGCTCGGGGTCGAGGGCCGACCACAGCGCCACGATGCGGCCCCCGCGTGTCTGGACGCGGAACCACAGCGCGCCACCGAGCTCCGTCGCGCCGACGTGCTCGATGCCGGAGAAGGTCGCGTGGACCAACTCGCCCTCGTCGGCCACGATGGCGAACGCGAACCGAATCCAGTTTCCGCGGCTCTCGGCCCAGACGTCACGCAGCCCTACGTGTCCGCGGTAGACCCTCGGCTCCGGGCCCGCCAGCGACACGTACTCGACCGCGCGGTCGTGCACTTCGAGCCACCGGTCGAGGTCACCGGCGTTCCACGCGTCCACGTATCGGTCGAAGGGCGTCGCCGTTGCCACGGCGGGCGTCAGGAGATGTCGGGCCGCTCAGGGCGGTCCAGCCCGCGGATGTCCGCGGTGCCGCCGGCCAGGCCGGGGCGGGGAAGCGTCTTGGGCGCGGGCGCGGGCTTGCGAGCCGGGGACGCGTCCGGGGCGGGCGTGCCGCGCGGCACGACCGGCTCGTCGGGTCCGAAGACCTCTTCCTCGCTCTTGCCGTCGAGCAGGTCTATGAACTGCTCGCGCTCGATCGTCTCGCGCTTGAGCAGGATCTCGGCGGTCTTGTCGAGCGCGCCCTGGTAGCTCGAGAGGATGTCGCGCGCGGCCTGATGGGCCTCCTCGACGACGCGGCGCACTTCGCTGTCGATCTCGCGGGCGATGTCGTCGGAGTAGTCGCGCTCGTTGGAGAAGTCCCGGCCAAGGAACGGCTGTCCCTGGTCGTGGCCGAACACGCGCGGGCCGAGCTTCTCGCTCATGCCGAAGCGCATGATCATCTGCTTGGCCGTGGCCGTGACCTTCTCGAGGTCGTTGGAGGCACCGGTGGTGACCTCCTCGAACACGAGCTCCTCCGCAGCGCGGCCGCCGAGCGTCATGGCCATCGTGTCCTGCAGCTCGGCGCGGGTGGTCAGGAACTTGTCCTCGGTGGGCAGCGAGATCGTGTAGCCAAGGGCCTGGCCGCGCGAGATCACGGAGACCTTGTGCACCGGGTCGGTGTGGTCGAGGTAGTGGGCGACGATCGCGTGGCCCATCTCGTGGAACGCGGTGATCCGGCGCTCCTTCTCGCTCATCACGCGGGTCTTCTTCTCGGGGCCGGCGATCACGCGCATGATCCCCTCCTCGAGCTGGAGGTGATCGATCTCGCGCTTGCCGATGCGGGCGGAGAGCAGCGCGGCCTCGTTCACGAGGTTCTGCAGATCGGCGCCGGTGAAGCCGGGGGTCTGCCCCGCGAGATTGTCGAGATCGATGTGCTTTGCCAGCGGCTTGCCGCGTGTGTGCACCTCGAGGATCTTCGCGCGGCCCTTGCGGTCGGGGCGGTCGACCACGATCTGGCGGTCGAAGCGACCCGGGCGCAGCAGCGCGGGATCGAGGATGTCGGGCCGGTTGGTGGCCGCGATCAGGATGATGTTGTCGGTCATCGTGAACCCATCCATCTCGACCAGGAGCTGGTTCAGGGTCTGCTCGCGCTCGTCATGACCGCCACCCATGCCGGCGCCGCGGTGGCGCCCGACGGCGTCGATCTCGTCCATGAAGATGATGCAGGGGCTGTTCTGCTTGGCCTGCTCGAACAGGTCACGCACGCGCGAAGCGCCAACGCCGACGAACATCTCCACGAAGTCCGAGCCCGAGATCGAGAAGAACGGCACGCCGGCCTCACCGGCGACGGCGCGAGCCAGCAGCGTCTTGCCCGTGCCGGGCGGTCCGTACAGCAACACGCCCTTGGGTATTCGAGCACCGAGCGCCTGGAACTTCTTGGGGTTCTCCAGAAACTCCTTGATCTCGTGCAGCTCTTCGACGGCCTCGTCGACCCCGGCCACGTCGCGGAAGGTGATCTTCGGCGCATCGACCGACATCCGCTTGGCGCGCGACTTGCCAAAGGACATGACCTTCGAGCCGCCGCCCTGCATCTGGTTGATGATGAACAGCCAGAACACCAGGAAGATCACGAACGGCAGGATGTAGACCAGGGCGGTGGTCCAGGCGCTGCCGGACTTGGCCTTGACCTCAATCGGCACGCTCTCGGAGCGCAGGTTGTTGACCAGGTTCTGCTCGGTGTTGTCGGGGTATGCCGTCGAGTACTTGCTCGGCTCGCCCTTGGGCGCCGACTTCAGCTGGACGTCGATCTTGTTGTTCTTGGTGTTGAGCGTGACCTTCTTGACCGAGCCGCGGTCGACCTGGGACAGGAACTGGGTGTAGTTCGGGTCCTTTTGGTCCTTGCCGGGACTGATCACCCTGTTGGCGAAGAAGGCGAGCACGATCACGATCAGGATCGGAAAAGCCGCGCTCTTGAAGAATTTGCTCATAAGAGAGGCCCTGCGTGCGGCGACATCCCGCCCCGCAGGTGAAACGGAAGCCTAGCAAGGGGGTAGGCCCGCCCATCCAGGGCCGCAGGGCCTATTCCACGCCCTCCAGCGCAGCCACGTAGGGCAGGTTGCGGAACCGCTCGGCGTAGTCGAGGCCGTACCCGATCACGAACCGGTCGGCGATCTCGAATCCGATGTAGCGGATCGGCAGGTCGACCTTGCGCCGCTCGGGCTTTGTCAGCAGCGCGCACACCTCGACGGAGGTCGGCTCGCGCGCTCGCAGCGTGCGCAGCAGGTAGGAGAGCGTCAGGCCGGAGTCCACGATGTCCTCGACGATCAGCACCTCGCGACCCTCGATCGAGGCGTCGAGGTCCTTGAGGATGCGCACCACGCCGCTCGAGTCGGTCGAGGACCCGTAGGAGGCGACCGCCATGAAGTCGACCTCGCACTCCACCTCGAGCTCGCGCATGAGGTCCGACAGAAAGAACATCGCGCCCTTGAGAACGCCGACGAGCAGCACGCTCTGGCCCGCGTAGTCGGTGGAGATCTGCGCGCCGAGCGCTCTGACGCGGTGGGCAAGCTCGTCCTGCTGGACGAGGATCTCTCCGATGTGGGGATCCTTCACCCTGGAGCAGGCTAGAGAGTCGGTGCGGTGCCCGCTCGCCGAGCCGTCAGGCCGATGGAATCCGGTCCCTCCGTCGCCGCAAACCGCTCGTCGAGAGCCACGCCGGCCACCCACACCACGACGTCCCCGCACACGAGCACCGGCAGCGAGCGGCGCAGGGCGCGCGGCACCTTGCGATCGGTGAAAAGGTCCTGGAGTGACTTCGACCCGCCGAGGCCGACCGGGCGCATCCTGTCGCCGTCGCGCCACGCGCGGACGGTGAGCGGCCCATCGAGAGCGTCGGCGGACACGAACACCTCACCCCCGCCCCCAACTGCGGCCTGCACCGCCCAGGCCCCGAAGCGTGAGGTGCCGGGTACCTCGAGCGCGACCGGCTCCGGCGCGGGCGCCTCACCACCAAGCCGCAGCCGGAGCGTGCCGTACTCGCACACCGCCCTTAGCCCTCCGCCGAGATCGAGCGAGCTGGTGCCGTCGCCGGCCAGCGCGAGCACCGCGTCGACCTGTGGGCTCGCAAGCGATCGCGCACCTCCCGCCGCCTGTTCGGCGAGCGTGCGCAGCACGAGCCGGGCGACGGCGACGGGCAGCTCGCGCAGGGCAGACAGCTCTACGACCGGGCCGCCGCCAAGTGCCGCGAGCGCCTCGGCGGTCACCCCGTCGAGCACCTCGGCCTCGTCGCGCAGCAGGCGCGAGGTCTCGGCGATGGTGGCCTCGGCGGAGCCGGCCACCGCTCGCATCGCCGGCAGCAGCTCGTTGCGCACGCGCGCACGCGCGAAGACCGGGTCGTCGTTGGAGGGGTCCTCGCGCCAGTCCAGCCCGCGGGCGCGGCAGTAGGCGCGGACCTCCTCGCCGGAGACCTCGAGCAGTGGGCGCACGAGCCGGCCGCGCCGTGGCTGCATGCCAAGCAGCGCTCGGCGCCCGGGCGACACCGCGAGCCGGTAGAGCACCGTCTCGGCCTGGTCAGATGCTGTGTGCGCGGCGGCGTAGTCGGCGCGCGCGAGGCGCTCGGCCGCGCGGTAGCGCGCTTCGCGCGCGTGCTGGTGGGTGTTGCCATCGGCGGGCAGCCATACGCGCTCGACCGCCAGCTCGATCGCGCGCAGCTCGCACAGCTCGCGGCAGAAGGCCTCGTCCTGCTCGGCCGAGGGGCGCAGGCCGTAGTTGACGTGCAGCGCCGAGACCTCGGCGCCCAGCTCGGCGCAGACGTCAAGCAGACAGACGGAGTCCGCGCCGCCGGAAAGCATCACCAGCAGCGGCTCGCCCTCGTGGACGAGGCCGCTGGCGCGCGCCCCCGAAAGCGCAGGCTCAGTCATCCTCGGGAGGCACGCTCGCGCGCACGAGCCGGCGGGGGTGGTCGAAGCCCTTCAGCTTGACCTGGCCGACGTCCTCGAACATGAGGTTGTTCGACTGGGCCACGCGTTCGACCACCGAGTCGGTCACGAGCACCTCGCCTCCCCGCGCCCGGGCGACCACGCGCGAGGCCACGTTGACCTCACGGCCGAAGTAGTCGCCGTCGCGGTAGAGCGTCGCGCCGTAATGGATCCCGATGCGCGGCTCGGGCCGCTGGTCGAACAGCCCCTGGAAGCCCACCGCCCACTCGGTCAGCGCCTGGACGCCCTGGCCAACGATCATCACCTCGTCTCCGATCGTCTTGATCACCCTGGCGTCGTCGGGAAGGGTGAAGAGCACCGCCTCCACGAAACGCTCGACGAACGAGAGGGCCTCTTCGTCTCCCTCCTCCTCGGTGTAGCGCGTGTAGCCCGCCAGGTCGCAGAAGGCGATGGCCACGCGCATGCGGCCGAGATCGTCGCCCTCCTCCATGTCGATCTCCATGTGGCCGACCACGTCCTGCTCGACGTAGTGCTGCAGGAAGCGCTGATGTACGAAGTCCATCAGCGGAGAGACCAGCGGCAGCAGGTCGCGGGCCAGGTGCTCCATCTCCTCGCCCATCTGCACCCCCGGCACGCCTTCGCGCATCAGCGGCTCGTGCACATAGATGTGAAAGAGGCGAACCTCGGCGTCGGCGATCTGGGCCAGCGCCTGGCCGTATACCCGCGCCATCTGCAGGAAGGCCACCAAGGGGAAGCCCGACGCGAGCACCGAGGCCGCGTACTGCAGCGCCTGGATGTCCTCGTCGGTCATGGCCTCGGCGCTCTGGGCCGGTAGTCCGAGGCTGGTCCAGAATCGCTCGATCAGCGCGGGCTCGAGGCCGGTCGCGTCGGCGGCGTCGTCCAGCGTATTGGTGCCGCGCATGGCGGGAAACAACGTCTCGACCAGTCCATAGGCCAGCTTGCCCTCCTCGGTGGCGCGCTGGATGTCGGCCAGCGTGTGCCCACGTTCGCGAAGCCGGGCGACCAGCCGGGCCTGGCCCGTGGCCGCCACCGGCCACCGGCCGTCCCTGCGGTTGCGCATCTGGGGAATCAGCCCCGCCCTGACCCACCGGCGCAGGGTGTCGGGCGACACTCCCGCCGTGTCCGCCGCCTGCTTGAGGGTCACCGTCACATCGCTCACGCCTGCATGAAGCTACAAAAGGGGTAGGCGGGTATGCTCGCGCCTCTTGCGGGACGTTCTCGCTCGGGGAAAGAGGAGCTGCGACTGTGAATTACTTCGTGACCGGTGCCACCGGCTTCATCGGGCGGCATCTGGTTGGAGAGCTACTGAAGCGCGACGGCACCATCTACGTGCTCGTGCGCGAGGGCTCGCGCGGGAAGATCGATGCCCTGATCCAGCGCCTCGACGCCCCCGACGGCCGAATCGTCCCCGTGTCGGGCGATCTCTTCAAGGACGGCCTCGGGGTCGAGGACTTCTCCGAGAAGATCGATCACCTCTACCACCTGGCCGCGGTCTATGACATGGAGGCTGACGAGGAGTCCTCGGAGAAGGCCAACGTCAAGGGCACCCGCAACGTCATCGACTTCGCCAACTCCCAAGACGTCGGGCGCTTTCACCACGTGAGCTCGATCGCGGTGGCCGGCTCCTACAAGGGCGTGTTCCAGGAGGACATGTTCGACGAGGACCAGAAGCTTCCCCACCACTACCACCGGACCAAGTACGAGTCAGAGGCCTTGGTGCGCCGTCACGTGCAGGCCAAGACGCTGGTCTTCCGCCCCGGCGTGGTGGTCGGCCACTCAGAGACCGGCGAGATGGACAAGATCGACGGCCCCTACTACTTCTTCAACCTGCTCAAGCGGCTTCGGGGCGCCCTGCCCGCGTGGTTCCCGCTGGCAGGTCCGGAGGGGGGCAAGGTCACGATCGTGCCGGTCGACTTCGTGGCCAAGGCACTCGACCACATCGGCCACCTCGACGACGACGATCTTCCGGGCGACACGTTCCACCTCGTGGACCAGGAACCGATGACCACCGGCGAGGCGCTCAACACATTCGCAAACGCCGCCCACGCGCCGCAGCTGGCCATGCGCGTCGACGAGAACCTCACCAACTCGATTCCCTCCGGCGTCCGGGCCGGCGTGATGGCCATTCCGACGGTGGCGCGGATCCGAAACCAGATCTACTCCGACCTCGGCATCCCGCCGGCGGCCATGGAGGTGCGCGACTTCCGCTGCACCTTCGACGCCCGCGACACCCAGCGCGCCCTGAGCGGCACCGGCATCGCGGTGCCGCCGCTGAGCTCCTACGCCGGGAAGCTGTGGGACTACTGGGAGCGCAACCTCGATCCGGACCTGTTCCGCGACCGGTCGCTGGCCACCGCGATCAAGGACAAGAAGGTGCTGATCACCGGCGCCTCGAGCGGCATCGGCCTCGAGACCGCGCTGCGAATCGGCGACGCCGGCGGCACCGTGATCCTGGTCTCGCGTACGCGAGAGAAGCTGGAGGAGGTTGCCAAGCAGGTGCAGGAGGCCGGGGGCACCGCCCACGTGCACCCCGCCGACCTCTCCGATCTGGAGGACATCGAGCGGATGGCGGCCGAGGTGATCGAGGAGCACGGCGGCGTCGACGTGCTGATCAACAACGCCGGCCGCTCGATCCGCCGTTCGGTGGCGCACTCCTACGACCGCTTCCACGACTACGAGCGCACGATGCAGCTGAACTACTTCGGCGCGCTCAAGCTGATCATGGCGTTCCTCCCCGGCATGCGCGAACGCAAGTCTGGCCACATCATCAACGTCTCGTCGATCGGCGTGCAGACCAACACGCCGCGCTTCTCTGCGTATGTGGCCTCGAAGTCGGCACTGGACGCGTTCTCGCGCTGCGCCGCG
The DNA here is from genome assembly GCA_038237685.1 of Solirubrobacterales bacterium. Classification (GTDB taxonomy): domain Bacteria; phylum Actinomycetota; class Thermoleophilia; order Solirubrobacterales; family Thermoleophilaceae; genus JAAYBF01. The sequence continues at coordinate 19,045 of JBBRYL010000032.1, read as the reverse complement.
CCGGAGTGCGTGGCCGACAACGTGAAGTTCACGACGATCTACATGCCGCTGGTGCGTACCCCGATGATCGCTCCGACCGACATGTACAAGGCGTTCCCGACGATGTCACCCGAAGAAGCCGGGCAGATGCTCTGCGACGCGATGATCGACAAGCCCAAGCGCAAGGCCTCGAGGCTGGGCACCTTCGGCGAGGTGCTCTACGCGCTGTCACCGCAGACCCTGGACATCGTGCTGAACACCGCCTACAACCTGTTCCCGGACTCGAAGGCCGCCAAGAAGAAGGCCGACGACAGCGACGGCGCGGAGGGCGAGCTGGAGGGCAGCTCGGAAAAGGACAACGAGATGTCGACCGAGGCCGTGGCGATGGCGTACCTGCTTAGAGGCGTCCACTTCTAAGGCCGCGTAGGGCCGGCTTTCTGACCCAAGATCAGCGAGCGACTGCCGAGGGTGGGATCCGGGGGTGCACAAGAGGAGTGTCCAGGCATCCCGGAAGGGCACCCCCCGATCCCACCCCCTATACGAATGCCCCGCCGCGCTCCACGAGGTTGTGCAGCAGCCGCTCCTGGATCGTCTCGCGCACCAGCTCTGAGAGCTCCAGCACCAGCCTGCGGTCGTCGGCGGCCTCGGGGCCGTGGTGGGCGGTGGCGATCGGCTCGCAGAACTCGATCCGCCACTTCGACGGCAGCGGGATCGCGCCCAGCGGCCCGAGCCACGGGAAGGTCGGTGTGATCGGGAAGTACGGGGTACGCAGCAGGCGCGCCGCGGCGCCCGAGCTGCCGATCATCGGGTAGATCTCCTCGCTGCCCACCACGGCAACCGGCACGATCGGCGCACCCGTGCGCAGGGCCAGCTCCACGAAGCCGCCGCGGCCGAATCGCTGGAGGCGGTAGCGCTCAGACCACGGTTTGCCGGTGCCCTTGATGCCCTCGGGAAACACGGCAACGAGCTGGTCGTCGTCGAGCAGCCGCAGCGCGTTGTAGGGCGAGGCGACCACCCCGCCGACCTTACGGATGGCCGACGAGATCCAGGGCAGCTGAAACGCCCAGTCGAGCACCAGGAAGCGGGGATAGCGCGGCAGCGGGTGCTCGCGCAGCATGGCGATCGACATCATGGTGGCGTCCCACGGCAGGATCCCGGCGTGGTTGGCCGCAAGGAGCGCGCGGCCGTGCCCGGGCACATTCTGGACGCCGGTGGTCTCGACGCGCCACCACTGGTCATAGAGGAAGTCGAACAGGGGCTCGACCGCACGGGCAAAGTCCTCGTCGAAGCCCCATTCGTCCTCGGTGTAGCGCCCGTCGAGGCGGCGCAGCACGGTGCGCGCACCACCGGGCAGCGCGGCGGTTGAGCGCACGACGACCTCGGGCAGCTCAAGCCCCGCGTCGAGGCCTTCTCTCACCTGGCGCATGAACGCCGTAGCTGCCGTCACGGCGTCGCGATCGGGCGGGCTCACGCGCCGGCCCCCGCCGGCTCGGGGCCGCGCGAGCGGTTGCGCAGGGCGAACTCCTCGACCGCAGTGGCGGTCGTGTACTGCGGGGAGAAGCCGACCTCGCTGGCCAGGCGCGTGGTGTCCACGGCGCGGCCGTAGCGCAGTAGGCGCATGAAGTCCGCCGACAGGTCGGGCATGCCAACCCGCTTGAGCGCGCCGGTCGCTCGACCAAACAGCGGCCCGGCCAGCGGCAGGGGCACGCGCCCAGCCAGCCGGATCATCCGGGTGAGCCCGATCGTGCCGGGGCTCGCGACGTTCACCGCGCCGCGGACCGGGTTTGCGACGGCGGCCAAGAGCGCACCAAGGCCGTCCTCCTCGTGCACGACCTGGATGCGCGGGTCAAAGCCGAGGTAGGTGGGCGCCACGGGCGGCGCCAGATAGCGCGTGATCTGGGTGTCGAGCACCGGACCGATGGCGGGCTGGTAGCGCAGCATGGTGCAGGTGACGTCGCGATGGCGGCGGGCGTAGGTCTCGAACAGGTTCTCGATCTCGCCGACGTCGCGCTGAAAGCGCGTGCGCAGCGGGTAGAGGCGGGCGAGCTCCTCGCGGAAGAACTGCGGCGCCTGGGGCTCGGAGCCGTAGATGCCGGCGGACCCGCGGATCACGATCGTGGCGATGGTCGGCGAGCGCTCACAGGCGGTCAGCAGCTGGAGCGTGCCGATGACGTTCAAGTCATGCATGGTGCGCGTCGACATGCCTGGCCCCGGGCGCCTGACGATCTGGTTGTGGACGACCGTGTCGACCTTCTCCTGGGGGATGAGCGTCGCGATCACCGGATCGCGCAGGTCGGCCTCGATGAAGCTCGTGCGCTCGAGCGCCGCCGAGGGGGGGCGCATGTCGAGCCCGGTCACGTACTCCACGGCGGGGTCGGCCTCGAGACGGCGGGCCAGGGCGGAGCCGATGTAGCTCCCAACCCCGGTGATCAGGATCCGGCGACCGGACACTTCAGCGGCTGGCGCCGCCGCCGGCACGCTTGGGCTTTGCCGCCGGCTTCTGCGCCTTCGCCGCGGACTTCTTGGGCTTTGCGGCTGCCCTCTTGGCGGGCAGGCGCTCCTCGATCGCGTCCAGGCGTTTGGCGATCCGGCGCAAGTCGGTCCTCATATCGCGCACGTCCTCCTGGCTGGCCGGCAGCCGCTCCTCGACCGCGGCGCGGACACTGCGCCGGCGTGCGGTGATCCCCTTCTCGGCGCCACGCACGATGTCGTCGACCGAGCCGGTGAGATCGCCCACTGCGCCCTGGGCGCGGCCCCTCGTGCTCTCGACAGTGGCCTGCACCGTGCGCTCCACGGCTTCGCGGAGAGCGTCGGAGATGTCGCGGGGTTCAGCCATCGGGGGCTCTAAGTCTAGGGTGCTCGGCGTGGCCGAGCGGATCCCCGTGCACCTTCGACCCACGGCGCCGCTGGCTTCCCGGGTGCTGCTCCCGGGCGATCCCCACCGCGCGCTCGCGGTGGCCCAGGCGATCCTGGCCGAGCCCAAGATGTTCAACCACACCCGCGGCCTCTGGGGCTACACCGGCCGGGCCCCCGACGGAGAGCTGCTGACGGTCCAGGCCACCGGCATGGGCGGCCCGAGCGCGGCGATCGTGACCGAGGAGCTGATCGACCTCGGGGCCGACAGGCTCATCCGGATCGGTACCTGTGGCGCGCTGACCGACGGTTTCGAGCTCGGCGAGCTGGTGGTGGCGCAGCGGGTGATCGGCGCCGACGGCACAAGCGCGGCGCTAGGCGTGGCTGACACGATCGCGCCGGACGCCGCCCCGACCGCTGCGCTACGCGCTCGCGGTGTCCGCGGCGTCACGGTGGTGAGCACCGACCTGTTCTATGACGACGGGCGCCCAGAGCTGGCCGGCGCGTGGCTGGCGGCTGGGGCCGAGGTGGTGGAGATGGAGGCCGCCGCCCTTCTGGCGGTCGCTGACAGACGACAGGTCTCGGCGGCGGTGCTGCTGGCGGTCTCAGACCTCCTCGCCGGCACGGGCCGTGAGCAGATCACCGGCGACGCGCTCGAGGCGGCCGGAGTCCAGCTTGGCGAGACCGCCTGGGCGGCGCTCGCCCTCCTCGCCTAGCTGCCGGTGTCTGTAACCGTGAGCCGCTCCTGGGCTCGCGGCATCGGCTCTGCCGCCGGAGCCACCGCGTCGCGCAGCTTCGCGAGGTCCGTGGCGATCTCGTCGAGGCGCCCACCGAGATCCGGGGAGCCGTGCTCGTCGGCGGCGCGTGCGGCGGCGGCCGTCTTCTGCTCGAGCCTGTCCAGCGAGTCCTCGATGCCCTCGAGGCGCTGGGACACCGAGCGCAGGCGGCGCGTGAGGCGCTCGATATCGGCCGCCGAAGGGATGTTCAATGCCCCCATCGCGGCCTCCTGGGCCTGGACGGCCTTGTCGCGCGCATCGAAGGCGCCGGTCAGCGCGCGGGTGACCAGTGAGTTCGAAGCAAGCTCCTCGGCCAGCCGCCCGAGGGCCTCCTCGCCCTGCTTGGAGAGCTTGTCAACGAGGGTTTCGTCGCGATGGTCTGGCATCGGGTGAGGCTACCGCACGGCGTCCTCCCGACCTCCTCGGCTTCCATCCATCTATAGGCTCATCCTCTACTTTAGCTTTAGCCATGACCTATCTGGGGGGTCAGCTGGCCCTGGCCGGGCCGCCGCCGGCGCGGTGGGTTCGTCTGCCTTCTTCGCGCGCGTGCGCGCGAAGAAGCGTGTGTCCGGCCGGACACACGCTTCTCCGCAACAACCGCTCTGCTTCCTGTTGTGCTGGTATGAAGGAGACTGGTAGCCTGCGCCTGCGCGGAGCGGGGTCTGATACTTTCCCCGCGACCGAGTGGCCCCATGGTGGGGTCCTTGCGAGGGAGATCTGACACAAGAATGACCAAGCGACTGATCTATTGCCTACTCAGCGCAGGGCTGTTGTTGATCGGCGCCATCACGGCCATCACCTATCCCTCCGCCGCAACCGCCCAATCGCGGAACATGTGTGTCCGTCTTTCCAGCGGCCAGGTGGTCACGGTGCAGGTGCCCTTGGGCATCGCTCCCCCCGGTACGCCAGTTGACGCATCCGAGTGCCTGCCGGCTCAAGCGCCCCAGATCCAGGGTCCGCCCCCAGCCGCCCCCAACACCAACCCGCCCCCGGCCTCCGCGGCCCCGGCGCCCAAGCCGGGCACTGGTAAGCCGGGCGGCGCGAAGAAGCCGTCCGTCGGCACCACGCCCAAAGACAAGGCCCAGGCCAACTCCAAGGCCGAGGCCAAGGCCAAGTCCAGGAAGGCCAAGGGTCAAGCTGACGTCCAGACTCAGGCCGACCTGAAGGCCGGAGGCAACAAGGGCAAGAAGGGCAAAAAGCCCGCCACGGCGCTTCGCAACAGGGACGGGTCACCGACCGCCTCGAACCCCGGCTACGTGGATGCGCTGCCTGGGCCTTTGACGACTTCGGGTGTCCCGAACTTCATAATCAACAAGTTCAAGGTCCCCATCTTCCTGTTGCCGATCTACCAGGCTGCCGGGATCCAGTACGGCGTGCGTTGGGAGGTGCTGGCCGCGATCAACGAGATCGAGACCGACTACGGCCGCAACCTCAACGTCTCCTCCGCCGGCGCGCTCGGCTGGATGCAGTTCATTCCTTCCACCTGGAAGATGTATGGGGTCGACGCCAACAGGGACGGCAAGAAGGACCCGTTCAACCCGGTGGACGCGATCTTTGCCGCTGCGCGTTACCTCAAGGCCGCCGGCTACGAGAAGGACGCCCGCGGCGCGGTGTTCGCCTACAACCACGCGGGTTGGTACGTCGACTCGGTGATGTTGCGCGCCAAGCTGATCGCCGGGGTGCCCGCCGACCTGATCGGGTCGCTCACCGGCCTGACCGAAGGCCGCTTCCCCGTCGCCGCCCGCGCCCGCTACGCCGACGACCTCCAGGAGGCCGAGGCCACCAAGCGCGTCAAGCGCGGCCAGAACGCCGCCAACATCGTCGAGTCCGACGCCAGCCGCAGCGAGATCTCGATCTTCGCCAAGCAGGGCTCCCCCGTGGTGTCCACCAATGACGGCCAGATCAAGAAGATCGGCGTGTCCAAGACGCTCGGCCGCTACATCACCCTCCAAGACGTCTACGGCAACCTCAACACCTACGCCGGCCTCGGCTCGACCGCCAAGTACTACCCGGTGCCCAAGGCCGACGCCGCAGCCGCATCCGACCCCAAGCGCTCGGCACGTGCCCTCAAGGCCAACGGCGACAAGAGCGATCCCAAGCCGCGCAAGGCGGCTTCGGCCGGACGTCAGCCCAGCAAGGACGGTGCCGGCGACACCAAGAAGCCCACCAAGGCCCCGGCCAGCGCGGTCAAGGGCAAGCGCCGCGTTGCGGTCGCCCGGGAGCCCCGACCGGCGGCCTCGGTCCCCGTCAAGCAACGGCTGTTCGCCCACCCGGACCTGCCGCAGGCGCGTGCGGCCGGGGGGACGGACCAGATCCTCGCCCAGCAGACCTCGAAGGGCAAGGGCTTCGAGACCTACAAGAACTACTTCTCGCGCCCGTTCGGCGCAAATGCCAAGGACGTCCGGCTCACCCGCCTGAAGGTGGGCTCCCAGGTGATCGGCGGCACTGTCCTCGGGCGCATAGGCCGGCCCGAGCAGGGCAAGGGCTCGCACCTGCGCTTCTCCATCCGCCCGGCCGGCAAGGGCGCACCGACGATCGACCCCAAGCCGATCCTCGACGGTTGGAAGCTGCTCGAGGCCACCGCGGTCTACCGCGCGTCTGGGCGCAACGCCCTGTACGGCGACGACGGCGCCAGCGGCCTCTCGATCGGCCAGGTGCTGCTGCTTCCCAAGCCGCTTTTGGAGAAGAAGGTGCTCGCCGATCCCGAGGTCGACATCTACCCGGGTGGCCGCGACGACATCAAGTCCGGCCAGATCAACCGCCGCGTGCTCGCCACGCTCGAGTTCCTCGGCCGATCGGGCCTGCGGCCCACCGTGTCGAGCCTCCGCGGCAACCATGGCCTGATGACCGCCTCGGGCAACATCTCCGAGCACTCGTCGGGCAACGCGGTCGACATCTCGAAGATCAACGGCATCCCCATCGCTGGCCACCAGGATCCGGGGGGAATCACCGAGCAGGCGGTGCGCAGGCTCATGCGCCTGCAGGGCACCACTCAACCGCACCAGATAATCAGCCTGCTCAAACTCGGCGCCAACACGTTGGCGCTGTCCGATCACGCAGACCACATCCACGTCGGCTTCAGACCGCTCTACGGCGACAACTCGAAGCTCGGCCAGCAAGCGCTCGCGGTGCTCAAGCCGGGCCAATGGTCCGACCTGCTCAAGCGGCTGCGAACGATCGACAACCCCGTCGTGACCGCCACGCCGTCGAAGTACTCGATCCCCGCGGGCAAGCGGGGCTCGGACGCCCATCGCGGCGACTGACGCAGCGGGAAGCCCGTTCGGGTTCGTCCAGCTGGAGTTCGGGTTTCTGCTCGGCCCCCCTGACGGCCGCTTCCTGGTGCGAGCACCCGGGGGCACTGAGCCTTCCCACGTGCTCGCACTGAAGACGCTCGGAGCACCGCAGCGGCGCAGGCTCCGGGGTCGGCGCGGCCAGACCGTGACCGATGGCGACACCGAGCCGGTGCCCACCTCCCGGGCGACCGCGATCAGGGCCGCTCCCTTTCACGACGAAACCGCCGCGGCGGCGTGGCTGGACGCCGTGCGCTCGTCCGAGACCGGGCCCGATGAGGAACTCGCGGACGCCCTCAAGACGGTCAACCGGGCGCTGGCTGCCCACCGCGCCGCACGGGCGACCCCGTACGCGCGCGACGTCTCGGCCGAGGGCGCGCTCGTGATACGGGTCGGCTACGGGTCGGGTGAGGCCGTGGCGGAGGGCCAGTTCGCTCAGGCGTGGGAGCTGCCGCGCGGCGGGGCCAAGGTCAAGCGATCGATGGAGGCGCCCGATGAGCGATTCGCGGCGCTCCTCGGCGGCCGTGAGACGGCCCTTGCCTCCGAGGAGCTTGTGCTGCGCGCGCGCTCCGACCTCGAGGCGGCGCGTGGCCGCGAGGCGGCGCTGCAGACCCGCATCGCGCTCGAGACGGTGCTCGCCGAGCTGGCGGAAGGGCTGACCCCGGAGCGCCGGAGCGCCCTCGACGACGACCGCAGTGCGATCGGCGACGCCGCCAACGCTGCCCTGCGGGGCGATCTCGACGAGTCGGCCCTTGACGCCGTGGCCGAGACCGTCGGGCGCCTCGAGGGCGCCCTGCGTGCCCATCGGCTCGTCTCGCCACGCTGACGCAACCTGCCGGATCCGGCAACGCAATCTTTACCCGGCCCCGCACCCTCGCTCCTATCGTGCGCCTGGACATCCCGTCGAGAAGCAATCACCTCGGCTTGGCCATCCGGCGATAGGAGTTGAAGGTGTCTGGTTCCAAGATCAAAGGCATGAAAGGCACGACACCCATCGCGGTTCCCGGCCAAGGCCGAGCGCGCCGATGGGCAAGCGCTTTCCAGGCCCGTGACCGCCGTCTCCCCTCTCCCCGAGGCGGCGGCCGGGCCTGGATCAACGGCCGCGAGGTCGGCGGCGAAGACCGCCGCTACGCCCACCTGCAGCCGTCATACGACTGAACGGTGCGGTGCGGGGCTATAGAGCCGCGACGACGGCCTCGAGCTCGTCGACCACGTCACCGCCGAGCGTGAGCGTGGCATCGCCGTCATAGGGGGTCTCGCTCTCGGTCATGATTGCCACCCTGCCGCCGGAGGCCAGCGTCAGGCCCGGAAGCCCGGCCACGGGGTGCACGGTGAGGGAGGAACCCACGCAGACCATCAGGTCGGCATCGGCTGCCAGCCGCTGGGCCTGCGCCATCGCGTGCTCGGGCAGCATCTCGCCGAACAGCACGACGTCGGGCTTTAGCGGGGTTACACACGCGGGACATTCGGGCGCCCCAGCGCCGGCCTCGAGCATCTCCATGACCGTCTGAAGCTCGAAACGCGCGCCGCAGATCGGACAGCGACTTTGCTGGATCGACCCGTGTACCTCGACCACGAGCTCGCTCCCGGCGGCGCGGTGCAGGCAGTCGATGTTCTGGGTGATCACGCCGCGAATCAGCCCGCGCCGCTCGAGCTCAGCCACCGCCGTGTGGGCTCGATTGGGCTCGATGTGGGCCAGGGTGGCGAAGCGGGCGCCGTAGAAGTGCCAGAAGCGATCCGGATCGCGGCGCCAGACATCGATATGGGCGACCTCCATCGGATCCACGTTCTCCCACAGTCCCGTGCGCGGGGAGCGGAAGTCCGGGATGCCCGAGGGCACCGAGATGCCGGCGCCCGAGAGCACCACCGCCGACTCGGCGTAGCGCAGCAGCTCGGCCAGCTGCGTGGCCGGAGCGCTTAGCGACCCTGGAATCGGGCCTGCCTCGCCAGCGGGGGCTGCCCCGCGACCTTGCGGGCCCAGGCCAACGCGGGCTTGGAGACGAACACTTCGCCCCCTACTCGCCGACGGGCTCGGACAGCTGCTTCTGGCGCTCGCCGGCCTCGAGTCCGGGATCGGACTTGCTGGCGCGCAGCTCGTACGCCGCGCGCGCCTTGGTGTCTACCTGGGACAGAACCTGATCGGCCTTCAGCGCACGGGTGACGGCCTCACGACCGCCGCGCGGCAGGACACCCATCACCTTGGTGATATTGCCAACCGACCTCGGCACGAACACGTCGAAGCGCGGGTACTCTAGCGCCGAAACGATCTCGTCGGCCACGGCTTCGGGAGTCACGTTCTTGACCCCGCGCGCCTCGGTCAGCCCGGCAGCCAGCTCGGTGTTGACCACCGCCGGCATCACGCACGCGATCTCGATGCCGCTGCCGCGCATCTCGGCGCGCACGGCCTCGCTCACGCCGACCACGAAGTGCTTGGTGCCGCAATAGGTCGCCCCGCCGGGAAAGCCGCCCTTGCCCGCGGTGGAGGCGATGTTCACCAGATGACCGCTGCCGCGCGCCTGGAAGCGCGGAAGGATCAGCCGCATGCCGTTGAGCACACCGTGCACGTTGATGTCCACCTGGCGCCGTGCGGTGAGCTCCGGCTCTGACACGAACGGGCCGAGCTGCATGATGCCGGCGTTGTTGACCAGCACGTCGATCGCGCCGAAGTGGTCCTGGACCGCGTCGAGGAAGCTCTCGAAGGACTCGCTGTCGGCCACGTCGAGGGCGAACCCCTCGGCGCCGTTGACCGAGGCAGCGGCCTTGGCGGCGTCGGCCCGGTCGAGGTCGCCGATGGCCACCTTCATCCCCTTGGCCGCACACGCCCGGGCGGTCGCCAAGCCGATCCCCCGCGCGGCTCCGGTGATCGCGACTACCTGTCCGTGCAGATGACGGGGCTCCTTCTTGGCCAAGGCTGTGCTCCTAGGTCGAGGGACTGGCTGCTCAGCCAGGACCCTACCTATCCACTGAGCTGCAGGTCCTCGGCGGCCTCGACGGCAAACCGCCGCGCCGTGCGCCCCAACGAGTCGCGCAGGGCCCGCCTGATGAAGATCAGATCCGTGATCGCCTTGAACGGGTTGTCGCCGACCAGCTCGTACTCAAGGCTCAGGTTGATGATCGACCCGCCGCCCTCGCGCTGCTCGAATGCGGCGGTCTGGGTGCCAAGCAGGCGATCCTCGAACACCTTCGTCGAGAAGCTCGTCGGTGTGCTGGAGACCACCTTCTCGGTCACCGTGCCCCGCCCGCCCGGCCCGGACGTCCACGCCACCTTCGCGCCCTCGCGCGGCCATTCTGCGCCCAGGTCCTCGATTCGCTGCAGGCCCTCCACGAACACCGGCCAGCGCCGGACGTCGCGCCACAGCGCAACGGCCGGCTCGGGCTCCAGATCGACGCCGGTCCTGACCTGGACGGTGCGCGACATCAGTCGTAGACCTCGCCGATGATCTCGTTCACCGAGCTCGCGACGTTCTCGAGGAACGGCCGCACCTCCTCGAGCAGATCGCGGTACTCCGACCGGCCCTTGCGGGTGAGCGAATAAAAGCGGCGCGTGCGGCGCTCGGGGTGCTCCCACTGGCCCTCGATCATCCCGTCCTCCTCCAGCTTGCGCAGCAGCGGGTACATGGTGTTGGGATTCACCGAGAGCACGCCCTCGGTCAGCTCGCCGATCCGTTCCATCAGCTGGTTGCCATACGACGGCCCCTGAGCGATCAGGTGGAACACCAGCAGCGGCAGCACACGCCGGCGACGCATCTCGGCGCTGAACGGATCGCCGCCCTGGCGCCCCCGCGGCGCGGGCGCGTCCGCCGTCTCGCGCTTGCGCGAGATCGCTCCCGCTTGGGCCACCGCGTCACGGGCAGCCTCGCGGCTGCGCTCGCGCTTGGATCGCTCCGCCATGGCCCCCCATCCTGTCAGGGCACCGAGGTTGTCTGGCATCATCGCCACCATGGACGATGCCGTGGCGCGCTTCCGGGCCGCATCCGAAGCCAACGACATCGATGCGATGATGGCGTCGCTTGCGCCAGACGCCGCGCTGGTATCACCCGTTTCGGGGCGGCTGGTGTTTCGTGGCCATCCGGACCTGCGTGTCCTGCTGGGCGCCGTCTATGGCGCCCTCGGCGAAGTTCGCTGGGGTGACGAGCTCGGCGTTGGTCGGCTGCGCGTGGTGCTCGGCGAGTCGACCGTCGGACCGGTCAAGCTCGGCGACGCGATGGTCCTGGAGCTGGCCGAAGACGGCCGGATTCGGCAGATCAGGCCGCACCTGCGTCCATGGCTTGCACTCACGCTCTTGGCCCTAAAGCTCGGCCCGAAGCTCGCGCGTCAGCCGGGGATCTTGCGTCGCGCGCTCCGATCAGCGGCTTGAAAGGGTGCGGGCCGCCGCCTGGCGGGCGGTCAGGTTGCCGTTTGCCACCTTGTGGGCGATCGTGTCGATGCCACCGTCCCCATCACGCGTACGGATCGCGGCCTGCTCCGGGGTGATGCCGAGCCCGGCCAACGCCCGCGCCGCCTGGGCGTCGAAGCAGCGCGCGTCCAGCCATCGCGCCGTCAGTTGATCGTCAAATCCCGCGGCGCTCCACGCCTGCGCGACCTCAGCTGGACCACCGCGGTCGGCGAACTCGCCATACCTCCTGATGGTCTCGGTGCTCGTGTGGGCTTCGGGCTCGTATATCTCCATGCCGCTGCTCCGCTGGCACTCCTCGGCTTCCGTATAGCCGGTCTGCGAACTGCCCGCCCATCCTGACACATCACCACCGGTGTGGCGATGAGGAGGGAGAAGGGCTGCAAGCTGCCCACGGCGTGCACGCTGAAGAGCGCCCCCAACCCACCCTGCCAGCAGCCGGTGTCCGCGACCCTCTAGAGGCAGTAGCCCCCCGCAACGTCTGTCCCCGCCCCCGAAACGCACGAGGGCCACCTAAAGGCGGCCCTCTCAGCGAATCGGCGCTGACGCTGGCTAGGCGGCGGCGGCCGCGGGCGCCTCGGCGCGGCGCGGCATCAGCGTCTCGCGGGCGATCACGAGGCGCTGGATCTGCGAGGTGCCTTCGTACAGCTGCATGATCTTGGCATCACGCATGAGCTTCTCGACGGGGTACTCCTTGATGAAGCCGTACCCGCCATAGACCTGCACGGCGTCGGTGGTGACCTCCATGCAAGAGTCCGCCGCGAACCGCTTGGCGTGCGAGGACTCAAGCGTGTTGCGCTTGCCCTGGTCCAGGAGGACGGCCGAGTGCCATGTGGCCAGGCGCGACAGGTGCACCTTGGTCGCCATGTCGGCGATCATGAACTGGATCGCCTGGTGCATCGCGATCGGCACGCCGAACTGCACCCGCTCCTTGGAGTAGTCGGTGGCGAACTCGAACGCCGCGCGCGCGATGCCGGTGGCCATCGCGGCCACACCGGGGCGAGTGCGATCCAGGGTCATCATCGCGAGCTTGAAGCCCTTGTTCTCCTCGCCGAGCATGTTCTCGGCGGGGATCTCCACATCGCTGAACGAGATGGTGGCGGTGTTGGAGGCGCGCTGGCCGAGCTTGTCCTCTTTCTTGTCCACCGACACGCCCGGCAGATCGCGGTCGACGATGAACGCCGAGATGCCGCGGTGACCGGCCTCCTTGTCCGTCTTTGCGTAGAGGGTGTAGAAGCTGGCGTAGGAGCCGTTGGTGATGAAGCACTTCGAGCCGTTGATGACGTACTTGTCACCTTTGCGGATCGCGGTGGTCTTCATGCCGGAGACGTCGGAACCGGCGTCGGGCTCGGTGAGGCAGAACGAGGCGTACTTCAGCTCCTCGGTCAGCATCCCGAAGTACTTCTTCTTCAGTTCTTCGGAGCCGCCGAGGTACAGCGGCGCGGTGGCCAGGCCGTTGGCACCAAGCGACGTGCCCACACCGGAGCAGCCCCAGGAGATCTCCTCCTCGATCAGCGCGCCGGTCAGGTAGTCGAGCCCCGGGCCGCCGTACTCGACGGGCACGTGGTTGTTCATCAGGCCGAGCTCCCACGCCTTCTGGAAGATCTCCTCGGGCCAGGTGCCCTCCTTGTCGAGCTCCCAGGCCTTGGGCCGGATCTCGTTCGCGGCGAAGTCGTGCGCCATCGCCTGGATGTCCTTCTGCTCGTCGGTAAGGGTGAAATCGACCACTGTGTGGCTCCTTGGGAAGTCGGGTGCAGGCGCGAAGGTGCTCAGCGCTGGAGCGAAATCGGGGCGCCTGATTGATTCGTCAGTCAACGCTGTACGGATAAGCGTACCGGAAGGTCCATACGGCCGCACAGCGCGACGATCACCCGTCCCGTATACGGATTGGGCATGGATGCCCAATCCGTCCGCAGAGCATCTAAAAGGCGATCTTCAGCGCGAACCAGACGCCGCCGCCGATGGCCAGCAGCGAGAACAACGCAAGGCCGACCTGCTCCGGATAGAGCAGCGGACGGCTGGGAGCCATGGTCTTGCGGCGTAGCCGGTTGAACATCGCGTCACAGTGTCACGCATTGGGCCAAGGGATGGCCAATGCGTCCGTGCGTCATGCTTAGGCCGTGGAGTTCGGCACGGTCCTGATCCTCATCGTCCTGGTCGGCGCCGTGGTGGCCTGTCTGAGCTATATCGGCACCGGCGGCATCTACAAGGGGCTGGGGCGCACCGGGCTGTCGCTTGACGAGCCCGACATGCGGCCTGGTCCGACCCCCGGCAGCGCGGCCGCAACCGCCGAGGCGCAGGAGGAGATCCGCCAGATGGTCGAGGCGAAGTCCGCGCGGTCACAGGCGCGCGGCGGGCCGGTACTCGACGTCGACGCCGAGATCGACGCGCTCACGGGCGCGCCAACGCCGGCCGACCCCGCGCTCACCGACGAGATCCGCCAGCTCGTGGTGGCCCGCAACGAGCGCCGGATGCGCCGCGGCAAAGAGCCACTCGACGTCGAGGCCGAGGTCCGGCGCGAGCTCAGCCGCCTCGCGCCCTGACCGCGCCATTTGGGCGAATGGCGTTTGCGGTTGGCGCGCACTGGTATGTATAGCCCGTGGCCGACGACCGACGTTTCGAGATCGATGAACTGCTGGTGCGCCCTGGCACCTACTTCAACCCGCAGACCGAGGTGGTTGTCGTGGTCGACGACTCGGCGTCGCTGGAGAACGAGATCTTCGCGATGGAGGAGTTCGAGGGCGCCGACTGGGTCCTGATCGCCGACGACTCCCCCATCGACGAGGCCAAGCGCGACGAGCTGCTCGAGGACTTCCAGGCCACCTTCCACGGCGACGCCGCCGTCAAGGCGACCACGGTCGAGGATCCCGCCGGCGAGGCGGACCTCACGGACGTGGACGACGAGCCGCCGCGCGCGGTCGTCCCGCTCGAAGACTCCGAATGAGCCTCCGGGCGGAGTCGGCAGCGGTGGCGGGTCCGTGGACTGGCTCCTACAAACTGTAGGCTCGTCGGCCGTGCGACCCGTTCACTTCCTCGGCGTCTTCATCCCGATCGCCATCGGGCTGGAGCTCGCCCACGCCGCCCCGACGCTCGTGTTCTTGACGGCCGCGCTCGGGGTGGTCCCGACGGCCGCCGTGATGGGAGAGGCCACCGAGCACCTAGCCGCCAAGACCGGCCCCGGCGTGGGCGGCCTGCTGAACGTGACCTTCGGCAACGCGCCCGAGCTGATCATCGCCTTCTTCGCACTGCAGAAGGGACTCCAGGAGGTCGTCAAGGCCTCGATCGTGGGCTCGATCGTCGGCAACGTGCTGCTGGTGCTCGGCGCGGCGATGCTGGCCGGGGGCCTGAAAAGGGACAAGCAGGTGTTTAACCGCACGGCCGCCAGCGCCCAGTCGGGCATGCTGCTGCTGGCCGTGGCCGCGATGGTCATGCCCGCCGTGTTCCAGCTGGTGCACGGCGGCGGTCTGCCGACCGTGGGCGACGAGCGCGTGAACTTCGGCTCAGACCTCGAGAAGCTGTCGTTTGGCACGGCGATCATCCTGATGGCCGGGTACGTCGCGGGGCTGTTCTTCTCCCTGAAGACCCACCGCGAAGTGTTCAACCCCTACGAGGACTCCGGCGACGACGAGGGGGGCTGGTCGATGAAGCGGTCGCTCGTGACGCTCGGGATCGCCGCGGTGCTCGTAGGCGTGATGAGCGAGGTGCTGGTCGGATCGATCTCGGCGGCCTCCAAGGACATCGGGCTGTCGCAGTTCTTCGTCGGGGTGTTCGTGGTTGCCATCGTGGGCAACGCGGCCGAGCATTGGGTGGCCGTGGCGGTGGCCGTCAAAGACAAGATGGACCTGGCGGTTGGGATCGCCATCGGCTCGAGCGCGCAGGTGGCGCTGTTCGTGGCACCGATCCTCGTGCTGCTCTCGTTCGTGGTGGGCCCGAACCCGATGGCGCTGGTGTTCAACGGCTACGAGATCGGCGGCCTGCTGTTCGCGGTGCTCGTGGCCAACTTCCTGACCCAGGACGGCGAGTCCAACTGGTTCGAGGGCGTGCAGCTGCTCTCCCTCTACGCCGTCCTGGGCCTGGTGTTCTTCTTCGCCTAGGTCGGGCGTGGCGGCCCTACTCGTCGGCCTGGAATCCAGACCGCCGCCGGATCAGCTCGGGCGTCTGCACCACGCGGTCGATCAGCCCGTACTCGATCGCCTCCTCCGGGCTGAAGAAGCGGTCGCGATCCATGTCGTCGCGCAGCTCCTCCACATTTTTGCCCCGCCCATCACGATCAGCGAGCAGGGCACGGCGCTGACCGTGGTCGAGTCGCGGCCGTTGGCTGACATCGAGGTTCAGGCCGCCGGGCTCCGCCGGCCGATGGCACTGGCCTGATGGCACCGGTCGACCAGGGCGAGGCCGTCTTCGGGGGGCATCATTCGAGGCGGGCCATCGAGTCGCGCCGCTCCTTGCGCTTCTCCTCGGCGTTGGGGTCGCGGCTGTCGGCTACGAGCGAGGCGGCGATGCCTATCGCGAACAGCACGAAGATGATCGCAAGGCTGGCCACGGGGCCGATCTCCACGAGGTCCTCGATCAGCAGCTTGATGCCAACCGTGGCAAGCACGACGGCGATGGTCTGATCCAGATAGCGAAAGCGGGCAATCAGGCCCTCGACGAGAACGAACAGCGCGCGTAGGCCAAGCAGGGCAAACACGTTGCCCATCCAGATCAGGAAGCCATCGCGGGTGATGGCGAAGGCGGCAGGGATCGAGTCGATTGCGAACGCGATGTCGGCGAACACGATGGCCACGAGACACAGGAACAGCGGCGTGACCGACCGCTTGCCGGCGGACCCGTCTCCCTCCCCCTCCCTGACGAACCAGTGGCCCTCGCGGAAGCCGTCGGTCACCGGGAACACGCGACGCACCAGGCGCACCATCAGGTTCTTGTCGGGATCTACGTTCTCGCTGACCCCGCTGAAGATCCGGTAGGCCAAGAACAGCAGAGCCAAGCCCAGCAGGTAGACGACGAAATGGAACTGCTCGATGAGCGTTATCCCAGCAAGGATGAAGACGCCACGCATGGCCAGAGCGGCGACGATCCCCCAGAACAGGAGCCGCGGCCTGCGCTCCTGGGCCACGCCGAAATAGCCGAACAGCAGGATGAAGACGAACAGGTTGTCCAACGAGAGCGAGCGCTCGATCAGGTACACCGTCGTGTAGAGCACCGCGTGCTGGCCGTCCTGCAGCGCCCACACGACCAGGCCGGCGAGCAGGCTGACCACCAGCCACCCGATCGACCACAAGATCGCCTCCTTGAAGCTCGCCTCGCGGCCACGGGCGAAGAAGTGGAGGTCCAGCCACAGAAAGACCAGCAACGCGACGATCAAGCCCGCGTATGGCGCTATGTCGTGGAGGACCATCCCCGGCGGACGCTAGACGCCGACCGACATCGAAGCGGAGCGGGTGCTCAGGGCTTGAGCTGGGACCGGCAGCGCGTGAGCGCCTGGGTGTCGTCGGGCTTGGCCTTGTCGAGGCAGGCCGAGTAGCGCTTGAAGGCCGCGGAGTCCGGCGTGGTGGCCGTGCCACCGCTCGAGCTCGGCGGGGTGGCACCGGGGGTCGGGGTGGTCGTCGTACCCGAGCCGCCGGTCAGGCCGCCGAGCGCCGCCGCGCCGCCGAGCTGGGACGAGAGCTCAGAGATCGGCCGCGACGTTGCCGGCGCCTTGACCGTCTGGCCTCCGTTGGGCTTGACCAGATCGAGGGTGAACCGCAGCGATCCGCCGCTGATCCCGTTTGCCTGGGCCCGGTCCTTCTTGGGCACCGCCAGCGCGAGGTTGCCCGAGACGCGATGCACGAGGCCATCGTCCTTGCCGACGTAGATGTCAAAGGTGGGGTCCTTGATGGTCGAGGCCGCCTGGTCGAGGCGCTTCTGGTCCAGAGGTTTGGGAGCAGCACCACCGCCGACGGCGGTCGTGCCCTTCTTGGCCAGCGAGTTGAGATCCTTGAGCAGGCTCGGGACGTCGACCCTGGCCGACACGTGGCTCGTCTTGATCCCGCCCACGGTCGCGTCGTCCTCGGTCTTTGCCTCGCGCAGCCAGGACTTCGGGTCGATGCCGAGGGTGTTCTTCTTCGTCCCCTTGTCCTTGAGCAGCTGCCTGTTGGCGGCGGCCACGGTGGCCGGCGGCTGCTCGTAGTACTCGCCTCCGAACTTGAGGAACGCCCGGTCGCCGGTCGAGAGGAAGCCCGTCTGCAGCGACTGGCCCTGGCCGGCACCGCCGATCGTGAGATCGAGGTTGAGCTTCGGGACCGTCGTTGTCGAGGCGATGTAAGGGCCACTGGCCTGCAACCGGATCGGCTTGTCGAGGCCCGGGAGGCCCTTCACGTTCAGCTGGGCGTCGAGCTTCACATCGGAGCTCTTGACCGACTTCGCGAACGCCGCATCGATCATCTTGGTGGCATCGCCGTCGTTGCCCGAGTCGCCGCCACCACATCCAGACACTGCAAGCGCGCCAGGTACGACGACTATGGCTAGGACCGCGGCCACACAACGGAGTCGCGGCAGGGCTCTTGTGGACTTAAAGCGCATGACTGAGACGACGGCGCAGACTAGCGACCTCGCCGGCATCCGCGCCGGGCAATGTCTTGCACGGGCGCAACTTGGAAGGGCGGGTCACGTTCAATAGGGGGTGATGGGCAGAGCGGCGAGCATGCTCGCGCTCGGCCTTGTCTGTGTCTTGGCGCTGTGGGTCGCACCCGCCGCCGAAGCCGGCCAGGTGCTGCGCGTGGATGGCAAGAAGGTCACGCGGGTCGATGACCCGTCGGTGCCCTCGCGCGCGGCCGGCGACCTCGGCCCCGAGCCGGTGTTTCCGCGTGCGAGCGCGGCCAAAGCAAAGCCCGGTGCGCCCAAGCCGAATGCCGAGAAGCAACCGCGGGCCAGAAGGCGGTGCTGGCGGCGCTCACCTCGGCGGGCAAGCAAAAGGGCATCTCCGCGACCGCGCTGAAGGGCTACACACGGCTCTATGCGCTCGCCCGCTCACGCCGGGCCAAGCTCGAGGGCCAGCGCGGCAGGGAGCTTGGCAGCGTGATCGCAACGGTCGAGGCGATGGCGCTGCGCAAGCAGCTCAACGCCTCGCGCATGAAGCCGGTGTTCCTCATCCTCCAGCGAAACACCCAGTTCTGGCTGCGCAGCCCGTTCCCGGCGAGCCGTGGATACGTGCAGTTCAAGGGCAGCCAGATGCTGTTCGAGTACTACGTCGGGGAAGGACTGCAGCTCCAGCCGCTGGCGAACTTCAAGAAGGCAAACGCCCTGCACGAGGCGTGCGTGAAGCAGACCGGGGTCGTATGCGACAAGGTCGCGCTGGCCAAGCTGCTCGACGAGATGGCGGCCACGCGGGTCAAGCGTGGCAAGTACACCGCCTGGGAGTACTACTTCGACTTCGGCGGCGGCCGGCCCCCGTGGATCAGCGGCATGGCCACCGCCACGGGCATCCAGGCCTTCGGCCGCGCCGGCCAGCTGCTGAACACCACGAAGTGGCGGACCTACGCACAGGAGGGCATGAAGGTGTTCAGCGTCAATGCCCCCACCGGCGTCAGGACCCGCGGCCCGCTCGGCGGAACCCACTATCTCCAGTACTCCTTCGGCGGATTCAATCGGTCGTTGCAACGCCTGATCAAGAGGAGTTGCGATGGGCAAGAAGGTGCGGGCTTGGGAGCGTGCGGGACGGCCGGTGATGCGGTCGCCGGGGCGTCCGCCGGTCGGTCGACGCGAGCATCGGCAGC
>JBBRYL010000031.1:0-29710 GCA_038237685.1 Solirubrobacterales bacterium | reverse complement strand
GTGCTCGTCGGCTACCACGATCTGGCGCGATCCGAGCGGCCGTCCAGAGCCCCCAAGAGGCTCTGCGCTGCCGGATAGGCGGATGCCGAGCTGGTCGCCGACGAGGGTCGAGTCGAACGCGATCACCGGGACCCCGGTCTCGAGCGTGGCGATGGTCAGCGCATCGTCGAGCAGGTTCAGGCTGGGGATGCCCCCCGCCCTCAGCCGCTCGACGGCAAGCCCCTCCGCAGGCGGACGCTCGACGTCGGGGTCGAGGCCGACCTGACGCCACAGAACCCGGTACGCCCACGGCACAGGATCCTGGCGCATGTGCACCACATGGCCCCCGGTGATCCGCTCGGCCAACGCGTCCAGGCGCGCCTGGACGCCCGGCGGGCTCTTGCGGGCGGCGGCCTCGACCCGGGCGGTCCACAGGGCCAGCCCAGGCAGCTCCTCGGCCAACTCGATATCCACCCATCCGGCGTACAGCTGCGGATCGACGGGCGCGATCACGGCGCGCGCAGGGTCTTCCGGATCTGGGCGCGCAGGCCCCCCTCGCTGAGGTTGCCAAGCGTCGTCCTGCGCACCCGGCCGCCGGGGTAGGAGAAGACCGTCGTGGGGCACACGCCTACGCCGTAGAGGTTGGTCAGCGCGCCGTCGCGGTCGACGCCCACCGGCTGCTTCCAGCGCCGGTTGCCGGCGATCTGCTCGACCTCGGTTCGCTTGTCGCCGCTCACGACCGTGGCGAACCCGACCTGGGGGAATTCGTCTCGTATCCGCTCGACGCGGTCGACCTGCGGTTCGCAGTCGGCACCCTTGGTCACGACGAACGTGAGCACGAGCGGACGGCGGCGCAGCTCGCACGAGTTCAGCACCACCTTGCTGCGGACCTGACACGCGGGAATCGGCCCCGACTGGGCGTTGCACGCCGACTTGCGCTGACACACGTTGACGTCGCCGTCGTCGATGTTGCCGGACGCCAGCGGCGCCGCGAACGCGGGCGCGATCCGTCCCCGCGGCGGACCCTCGAGCCCCTCGCCGGTGTTGGGCAGCGCGGTGGTCACGAGCAGGACCCCGATCCCCATCAGAAGCACGACCCCGACGACCCAGGCATAGCGGTTGGTGGGTCGGCGCATGTCCGGCGGACGGCGTCGGGGATCGTCGGCCTCGGGACGGAGGCGGTCCTCCTCCTCAAGTCGTTGCGCCGCGCTGCGCTTGGGCGCGTCGGCGCCGAGATCGCCGAAGCTGTCGTCAGCCATGGCGGCGCGGTAGACGTGGGCGCAGCGCGCGCACCGACGGACGTCGTGTGCGACGCCCCGAGGCCCGCGGGAGGCGCGCGGCGCCGTCGCGTACAGCGTCTCCGAGCTCCCGCAGGAGGGGCTTCGGATTGAGGTCGGCCCTGGAGAAGGCCCCGTGTTGCTCGGCCCAGATCAGCGCGGCGGGCAGCACGAGCATCACGCCCGCGAGCGAGACCCCGAGGTCGACCACGGTCAAGATGCCGAAGTCGCGGAGCATGCGGATGTCCGAGGCGATCAGCGCGGCGAAGCCCGCTATTGCCGTCGTCCCGGAGGCGAGCACCGCCGCGCCGGTGGACTGGTAGGTGAGCTCGATGGCGCGCACGGGCGCGGCGCCGGCATCGCGCTCCTGGCGGTAGCGCGCCGACAGCAGCACGCTGAACTCCGTCGAGATGGCGATCACCAGCGCGCCGAGCGTGACCGACATCGGGTTCAGCTTGACCGACAGCGGCCCTGGCAGCAGGCCGAGCACGAACATGATGCCCGCCGACCAGCCGGTGGCCAGGGCGATCGGGATCAGCGGCACCGCCGCCTCGCGGCGGTCGCGACGGAACACCAGGAGCACCAGGAATACCGCAAGCAGTGCAGCGAGGAGCGTGAAGGCGCGCCTGATCGGCGAGGACAGCTGGCTGTTGGCCTCGGCCGCCAGGGCCGGCAGCCCGACCACCGAGGCGCTCACGCCCGAGGGCGGATGCAGCCGGCCCTTGATGTCGTCGACCAGCCGCTTCTGCGCATCCAGGGACTGCAGCCGAACGCCGAAGGCGAGGTTGGCGGTTTTGCGGTTCTTGGTGATCACGCCCTCTGAGAAGTACGGCGGCACGGCGTCCAACAGGCCTCTGATCTGGGACTGGTTGCTCGTGTCGACCGAGCGAAAGAGGTCGGGCAGCGACAGCGCCGGGCACAGGTCGGGCGGATTCTTGGCCTGGCTGCAACTCTCGCCCTCCTTGTACCCCTGCGACTCGAGCGTGCTCGCCTGGAATTTCGACATCCACTGGATGACCGATGGCGTGGTCACGTCGGCGGCCCTGATGGTCACGTCGATCTCACCCGCCACCCCCGTCTCCTTTTGGAGCGTGTTCACATCGCGCAGGGCTTTCAAGTCCTGGGGGACGAGCTGCTGGATGTCTGAGATCACCTTGCTCTGGGTGTCGACCGCGAGCCCCAGCACCGCCACCGCCAGGCCGACCGCCAGCACCCGCCGCGGGCGGTGCATCGAATAGGCAAGAGCGCGCTCGCCCGCCTCGATCGCGCGCAGCCGCGCCACACGCCAGGCGCGGTGGACGCCCTGACCCGCGCGGGAGTCGGCCACCCGCCAGCCGGCGGCCGCCGCTCGCGCGCGCACGCGCGGGAGGACGGGAGGGACGTCGGGTCGGCGTTGCTCGCGGCGGCCGAAGAACACGAGTGCCGCGAACCCGGCGACGAACGCACACACCAAGCCGACGACCACCCCGCCGACCAGCAGCGCGCCGAAGCCGCGCACGAGCGGCACCGGCGACAGCAGGAGCACGAGGAACCCGACGGCGGTTGCCAAGCCCGCCGCGGCGATCGTCGGCCCGCCGGCCGCGGCCGCCGCGATCGCGGCCTCGCGCACGTCCAGGCCGTTGCGCCGGCGCAACTCATCGTGACGGGCCTGCAGCTGGATCGCGTAGTCGACCGCCAGCCCGATCAGCACGGGCAGCACCGCGATGGACGCCATCGTCAACCCCCCGCCGACGAGCGCCAGCGCCCCGAAGGTCAGTGCCGCGGCGGCGAGCGCCACGCCAAGTGGCAACAACCGCAGATGGATGCGAAAGACCAGCGCGAGCGTGGCCGCCATCAGTACCAGCGCCACGCCGAGCAGCACGAAGATCGAGCTTTGCACGGCGCCGCCAAGGCCTTCCACGACTACCGGGATGCCCGTGACCGTGTACTTGGCGCCGGCGGTGGGAACGAGCGTCTTGTCGCGTGTGACCTGCTCGATCAACGTGATCGTGCGCGCCCGGTCGGACTCGCTCAGCCCGGGCCGCAGCCGGACTTGGATCACGGCCGAGTTCGAGCTCGGGAACAGGTAGGCAAAGCGTGACTTCGGCACGCCGACCCTGCCCGCGCGAGGGTCGAACACCAGGGTCGAGATGAAGTCGGGGTTGTCGAGCGACGGTAGGCCCGTGAGCCCGTAGCGGGTGGCAAGCGCCAGCGCCTGCTGGGTGAACTGGGCCTGCACCTGCTTGGCGGCCGCCTGCCCCAGCTGCCGCTGCCGCGCCTTGGAGTCGCCCCGCCGCGCCGAGGCCTTGCGGGCGGCCGCGGCCACCTGCTGGGCCTGCTGGGCCGTGGCCTGCTGGCGCGACTGCAGCTGGCCGTTGATCTGGTTGACGGCCGTATTGATGAACGTCCCCGGGCCGTAGACGACTTTCGCCGGCTTGAGCTTGGCAAGCTCTGTGCACTGCGCCGGCAATGCCTTCAGGCCCCGCGCGGGCACGTTGCCCGACAGGCAGCCCTCGAGCTTGAGCAGCCGGCCGAGGTCGGCGCTCAGCAGCGTCCGTTGCAGGTCCCCCTTGCCCTTGCGGCCCTTCACGAGCACGACCACGGCGTCGTCGCCGAAGTCGCGCTTGAACTGCTCGCTGGCCTTGGCCGTCGGCGACGAGCCCGACACCAGGGTGTCGATGCCGGTCTGGGGCTCCAGCCGCAGGGCCAGAAACGCCCCACCGAGGGCCAGGACGCCGATTACCACGAGTGCGATCAGCGGGCGACGCGTGATCGCCCGCACCACCGCCGCGAAGTTCTCGCCCCTCCTCACCCGGGACACCTTAGGGTTCGCGGGCGGCTAGGTCGGCTTCAGCTGCTGCGGGAACGTCCCGGCGCCCTGTCCAATCAGGCCGCCGAGGAGGGCCGCTTATTCCATTCCCAGGGGGCCGCGGGCCTCGCCTGAGAGGAACTGCCGCACGAACTGATTCGGCGAGTTGAACAGCTCGGACGCCGGCCCCGACTCGACGATCCGGCCCTTCCAGAGCACCGCGATGTAGTCGGCGACACGGCGCGCGCTCATGATGTCGTGCGTGATGACCGCGTAGGCGCCGCCGTTCTCGGCGTGGACCTCCTGGATCAGCTCACAGAGCAGGGCGGTGCGCACGGGGTCGAGCCCGGAGTCGGGCTCGTCGAAGAGCACGATGTCTGGGTCGAGCACCAGCGCTCGCGCGAAGCCTGCACGCTTGCGCATGCCGCCGGAGAGCTCGTTGGGGAACTTGTCGACCGCACCCTGCAGGCCCACCTCGGCCAGCCGGCGGTTGCAGATCTCGAGGATCTCCTCCTCGCCCTTGTCGGTGTGCTGGCGGATCGGAAACGCCACGTTGTCGAGCACGTTCATCGATCCGAAGAGCGCTCCGTCCTGAAACAGGACGCCGAACTTCTTGCGCATCTCGAACAGCTCGTCGTCGACCATGTTGGGCACGGACTCGCCGTGGACCAGGACGTCGCCTTCGTCGGGGTAGAGCAGGCCGACCATGTGCTTGATACACACGGACTTGCCGGTGCCCGACGGCCCCAGGATCATCGAGATCTGGTTGTCGGGAATGCCCAGGTTCAGGCCGTTGAGGATGGTGTTGCGGCCGAAGGACTTCTTGACGTCGATGAACTCGATCGCATCGGTCGAGCCGTGGTCGCGCTTGGTGCCGGAGTGCCATTGATAGGGCTCCTCGCCGTCCCGCGTCTGCTCCGTGATGTTGCTCGGCACCGCTTCGCCGGTCACCCGCATGTCGGGCTCGTCGGCCTCGCCTTCGGGGTTGTTCGTGATGATGTCGCGCTTGTTGGAGTTGCTCTCGCCCGACGAGCGATCGTCGCCGTCGGAGCGGTCGTCGTAGTCGTCGCCGTCCTGACGGGCCTCGGCCTCCTCGGCAGGCTCCGGGTAGGCCTCGTCGTCATGACCGGCGGAAGTGTCCGCGCGATGCTCGTCCTCGCCGCCCGAGCGCTGGTCTGACTCGACCTCGTCGGAGCGGAGGGGGCTCCCCCACGGCGGGGCGTTGCGCTCTTCGTCAGACACTCCTGGCTCCTTTGGTTCCTAGCCGCCGATTGGGGCGCGCGGATTGCTTCCCCAGAAGATCTGGGTGCCCACCATCCCGATTATGTGCACCATCACGATGTTCAGGACCATCGACTTGGCCGTGGCCGTGCCCACCCCTACGGGGCCGCCACTGGCCGTATAGCCGTAATAGCACCCGACGAGCACGATGATGGTGGCCATGCTCATGCCCTTGATCAGGCTATAGAAGAGGTCGGGAGGGTTCTGGAACATCCAGAAGATCAGGAAGAACCCGCCCGAGGACACCTCGCCTATCTGCTGCACCACCGCAAGGTAGGAAGCGAGAAACCCTGCTCCCACCGCCGCTATGTACATGAACGGCAGCACGATCCAGGCCGCCAGCAGGCGCGTCGAGCACAGGAAGGTGAGGGAGCTGATGCCCATCACCTCGAGCGCGTCGATCTCGTCGGAGATCTTCATGGCGCCGATCTCCGCCACCAGGCCGGTCCCGACCTTGGCCGACATCATGTACCCAAAGGCGTAGGGCATGACCTCGCGCAGATCGCACCAGGCGCTGAACACGCCGGCGTAGGCGGGTGCGCCGACCGAGCGGTTGAAGTAGGCGCCCTCGATCCCGCAGGTCAGGCCGAGGATGAACGCGGTGCCCCAGATCACGAGGGCGGAGCCGAGAATCAGGATGCCGGCCTGACGCAGCGCCTCGCCGGAGAACTTCAAGACCTTGAACGAGTAGACCTCGCCCATGACGCGCGCCATGAACTTGGCGATGTCACCGAAGGAGGAGAACAACTCCTTCGGTGTGGAGAGCCAGCCCATCTACTTGATGACCGAGATGTCTGGGTGGGTCGCCAGCAGCGTCTGGGTGAAGACGTAGTTGAACGCGAACACGCCCAGGAAAGCGATCACCACGCCCTGGTTCACGGCGCGGCCCACGCCCTCGGCGCCGCCGGACGCAGTCATCCCCTTGTAGCAGGAGACCACCGCGATGATGGCGCCGAACAGCGTGGTCTTGACGACCGACCCCCAGAGGTCGGTGGTGCTCGCGTTGTTGAGCAGGGTCGCGAAGAACGGCCCGAGCGGGGCGTGGAAGGTGAGCGTGGCGAGCACGCCGCCGAAGATGCCGAACAGCAGCGCGTAGATGTTGAACAGGCCGGTGGTGATCATCAGCGCGAGGAAGCGCGGCACCACAAGGTTCTTGATCGGGTCGACGCCCAGCACCTGGAGCGCGTCGAGCTCCTCACGGATCTTGCGGGCGCCGAGGTCGGCCGTGATGGCCGTTCCCGCCACCCCCGCGAGGATGACCGCGGTCACGATCGGCGCGAACTCGCGGATCGAGGAGAGCACGAAGAAGCCGCCCAGGCGGTCGATCGCTCCGAAGATGATCAGGAAGTTGCCCGCCTGCAGACCCGGAGCGCCATAGCCGAACGCGATGCTGGAGATGGTCAACGGAAACCAGCACAGCCTCAGCGCGAACAGGAACTGCTGGACGAACTCGGTCCCGTACGGATACGGGGGGCGGATGGCTGACAACATCGTCTTGCCGGTGAGGATCATCATGTCGCCCACCTGCTCAAGCAGGTTCTTGGTCGGCAGGAATGCCCGATCGGCAACAGCTCTTACCACGAAAACTCCTCCAAGCTCCCCGGCGCTCACGGACGAGCGCAACACCCAATGTCACAAGACTACGCCATGAGCGCAGCCGGTGACAAGGAGCAACGGGCGCCAGGTCGCTGCCAGACCGGCACTCGGCCGCCCGCGCCCGTGGTATGTTGCGGCCGCTTTGGGGCGGAGGAGACTGCATGTGGCGTTCGCTTGTCTGGCCGCGGCCGGACTCACTGCCTGTGGGGAACCTCGCCAGGATGCCAAGGAGCCTTCGGGGCGCTTCCAGGTCTCGGCAAAGGCTTCGTTCCCGGGCACGCAGAGCCTCGCCAAGACGACGAAGCTCGTCATCCGGGTGCGCAACGAAGAGGCGCGCCGCGTCATCCCCAACGTTGCCGTGACGGTGCACGGGTTCGATTACCGCACCAAGCAGCAGGGCGTCGCCGATCCCAGCCGCCCGATCTTCGTCATCAACGGCGTGCCCAAGCGGATCGGCAACTTCCCCGAGACCAAGGAGGCCTCGCCGACCGGCGGCGAGACGGCGTATGTGGACACCTGGGCCCTGGGCCCGCTGCGCCCGGGCAAGGTCAAGACCTTCAAATGGACCGTCACGGCCGTACGGTCGGGCCCCTACAAGCTGCGCTACACCGTGGCGGGAGGGCTCAACGGCAAGGCCAAGGCGGTCGGCGTCGGCGGCGGCTTGGTGCGCGGGACCTTCAGCGGAGACGTCTCCGACAAGCCTCCCCAATCCCGCGTGGCCGACGATGGCAAGACCGTCATCAGGTAATCCTGGTCCGGTGCACCGGTCGGGCTCCGCTACTCCCCGCGTCGCCTAGCTCCGTTCCCAGCCCGGGCAGCGCTCCACGGGCATCCGCGGATACTTCGCAAAGCGCTCGTCGGTCTTCGAGCGCTCGCACATCGAGAACGTGCTCCCGCGTGTGTTGCGGATCAGCTTCTGATGGACGCACGAGTCGCAGAGGCCGTGGGGCGGCCGCGGGCAGTTGTCGGCTTCGCCGGGCACCCCCGGATTGTCCCACCGACTCCGAGGCGAACTCGCCGACGGTATTTTTGGCCACGTGGATAGGTGTGGTCATGGCGACCCTCGCATAGGGTTGACCTGTCCGCATTTCCCCCAGACTGTCGCGCGCGCCCGTGCCGCGGGCGCGCTGCACGATGTAGGAGGCTCGCCAAGCAACATGGCCAAGACCCGCCAGACGAACGTGACTGCCGCACAGTGGACCCCCAACGGGGAGGCCCTGGGCGCCGTCGACCTCAGCCAGCCCGCCAACAACCCGTTCGCATCGAACGTGTTCTCGGTCGCCGTCCAGCGAGCCCGGCTGCCCAAGGACGTGTTCAAGCGGCTGCAGTGGGCACTCGAGGAGGGCGAGGCGCTGGACTTCTCGCTGGCCGATGCCGTGGCCCTGGCGATGAAGGAGTGGGCGCTGGAGAACGGCGCGACCCACTTCACCCACGTCTTCCAGCCGCTCACCGGCCTGACCGCCGAGAAGCACGACTCGTTCTTCAACCCGGCAGGCGACGGCGAGACGCTGGCCGAGTTCTCGGGCAAGGAGCTGATCCAGGGCGAGCCGGACGCGTCCTCGTTCCCGACAGGCGGGCTGCGGGCGACCTTCGAGGCCCGCGGCTACACCGCGTGGGATCCCACGAGCCCGGCGTTCCTGCTGCACAACCCCAACGGCACGCTGCTGTGCATCCCGACCGCGTTCGCGTCGTGGACCGGCGAGGCGCTCGACGGCAAGATCCCGCTCCTGCGCTCGATGGACGCGCTCTCCAAGTCGGCCGTGCGTGCCCTCGCCCTGCTCGGCGAGACCGAGGCCAAGCGCGTGTTCACCACGGTCGGGCCCGAGCAGGAGTACTTCCTGATCGACGAGCAGTACTTCTTCGAGCGCCCCGACCTGATCACCACCGGCCGCACCCTGTTCGGCGCCCAGCCGGCCAAGGGCCACGAGCTGGACGACCACTACTTTGGGTCGATCCCCGAGCGCGTGCTCGCCTACATGATGGATTGCGAGCAGCAGCTGGCGAGCCTGGCCGTGCCGGTCAAGACCCGCCACAACGAGGTCGCGCCGGGTCAGTACGAGCTGGCGCCGACGTTCGAGAACTCAAACGTCGGCTCTGACCACCAGCAGCTCACGATGCAGATCCTCCAGAGCACAGCGCGCAAGTACGGGCTGGTCTGCCTACTGCACGAGAAGCCGTTCGCGGGCGTGAACGGCTCGGGCAAGCACAACAACTGGTCGATGGGCACAGACACCGGCCACAACCTGATGGAGCCGGGTGAGACGCCGGGGGAGAACCTGAACTTCCTGTTCTTCTGCTCGGCCGTGATCCAGGCTGTGAACAAGCATCAAGGGCTGCTACGTGCCTCGGTCGCAAACCTCGGCCAGGACCACCGGCTCGGTGCCAACGAGGCCCCGCCGGCCATCATCTCGATCTTCCTCGGAGCCGAGCTCGACAAGGCATTCGAGGCGATCGCCTCGGGCAACCAGGACCACAGCTCCCCCGGTGAGACGATGAAGCTCGGCACCCCGGTGCTGCCCCCGCTGCCAAAGCACGGCGGCGACCGCAACCGCACCTCGCCGTTCGCCTTCACCGGCAACAAGTTCGAGTTCCGCGCGCTCGGGTCCAGCATGTCGCTGGCGTTTCCCAACAGCGTGCTCAACACGATCGTGGCGGAGGCCGTCGACGAGCTTGCCGAGTCGCTGAAGGCCAAGGTCGATGGAGGCGCCGAGTTGCCCGATGCCGTGATGGAGGTCGTGAAGGAGTCCTACACGGCCAACAAGCAGATCATCTTCGGCGGTGACGGCTACTCCGACGAGTGGCACGCCGAGGCCCAGAAGCGCGGGCTGAAGAACCTCCGCACCAGCCCCGAGGCGCTGCCCGAGGTCATCTCCGACCAGACGGTGGCCGCGTTCGAGAAGTACAGCGTGCTGTCCAGGCGCGAGCTCGAGTCGCGCTACGAGGTGTGGCTCGAGCAGTACGCGATGCAGGCCAACATCGAGGCAGAGACCACCTCAACGATCGCCCGCACGCTCCTACTCCCCGCGGCGCTGCGCCACCAGAAGCTCGTGGACGAGGCGGGCGTCGAGGACCTGCAGGTCGAGAACCGCGACATGGTCCAGGCGCTTGTAGCCGCGATCGGCAAGCTCGAGATCGCCAATCAGTACCCCGAGGGCATCGAGGACGATCCGCAAAAGCTGGCGGAGTACGCCCGCGACTCGCAGCTGAGCGCGATGGGCGCGGTCCGCAAGACCGCCGACCTGCTCGAGCGGTACGTGGCCGACGACCTGTGGCCGATGCCGAAGTACTCCGAGATGCTGTTCATCAAGTAGGCGGGTCCACGCCGGGGCGCCGCTATCTCACATTCGCCGTTGATGGTGCGTTCTCAAGTCATGATTGCTTCGATGATCCACAGCGGCCTGCCCACGCCGATCGGCAAGCTCGTGCTTGTCGGGGACGGCGAGTCACTCACACAGATCCAGCTGCCGGGCCGACACAGGCCGGTCGCCGACGCGGTGCGTGACGACAGGGCGCTTGCCGAGCCGATCGCCCAGCTCGAGCGCTATTTCGCAGGCGAGCTACAGGAGTTCGACCTGGCTCTCGCGCCGCGCGGCGGCGATTTCGACCGGCTCGTGTGGGACCAGCTGCAACGGATCCCCTACGGCCAGACCGCCAGCTACGGCGAGGTCGCGACAGCTATAGGCCATCCCGAGGCGTTTCGGGCCGTCGGCGCCGCCAACGGACGCAACCCGCTGCCGATCATCGTGCCGTGCCACCGCGTGATCGGAAGTGACGGCAAGCTCGTCGGGTTCGGCGGCGGCCTTTCCGCCAAGCGCCAGCTGCTGGAGCTCGAGTCCGGCGGAGTGCAGCAGCAGCTTCTCTGAAACTGTCGGTGCGGTGCTCGCCCGACCACCGGTCGGGCTGCCCTCCTCCCGCGGCTCGCGATCTAACGCGGCAGCTTGGGCTCGATGATGCGGTAGGCCTTCAGCCCGAGCCCGAGCCGCTCGCGGTCCTCGCTGGTGAACGGATCGAGCCCGCTGAGCTCCTTGACCCGCTCGAGCCGGTAGCTGACCGTGTGGCGGTGCGCGTGGATGGCCGCGGCCGTCGCGTTCATGTTGCAGTTCTGCCCGAGATAGGCCTCGAGCGTGCCGACCAGGTCGGTGGAGTACTGCTCGTCGTAGCGTGTGAGGGGGGCGATCGTGTCCTCGTAGAAGCTGCGCACCTCCTCGGGATGGCTGGCCAGCACCCGGAAAAGCAGGCGGTAGGTGCCTCCACCGATCTCATCGCCGGGCGGCCCTCCCCGGGGCTGCGGTCACGCCCAGCACCAGCTCGGCCTCCTCGAGCGCCCGGCGCACGTCCGCGGAGTCGGAGTAGTGCGAAGACAGGCCGACGAGTGCCTGGCGGCCGAGGTGGTTGGCCACCCTGCGGGCCTCCTCGAGCGGTCCGGGCAACAGGGCGTAGACCCGCCCGCCGACCGTCTGGGCCAGGGCGCCGGGCTGCTCGGCGGCGATCGAGGCCAGCAGCCTGCCGGGCGCGCGCTCGCCCGGGTCGGCGCACAGGCCGACCGCGCCCTCGGCCAGGTCGCAGCCCAGACGGCGCGCCCGCCGGACGATGTCGCCAGGGTCGAGGTCATCCCGGGTGAGCAGCTCCTCGAGGAAGGAGCCGCGAAGGTTCTGTTCGGTCTCGTCGCGGGCCTCGGCCACCGCGACCTCGGTGAGCGCCGCCACCGCGGCGACGTGCAGATACTCGCCGGCGTCGGGCCCGCCGGGACCGAGCAGGAGCACCGTCCCGAGCTCCTGTCCGCCGGACACGATCGGCACCTCGGCCACCACCTCCGCGGGGCGGTCGGGCTTGCCACCGGCCAGGCGCTTTGCGACGTAGCGCTCCAGGGCCGCCCACGCCTCCGACGGCGTGCCGAGCCTTGGCACGACCACCGCCACGGGGGCGCCGGCGTGCTGGGCGGCGATCTCGGCGACCCGCTCGAGACCGTCGCCCGCGAGGACCGCACCCACCATCTCGAGGTGGGCCCCGCGCGGCGTGGGGAGCGACTCGGGAGCAGTCATGGACAGGGCGTTCCGGCGTCGCAGCGCGAAACGGCCGGGGGGATCGCTCGTCGTCGAGCCATCCCCCCGGCCATCGCGCGAGGAGGGGATCAGGCCCCCGCCGGGATCTCCTCCGTCTCGTGGGCCTGGAGGACGTCGCCTCCGTCTTCACCGGTGCGAATGCGAATCGCAGCCTCCACCGGGATGACGAAGATCTTGCCGTCTCCGACCTGCCCTGTTCTCGCGTGCTTGAGGATCGTCTCGGTGATGATCGGGACGTCTGTGTCGTCCACGACGATCTCGAGCTTCAACTTCGGCCGCAGGTGAATGGTCAACTGGGAGCCTCGGTACTGCTCCGTGATGCCCTTCTGCCTGCCTGAGCCCTTGTACTCCGCGATCGAGAGGCTCGGAAAGCCCTTTTCGAGCAGCTCCATCCGGATCCCCTCGAAAGACTCGTGGCGGACGAACGCCTCTACCTTCTTCATGCTGTCACCTCCCCCGGTACCGGCTTGCCTCTGCCCTGCGGTGACACCGGAGCCTCGCCCCCATGCGGAGCGGCAGGGCCGAACGACGCCGCACCTGTCTCTGGCAGCGGGATGAACTGCTCGGGGTAGCCGTACATGCCGTGCTCGACGATGTCGAGGCCGGCATCTTCCTCCTCCTCGCTGACGCGGAGACCGATGGTCTTCTTGATCGTCCAGAACGTTGCGTAGCTCAGGCTGAACACGAACAGGAACGCCACGAGCACTCCGACCGCTTGTGCGGCCAGTTGCGTGAGATGGCCAGAGTAGAACAGGCCACCGTCGGGGTCACCGAACGCGTTGTACTTGGCTAGGCGTGGCGCCGCGAAGAAGCCACACGAGAGGGTGCCCCAGATGCCCGCAAGGCCGTGCGCGGACGTCGCGCCGATCGGATCGTCGACGTACTTGTCGATGGCGATCACGCCGAGGACGACGATCACCCCGGCCACGAAGCCGATGATCGGCCCGGCCCACACCTCGACGTAGCCGGAGGGCGCCGTGATGGCCACCAGGCCGGCGATCATGCCGTTGCCGACCATGCCGATGTCGATCGTCTTCAGCTTGAGCTGGGACATCACGAAGGCCCCGATCACGCCGCCCGCCGCGCCCATGAGGGTCACGACCGCGACCTCCGCGAAGCGCCCGTCTGCGGCGTTGAGCGTCGAGCCCGGGTTGAACCCGAACCAGCCGAAGAACAGGATGACCACGCCGAGACCGACGATCGGCATCGAATGCCCTGGGATCACCCTGGGCTTGCCGTCGGGCCCGTACTTGCCCTTACGCGGACCGAGCAGCAGCAACGCGGCCAGTGCGCCGGTGGCACCGATCAGGTGGACCGCGGTCGACCCGGCGAAGTCCTGCATGCCGGTGGCCATCAGCGGGGTCTTGCCCTGCTGCAGCCAGCCGCCGCCGAACACCCAGTGCGAGCCGATCGGGTAGATGATCGCCGCGAACACGATCGCGTAGATCACGTAGGCGCTGTACTTGATCCGCTCGAGCGTCGAGCCCCATACGATCGCGAGGGAGACCGCACAGAACGAGAACTGGAACAGGAACTTCGACTCGATCACGGCGTCGGACAGCCCCATGACCGGGAACGCCTGGGCGGGGTTGCCGCTCGCCTGCAGGAAGAAGCCGTTGCTGCCGATGATCGAGCCGGCACCGCCGAAGACGTCGGCCGAGCCGAACGCGAAGGCGAAGCCGACGGCCCAGTAACAGACGGCCGCGATCGACAGGTTGGTCAGGATCTTCGCGACGATCGTGCCTGCGTTCTTGGCGCGGACGAAGCCGATCTCCAGGAACATGAAGCCGGCCTGCATGAACAGCACGAACACCGCCGCGACGACCACCCAGACGGTGTCGACGGGCACCGTCGGCCCGAGGCCATCCTTGTTGTAGGTCGTCAGGTCTTGCGACGTGGCAAGTGCGGATGCGGGAAGTAGAAGCGAGGCGAGGACCACCAGGAACGCCAGGGGCCCGGCCCGCTTTAGACGGGATCTCATATGTGCGAGTTCCTCCTAAGAATTCCGACGGAACGGGCCGCCGGATCGCGAGTCAGGGGACGGAGGTCACGCTATGGCCGCCCGGCCCGGCGATCTTTGTCCACGTGTCGAGAGTTCCGCCCCGGTCTTTCTCCCTTATGTCGATCCGGGGCCTGCGCGCGGCTCCTGGCGGGATCCGGGTGGTGCACTGGAGGAGTGTCCAGGCTTCCCGGAAGGGCACCTCCCGGATCCCGCCCCCCGCGAGCGCCCGCTGCTAGGCCGTCTCGGGAACTGCTTCCTCTTCGCGCGCGCCGTCGGTGGCCTCGTCCTCGGGTGGCAGCTCGCCGCCGCGGTCGGTGCCGGCGATGAGCTCGTCGGGCGTCTTGTCCTCGGGCAGGAAGCCGGACTTCATGCCGAAGTAGACCGACTGCGGGTGGTGGCTGACGATGGCGACTGTCGACTGCTCGGGCATCACCGCGTAGCCGCTGGACAGGTACATGCCGATGTCGTCGAGGCCGAGCAGGCGCCAGACCTTCTCGTGCTCGGACTGCTCCGGGCACGCCGGGTAGCCCCACGAGTAGCGCCGGCCCTGGTCGGCGTCGATGTCGAAGGCGGTGCGGACTTCGTGGTGCATCCACTCGGCCAGTCCCTCGGCCGCCTGCACGCCCATGCCGTGGGTAAACAGCTGCTCGGCGAACTCGCCGTCCTTCTCCAGCTGGGCCATCACGTCGGTGACCTCGGAGCCGACGGTGACCCCCTGGAGCGCGACCACGTCGCGCTGGGGTGGGTGGGAATCGGAGTGAAGCGGCTTGTAGAAGTCGGCCAGGCAGATGCGGTCGTGCCTGGGCTGGCGCGGGAAGGTCAGCCGCTCGATCTCGCGGTCGTGGTCCTCGGGATCGAATATGACCAGGTCGTTGCCCTCGGAGTTGCACGGGAAGTAGCCCACCTTGGTGCGCGGGTGCAGGTACTCCTGCTCATTCCACATGCGCTCGAGCTTGGGCCTGAAGCCCTCGTCCTCGCCGTCCCCCTCGACGATCTTGCGCCAGTCCTCGCCCTTTTTGCCACGGCCACCCCAGTGCAGCTTGAACAGCACATGGCGGTCCAGGAACGGGTAGACGTCGTCGAGGTCGGCCACGATCTCGCGGGCACCCCAGAACGGCGGCTCCGGGACCTCGTTGTCGGTGTTCACCTCTGAGCGCACGCTGGCGTCGGTCACGGCGGGGCCGTCGTCGACCTTGACGGGCTTCTCACGCAGGGTCTTGGCCTCATCGCGGACCTTGTCGACCAGCTCGGAGCGCTGCTCGGTATCGACCAGCGCATCCATCGTGTCGAGGCCGGAGAAGGCGTCCTTGCAGTAGAAGACGCCCGGCTCGTAAATGTCGTCTGACTCCTTGCCGCCCGGGTAGAGCATGCGGCGGCCGAAGTCGCGGTTGATCGCCGCCCCGCCGACGAGCACGGGGAAGTCAAGCTCGCGGTCGTGCAGCTCACCGATGCAGATCGGCATCTGCTTGGAGGTGGACACCAGCAGTGCCGAGAGGCCGATGGCGTCAGCCTTGTGCTCGACCGCGGCGTTGATGATGGTGTCGACGGGGACCTGCTTGCCCAGGTCGATCACCGTATAGCCGTTGTTGGTCATGATCGTGTTGACCAGCGACTTGCCGATGTCGTGCACGTCGCCGAACACGGTGGCGATGACCACGGTGCCCTTGGTATGTCCTTCCATCTTCTCGAGGTAGTTCTCGAGCCGGCCCACGGCGCGCTTCATCACGGTCGCCGACTGCAGCACGAACGGCAGGATCAGCTCACCCGAGCCGAACTTGTCGCCAACCTCCTTCATGGCGGGCAGCAGCACGGTGTTCAGCGTGGGCACGGCGCCGATCTTGTCGTTGCACTTGTCGATCCAGTCCTCGACGCCCTCCTTCTTGCGCCGCAGGATGTGCCAGTGCAGTGCCTCCTCGGGCTCCATGCCCTCGGTGGGATTTAAGGCCTCGTCCTCGGCCTCCTCACCCTGGGACTCGAAGTGCCCGATGAACTTCTCGAGCGCATCCTCGGACTCGTTGAACACCAGCGCGTCTGTGAGCTTGCGCTCCTCCTCGGAGATCTCGCCGTACGGCGTGACATCCGCGGGGTGCACCATCGCCAGATCCAGGCCCGCCTCCACGCAGTGGTGCAGGAACACCGAGTTGAGCACCTTGCGCGCCTTGGGCGACACGCCGAAGGAGACGTTGGAGACGCCGAGCGAGGTCTTGACCTTCGGCAGCGCCTGCTTCAGCGCGCGGATGCCCTCGATCGTCTCGATGGCCGACGGGCGCCACTCCTCGTCGCCGGTGGTGAGCGTAAAGGTGAGCACGTCGAAGATCAGCGACTCCTCGTCGAGTCCGTGCTCGTCAACGACCATGTCGCGGATTCGCCGGGCGATCTCGACCTTGCGGTCGCGCGTCTTGGCCATGCCGACCTCGTCGATGGTCAGGGCGATCAGCGCGGCGCCGTGGGCCTTGGCGAGCGGCACGACAGTGTCGAGCTTCTCGCGGCCGGCCTCGAGGTTCACGGAGTTGACGATCGCGCGGCCGGGGGTCTGCTCCAGCGCGCGCTTCATCACGGGGGGCTCGGTCGAGTCGATCTGCAGCGGCGCGGGCAGCGACAGCGACACGCGCTTGGCCAGCTCGCGCATCTGCTCGTCCTCGTCCTCGCGCTCGGTGAGCGCGACGCAGAGGTCGAGCACGTGGGCGCCGCCCTCGACCTGGTTGGTCGCGATCTCCATCAGGCCGTCGTAGTCGTCCTCGAGCAGCATGGCCTTGGCCCTGCGCGAGCCCTGGGAGTTCACGCGCTCGCCGACGATGGTCGGGGCGGGCTCCTGCGCCAGGGTGGTCGCGCTCATCATCGAGGAGACCTTCAGCGGGCCAGCCGCCGGGCGCGGGCCGTTCTCCCTGCCGCCGACCCGATCGACGATCGCCGCGATGTGCTCGGGCGTGGTGCCACAGCAGCCGCCGACGATCGACACGTTGCTCTTCTCGACGAACTCCTGGAGCGCGTCGGCAAGCGGATCGGGCTTGGCCGGGAACACCGTCTCGCCGTCGGGGCCCTGGAACGGGATGCCGGCGTTGGGAATGCAGTGGACCGGCACGGTCGAGTTCTCGCCGAGGTAGCGAATCGCGTCGCGCATGTCCTCGGGGCCGGTCGAGCAGTTCAGCCCGATCACCTGCACGTCGAGCGCCGTGAGGGTGGTGAGCACGGACTCGATGTCGGTGCCGAGCAGCATCTTGCCGCCGTTGGGCAGGAGGGACACGGAAGCCTGGATCGGCAACGTGGTGCCGGTGCTCCTAAAGGCCTCGCGCGCGCCGAAGATCGCGGCCTTGACCTCCAGGATGTCCTGGGCGGTCTCGATGATGATCAGGTCGGCGCCGCCGTTGACGAGGCCCTCGGCCTGCTCGGTGAACACCTCGACGAGCTCGCCGAACTGGATCTTGCCGAGCGTCGGGTCGTCAGAGGCCGGCAGATGGCCCGTCGGGCCGATCGAGCCGGCGACGAAGTTGTGCTCGCCGGCGGCCTTGCGCGCGATCTCGGCGGCCTTCTGGTTGATCTCGACCGTGTGGTCGGCAAGGCCCCACTCCTCCAGCTTGATCCGGCTGGCCTGGAAGGTGTCGGTCTCGAGCACGTCGGCGCCCGCCTCGATCATCGAGGCGTGGACACCCTCGATCACGTCGGGGCGGTTCAGGACCAGTGCCTCGTGGCACTTGCCCTGGAGGCCCATGTAGTCCTCCTGCGTGAGGTCGAACTGCTCGAGCGTGGCGCCCATGCCGCCGTCGAAGACGACGACGCGCTCGCGGACGGTCTCTAGGTAGTCACGGGCCATCCGGCCAGTCTACACGAACCTTGACACGACCGTGTGAAGGTTGGTCCTCGACCCTCGATAGGGCTAGGGCTCAGATCTCGGCTTCGGCGGTGTTCTCGCGGGCGCGCCGGGTCGCGTTGCCCAGCTGCACGGGCGTCGTGTGCAGCGCGCTGAGGCGGAGGTCCTTCCACGACATCCCCTCACGGACGAGCGCGGGCATTCCGAGAGCAACTGCGGTGGCGATCTCCACCGCCTGCAGGATGATCCCGTAGGCGAGGGCGTCGGTCTGCCCGACCCCGTAGGCCGATAGCACCGCTACGCAAGCGGCTTGGAACACGCCGAGGTTGGACGGCGTGGCCGGAAGCGCGGCGGTCACGTTGACAGCAAACAGAACGGCGGCGGCCGCGCCGATCCCCGCGCGCTGGTCGAGGCCGAGCGCCACGAGCAGGGCGTAGCACGAGATCCACTGGATCGCCCATGCGGCGAGCTGGGTCACGATGGCCCACGATCCGAGGCGCGGGTTGCGAAACACGTCGAGGCCCGTGCGCACCTGCATCATTGCCAGGCGTGCCGTGCTGAGTGCCTGCTGAACGCGCACGAAGCGTGACGGCTTGCCCCTGCGCAGCAGCGCGGGCACCGCCAGCATCAGGGCGATGGCCACCAGCGGGGCGATCGTGACGAGCACGAGGCCATCCTCACCGCCCCGGAAGACTCCAACCGTGGCGAACATGACCCCACCGAGGATGCCCAGCGCGAGCAGATTGAGCAGCGTCTGGGAGACCAGCGTGCCGAGCACCACGGGGAGCAGCTCTCGGACACGCCCCGCCCGCCGGGCAACGATCAGCGCGCGCGAGGGCTCCCCGAGTCGGGCGGGCAGCGTGGCTGACATGAAGACTCCGATCATGGTGCCGCGCGCGGTGTCGCGGCGGCGCAACTTCACGTCCGGGAGCGCGGCGCGCAAGATGGCGTGCCAGGCCTCGGCGCGCACCAGCATCGACAGGCACATGAGCGCGAAGGCGGCCAGCACCCAGACCGGCGTCGCCGCCAGCATGGCGCGGCCGATGGACGCGGGCCCGATGTGCTCGACGGCCAGCGCCGCGAGGCCCACTCCGGCCACGGCCGCGGTCGCTACGCCCGCACGGCGGGCCGCGTGGGCAACCCGGCGGCGGCGAGTCGGCTGCGGCCTGGGCTCGATCGAGGGCAGCCGCTGCGGGTGCACGACGGGCTGGCCGTCGGCGGCGGCCAGCCCCAGCCGGCGGGCGGCGGTCGCGCGCCGGCCCGCGGGCGCCGGGAGCTCAACTGCGTCTTCGTAGGCGCCCATCACCTCCTCGGCCACGTGGGGCCAGCTGAACCGCTCGGCCCGTTCGCGCGCGGCCACGGCCATGCGTGCACGGCGCTCGGGGTCGAGGGCCAGCGCGCGAAGGTCCTCACCGAGCGCGGCGGGGTCGCCCGGTTTAACGAGCAGGCCGTCCATGCCGCGGCGCACCACGTCGCGGTAGCCGACGATGTCTGAGGCCACGACCGGGGTACCCGAGGCGAATGCCTCGGTGAGCACCATGCCGAAGCTCTCGCCTCGAAGCGACGGGGCGCAGAGCAGGTCGGCGCGGCCAAGCAACCGCCACTTCTCCTCTTCTGACACTCGCCCTGCGATGTGGACGCCTTCGGGATCGAGCAGCAGCGGTCGGACCTCCTCCTCCGTGGCGCCGGCCACCGTGAGCCGTGCCGGGATGCCTGCCTTGCGCAGCGCCTCGAAGGCGCGCAGCAGGATGGGCAGCCCTTTGCGGGCGTGGGCCCGGCCGACGAACAGCAGCTCTAGGGCGTCGGAACCGCCATGGTCGGGCCGCGCCTGGCTCAGGTCGACGCCGTTGGGCACGACCCGATAGCGGCCCCCGTAGTAGCGCTCCGCAGTCCACTGGGCCGCCTGAGAGACCGCGATCTGGACGCCGATCTTGTTGTACATCCGGCGTGCGCCGATGAAGTGGGACGTGAATCCGTTGACCAGCGTGCTGGTCGAGTAGCAGTGGTGCGTCGAGACGAGCGGAATCTTCGCGGCCTCGGTGGTGAAGAACCCGACGAACGGGGCGTTGGGCTCGTGCACATGAAAGACGTCGTAGCCGCCGTGGCGCAGCTCGCGGCCCAGGGTGGCCACGCCCTGGCTCGAGATGCCGAGGTTCGAGACCGCGCCATTGGCGGGGAACCCCGTGCTGCGCCCAAGCGGGATCAGGTTCTCGGGCATGGGCCGACGATCCGGCGCAGCGCCGCGATGCATCACACGCGCCAAGCGGTCGTCCGGGTCGTACGGGGCAAGGATCCGAACGTCGTGACCCTGCTCCGAAAGCTCCCCTGAGAGAGCTTCGATATGCCGACCTACACCGCCAGGGTACGTGTACGAGTATGGAGATACGATCCCGACGCGCACAACCGCATCGTAACTGACCCCGTCGGATGCGCCACACTCAGCGGGTGCCTGAACGCAATTTCGTCAAGTTCACCTTCCTGCGGGTACTGCCCGAGTGGCGCCGCCGCAGCTCGCAGGAGCGCGCGCAGGACAAGCTCGAGTTCGCCGCCGCGTGCCGCGAGTTCGGCGAGGACCACCTGCTGCGCACCTACTCGCTCGTGGGCACGCGCGGCGACTGTGACCTGATGGTGCGCACTCTCGCCCCCAGCCTCGAGCCCATCCACGACTTCCACGTGCTGCTCAACCAGAGCGGCCTGATGCGCTACGCCGAGATCGCCTACTCGTATTTGGCGATGACCAAGGAGTCCGTCTACTCCGAGGACGACACGCCGCTTGCCCCCCGACCCGGCTCCGATGCCAAGTACCTGATCGTCTACCCGATGTGGAAGAAGCGCGAGTGGTACCTGCTCGACCCCAAGGAGCGCTGGCGGATCATGCAGGGCCACATAGAGACCGGCCGCCAGTACGCCGGCATCGAGATAAACACCGGCTACTCATACGGCCTCGACGACCAGGAGTTCGTGGTGTCGTTCAACGCCGACGAGCCCGGCGAGTTCCTCGACCTCGTGCAGGAGCTGCGGTCGACCGAGTCGAGCGCCTACACGGAGTCAGAGACCCCGATCTTCACCTGCATCTCGGCGTCGCCGGAGCGCGCGCTCGGCGCGCTCGACGGCGAAGCGCTTCACGCCTACCGGTAGACGTGGAGCTGGCTCAGTAGGTGGTGAGGGTTCCCGGCGAGAGCTTCTTGAAGTTGTTCTCGCCGTGGGCCATGCCGGCGTTCAGGTGCGTCTTCATCAGCAGCTCGGCGACCTCGTTTGGGTTTCCCCGGGCCGCGGTGTAGAGAGCGGCAAGCACCTCACGCGGGTACTTGGCCGAGCCGATCATCGACAGCACCGGGTCGGCGCCGCCCAGCATCGGGACCACCGCGTAGGGGTCGTCCTGGAGCGTCTTCTTGATCTCTTCCGGGGCCATCTCCTGACGCGCCTGCTTGGTCCCCCACGACATGAAGTCCAGGGCGTCCCGTTGGATCTGGCTCAGGTCGTCCTCGCTGAAGCTCATGCTCGCGTCCCCGTCGTGCGAGTACGCGGTCTTGTTGTGGGTGTTGACGTAGGTCAGGTTCTCGAGCTCGTGCTTGTCGACACCCTTGAGCGAGAGGCTGTAGGAGCTGTCGCCGTCGGTGCCGTCGGGCTTGGTGGTCTGGAGCTCGCGCATCGTCACGTCGCCGTCGCGGGCGGTGAGGGAGTTGTCGACGGTGCCGTCGGGGTGGTGCGCCTCGGTCACGTTGCCCTCGACGCTGGTGCCCCCGACCGAGATCTTGATCGGGCCGGCCTTTGCCTCGATCGACGCGCCGCCCGCCCAAGTGGCGGTGTCGGACTGCGAGGCGTCCTCGATGCCCGGCTGGTCGGGCCGCGTGACCGCCGGCACCTCGCCCCCGTTCACGAACCGCTGGTAGGCCGCCCAGCCCTGCGGGGTGGTGATGTCGAGGTCGACCGACTTGATCTTGCCCTCGCCGAACTCGTTGGACATGCTCACGGCCAGGCCCACGTCGCCGGTGCCCAATCCGAGCGTGAGCGCGTTCTTGACCGAGTTCTCGTCGCCGACGAAGATGCGCGCGGTGCCGTCGTCTACACGTTGGACGCCCGCGCTGACCTTGTGGCTCTTCTCGTAGTCGAGGCCGAGCTGCAGCGCGCGGTAGGAGACGCTGCCTTCGGTGCCGGTGAAGTCCTTCTGGCTGAGCTGGATGCCCTCGCCGTTGCTCAGCGACCGCGGGTCGTACGGGTTGGGCATGGTCGCCCGTCCGGAGCCCAGCTCGTCGACCCTCGAGGAGTCCACGGTCACCTGGTAGGTCTTGCTGGCGCCGCCGTAGACCGAGCCGTCCGCGCCCACCACCTTGCCGTCGATCCCCGCCTTGCCGGTCACCTTGAGCTCGGTGGTCACGTCGAGCGTGGTGCGCTGGCGGCCGTCCTCGTCGAGCGTCGAGTCCGAGCGCGAGTTGGTGGTGGTCGCGCCGACGTCGATGCCGAAGGTCGGCCCCTTCGGAGCCTTTGCCTCGGGCTCAGGCAGCTTCTTCTGGCCGGGCATAGGCATCCCGCACGGCCCGCCCTTGCTCTCCATCTGCAGCTCGGTGGCCTGGCTGCAGCTGACCGACACCGATCCGGGAAACGGCACGACGTCGATCGTGCGCCTGCCGGGACCCACCGCGATCCCGGTGGTGCCCGACTGCGGTGTGAAGGTCGTTGGCTGGGTGCCGACGGGCGGCAACGTCACGCGGCTGCCGTCGGGGTAGGTGCACGGCCGGCCCTGCCCGGCCGCTATCGGGCCGATCATCTCGGCGCAGCCCTGGGCGTTCAGCCCGTGCTCCTTGTTGAACCCCGTCCGGATCGACTGCTGGTCGTCGGGCGGCAGATGGTGGTAGGTGAAGCTGTCCATCCCATACTGCTGCGGACGGGACGGCGCCGGCGTCGCGGGCTCGGGGTCTGGCGTCGGCGGCGCAGGCTTCACGCCCGTATCGATCGTCGGATTCGCCGGCTTGGGAGCGTGCTCACGCTCGTAGGAGGACCGGATCGACTGCTGGTCGTCGGGCGGCAGATGGTGGTAGGTGAAGCTGTCCATCCCATACTGCTGCGGACGGGACGGCGCCGGCGTCGCGGGCTCGGGCTTCTGGGCCACCGGCTCCGGAGCGGCCTTCGGCGTGACGGCCGGCCTGGGCTCGGGCTTCAGGTCCGGCTTGGGGTCGGCAGCGATCGTCGGGTTCGCGGGCGTGGGGCTCGGGGCGGGGCTGACCGGCGCCGGGGCCGGCTCGCGCGCGGGAGCGGGCTTGGCCTGCGGGCGCGGCACCGGGGTCGGAGTGGCGGGCTTGCTGGGGGAGGGCTTGGGGGTTTCGGCGGCGCGGAAGCGGGTGCCCCGCCGCCGTCGGACGGCAACATCGCTGCCGCCGGGGCGGCGAGCGGCAGGGTCACGGCCAAGCCGAAGCCTGCGGCGGCCGCGCGGCGGCCGGCCGAGTTTCGCGAGGGCGGCTGAGGTTCACGGTTGCGGTCAATCACTGAATGGGTTGTTCCCAACCGCGCGAGAACCTGAACGTGTGGAGCTAGTCGCGCGCGGCCTCGAGCATGTCGGCCACCCGCGTGAGCTTCACGCGCGGGCGGCCGAGCGCCTCGCCCGCCGCCTTCTCCAAGGCGTCGATGGCCTGCCAGCCGGCGTAGGAGACCACATCGGGGTTGCGCTCGGTCACGAGCGCCAGCACGGCGTCGGGATCCGGGTTCGGAGGTGTGGGCAGCCTGCCCTCGGCCAGGTCCTCGAGCAGGTGCTCGACGGTCTCCTGGGCATCACGCTTGTTGGTGCCGATCACGCCCGACGGGCCCCGCTTGATCCAGCCGGCCACGTACTCGCCCGGAATCGATGCCTGTGTGGAGGGATCGACGATCCGGCCCTCCTCGTTGGGGATCGTGCCGTGCCACTCGTCGAAGGGCACCCCTTCGATCGGGCGGCCGCGGTAGCCGATGGAGCGGAATACGAGCCCCGCCTCGAGTGTCTCGTGCTCGCCGGT
The DNA here is from genome assembly GCA_038237685.1 of Solirubrobacterales bacterium. Classification (GTDB taxonomy): domain Bacteria; phylum Actinomycetota; class Thermoleophilia; order Solirubrobacterales; family Thermoleophilaceae; genus JAAYBF01. The sequence continues at coordinate 5,929 of JBBRYL010000031.1, read as the reverse complement.
CGCCTGGGCGCGCAGGCGCCCGTCGCCCCCGTGCTCGAGCTCGTTGCGCACCAGCTCGATCGACTCCACCCTGCCGTCGCCATGGATCGCCACCGGTGAGCGCAGAAAGCGCAGCACCACGCGCTTGCGCTTGCCCCCTGGCTCGCGGCCGGCGTAGTCGGTGAGAATCTCGACGTTGCGCCGGGGCGTGATGTCGCCCTCTCCCTCGATCGAGTGGACGCTGTGCTCGTCGAGCTCCACATCGGCGGGATCGACGATCACGTCGGCGTCGGTGAGCTCGCCGAGCTCGCGCAGCTCCGGGTTCGTGAAGGCCGCTTGGGCGGGTCCGCGCCGGCCGACGATCACGACCTCCTCCACCCCGCTGGTCGCGATCGCCTCAATCGCCTGGTCTGTGGTGTCGGTGGTGTCGAGCTCCTCGCGCGGAAGCACCAGCATCCGCGCCACGTCCATCGCGACGTTGCCGTTGCCGATGACCACGGCCCGCTTGGACGAGAGATCGAAGTCGAGGTCCTGGTGGTCGGGATGGCCGTTGTACCAGGCCACGAAGTCGGTTGCGGCCCAGCTTCCGGGCAGCTCCTCGCCCTCGATGCCCATGCTGCGATCGCTCTGGCACCCGTACGCGTAGACGACCGCGTGGTAGTAGTCCTTGAGCTCGGCGTGACTTATGTCGCGGCCGACCTCGACATTGCCGAAAAAGCGGAAACCCTCCATGGCGGCGGTCTTCTCATACACCCGTGTGACCGACTTGATCTTGGGGTGGTCGGGCGCCACCCCGGCACGTACGAGGCCGAACGGTGTGGGCAGCCGGTCGATCAGGTCGACGTGGATCACGGCGTCCTTGGCCGACATCAGGTGCCCGGCGGCGTAGAAGCCGGCCGGGCCCGAGCCGACTACCGCGACTTGCAGTGGATTGTCCGGGGTGCCCGCCATGCGGCGGGCGATGTTAGAACGTCGGTGCGGTGCCGACTCAGCCGGCGCGGTCGTGCTCGGCGTCTTGCATGATCAGGTCCATTGCCGAGACGGTCTCGATCGGCTTGACCTCGATCCTCGGCCCAGAGGAGTCGTCTGGTTCGGCGATAGCGCCTTCCGCGGGCCGTCGCTCCGGATCCAGAGCGGCCGGGACCGTCGGGGCGCGCGGGGGCGCCTCCGCCGACGGGATGCCAGGAATCGCGGCGGGCCTCGACGGTGGCGGTGGCTGCTCGGACTGGATCGCTGGGATTGCTGAGATTGCCGGGACACGGAGTTCGGGAGCCGGAGACTCCTCCGGTGAGGGCGTGACCTCGACCTCGGGCACCTCGGTCATGGCGATCGTCGGGTCGGCGGGCTCGGGGGCCGCGGGCTCGGGCCGGCTGGTCACGACCTCGACCTCGGGCACGGCCGCCTGCTCGTCGTCGATCCGGAATTCTTCGATGGCGTCGGGAACGGGTGCGGCCGGCGGCGTGGGCGCCGGAGTAGGAGTAGGAGCCGGCGGCACGACCGCCTGGGCCACGGGAGTCGGCGCCGGCTCAGCTGCTGGGGACGACTTGCGGCCGCGCCCAAATGTCGGCAGCTTGATCTCGGGCCCGCCAAGCGTGCGGCGGCCACCCGTCTTGGCCTCGGCGGCGGTCGGAGGCTTGGCCTTGCCCGGGCGGCCGAGCCTGGGCAGCTTGATCTCGGGTCCGCCGAGGCCGGGACGCGATCGCTTGGGCTTGCTTGCGGACTGCTGCCCGGAGAAGGCGGCAGGCACCGCAGGGTGTACCTGGGTGGTATCGGTGGAAGTCAGGTCGGATTGCCCGGACGCGGTCTCGGCGTCGACCACGTGGGTATCGGCCGCCATGTCGCCCAGGCGCTGGCGGCGGTCGCCGCTGGCCATCATCGCGATCAGCCCGATCACCGGGAGGTCGACCACGCGCACAAGGGTGCGCATGGCCACCTGGCGCATGCTCGGTTCGTTGCCGTCGGCGTCGACCACGCGCAGCTTCATCGCCCGCTTGCCGACCGTCTGGCCGCCACCGGACTCGAGCGCGAAGAAGTAGAAGAGCATCCAGCCACCTACCACCAGCGCGACCGCCGGTGTGAGCAGTCCCCCGGCATAGAGCGCGATGAGCGCGAGCAAGGGTGCGACGAGATCGATCGCCGTCGCGGCTACGCGGCGGTTGTCCAGGGCGGAGCCGGAGGCAGCGCGGGAGGGCTGGGCAGACGATGCCATCACCTCGGGTATCGGCAGGTTCGCCAGGATCCTTAGCCCCGGACCTCCGGCGCTTCACGTCCGCGACCGGCGCGGGGTGTTTGATGGCGGGGTGCAACGGATGGCCGTCATCGACATGGGGTCGAACTCCTTCCGGCTCGTGGTGTTCGAATACGACGCGGACGGCTGGTGGACGCTGGTCGACGAGATCCGCGAGCCCACCAGGGTCAGCGCGGGCATGGGCGACTCCTCCGAGCTGCAGGCCGAGCCGATGCAGCGCGCCGTCAAGACCGCGGTCGTGTTCGCCAACTTCCTGCGCGCATCGGGGGTCGAGCACGTGGACGCCGTGGCCACCAGCGCCATCCGCGACGCCTCCAATCGCGGCGAGCTGTTGGAGTCCATCCGGGAGCGCACCGGACTCGAGGTGCGCACCATCTCGGGCGCGAAGGAGGCCTGGTACGGCTATCTGGCCATCGCGAACACGACCACCGTCGCCGACGGGTTCGGCATCGACATAGGGGGCGGCAGCGTCCAGCTCATGCAGATCGCCGATCGCGAACTGCGCGAGGCGGAATCGGTGCGGCTTGGCGCCGTGCGTGTGTCCGAGGCGTTGCTGCCCGATGAGGTCGCGACCCCAAAGCAGCTCAAGTCGCTTCGCAAGCACGTCGCGCGCACCCTGTCGGACTTCGAGTGGTGGCAGGGCGGCGACGACGCCAGGCTCGCGGCCGTCGGCGGAACCATCCGCAACCTGGCGGCCGCCGCCCAGAAGCGGCTCGACCTGACCGACATCGACGTCCAGGGCTTCGCGCTCACCCGCGAGATGCTGGAGGAGCTCGTCGAGGAACTGGCCGGCCGGCCCGCCGCCAAGCGCGGCTCGGTGCCCGGCATCAAGCCCGACCGCGGCGACGTGATCCTCGGCGGCGCCGTGGTGCTCGAGGCGGCGATGGACCACGGCGGGTTCGACGCCGTCGAGGTGACCGAGGCCGGCCTGCGCGAGGGCGTCATGTTCGAGCAGATGCTCAAGGCCAACGACCCACCGCTGCTGGCCGACGTCCGGCGCGCTTCGGTCGAGAACCTGGCTCACCGCTATAGCAGCGACGACGCACACGTCCAGCACGTCGCGCGGCTCTCGCTTCAGATGTTCGACTCCCTCGGCCGGGCCGGTCTCCACGACCTCGACGACGACGACCGCGAGCTGCTGTGGGCGGCGTGCATGCTCCACGACATCGGCGTGGCCATCAACTACGACGACCACCACCGCCATTCGCGATACCTGGTGCTCAACAGCGGCCTCCCGGGGTACGACCCGCGCGAGCTCGAGCTGATCGCGCTTATCGCCCGCTGGCACCGCAAGGGCATGCCCGACTCCTCGCAGCTCGGGCCGCTCGAGCGCAAGAGCGACACCCGCCGGCTCAAGCTGCTGTGCGGCGTGATTCGAATGGCCGAGCAGCTGGAGCGCAGCCGCGACCGGTCGGTGGCCTCGGTGACCCTCGAGCAGGACGGCGACGGCGTGCGGCTCGTGGCCTCGACCGACCATCCCGGCGCTGATCCCAGCGTGGCGGTGTGGGCAGCCCAGCGCGGCTCGGACCTGCTGGCCGAGGCGATCGACGAGCCGGTGGAGGTGGTGCGCGCCTAGAGGCGGGCTGCTGCGGCGTCAGGACAGCCGTGTCGTGAGCGTGCCCAGCTGCGGTGAGGTGACCACGACCTCGTCGCCGGGCTTCAGCCACACCTTCGGGTCGCGCAGACTGCCAACGCCCGCGGGGGTCCCCGTTGAGACGATGTCGCCCGGCTCGAGCGTCATCAGCTTCGACAGGTAGGCCACGAGCGCCGGGATCGAGTGGACGAGATCGGCGGTGTTGCCGCTCTGCATCTGCTCGCCATTGAGCGTCAGCGAAATCTCGATGGCGTCGTGGGCACCCGCCTCGTCGGGGGTGACTAGCGCCGGGCCGCACGGCGCGGCGCCGTCGAAGACCTTGCCGGGCATCCACTGCGGGGTCTTGAACTGATAGTCGCGCGCCGAGAGGTCGTTCAGCAGCGTGTAACCGGCGATGTGCTCGAGCGCCTCGGACTCGGCGACGTCCTTGCAGCGGTCGGCGATCACGAACGCCACCTCTGCCTCGTAGTCGACCCGGCGGCTGTAGGGCGGCAGCTCGACCTCGGCGCCGTCGGCAACCAAGGCGTTTGCGAACTTGGCGAAGATCGTGGGCGTCTCCGGCGCATCGGCGCCCTGCTCGGCCGCGTGCGCGTGGTAGTTGAGCCCGATGCAGACGATCTTCGACGGGTCGGTCACGGGCGGCAGCAGGCGGACGTCGGCGAGGGCCTTCGCGGGTCCCGACGCCTCGGCCGGCAACGGCCCGCTGCGTAGGAGCCGGCCGACCCCGCCGGCGCCGAGCGCCACCACGCGGTCGCCCTCGAGCGAGCCCGCCTGCACCCCGTCGCCGCCGTCGAAGCTCACGAGCCGCATCCCGGACGCACCGTACCCTAGAAGCCGTGGCCCGCGACCAGGACAGCTCTATCCCCACCGGCCGGATCCGGCGTACCGCCAAGGTGGCCGGGCTGGCAGGCGGCCAGACGGCGCGCAACTACGCCACCCGGGCCGCCAACCTCACACGCGACGGGGATGGCCGACGCGAGGCCGCAGGCCGCCGCCAGGCCGAGGCGGCCGAGCAGATCCTCGAGGTGCTGGGCAACATGAAGGGCGCGGCGATGAAGGTGGGGCAGGTTGCGTCGTTCATCGACACCGGCGCCTTTCCCGAGGAGTTTCAGGAGCGGATCCAGGCGAAGCTCGTCGAGCTGCGCGACTCCGCACCCCAGGTCTCCTTCAAGGACATGAAGAAGGTGATCGAGTCAGAGCTCAGCGAAAAGCTCTCCGACGCCTTTGCCGAGTTCGACGAGGACGCGCTGGCGGCCGCCTCGATCGGCCAGGTGTACCGCGCGCGGCTGCACGACGGGCGCCAGGTCGCGGTCAAGGTCCAGTACCCGGGAGTCGCGCAGGCCGTGCGCTCGGACCTCCAGAACCTGGGCCTGCTGATGCGCGTGGCCAAGAAGATCGCCCCGGGCATGGACGCCAAGGCCATGACCGCGGAGATCAAGGAGCGGATCTCCGACGAGCTCGACTACGAGCAGGAGGCCCAGGCCCAGCGGGCGTTCGCGCGGGCCTACCGCGGGCACCCCTTCGTGGTGATCCCCGAAGTGATCTCAGACCTCTCCCGCGAGCGCGTGCTGGTGACCGCATGGGCCGAGGGCATCGGCTTCGAGGAGGTACGCGCTCTGCCCCGGGCCGACCGCAACCGCTACGGCGAGATCATCTTCCGGTTCTTCTTCGGATCGCTCTACCGCAACGCCCACTTCTCCGGCGACCCCCACCCCGGCAACTTTCGCTTCCTGGAAGACGGCCGGGTGGCCTTCCTCGACTTCGGCATGACCAAGCGCGTCGAGCGCGCGCACGTGGAGCAGGAGAAGACGGCGTTCCGCCTTGGTATCGAGGGCGACGCCGAGGGCCTATTCGACCAGCTCGCATCGATGGGCTTCTTCGACCCCGCGGACAAGGTGATGCAACCCGAGCCCGTGTTAGCCCACTTCCGCAGCCTTACGAGCTGGTACGTCGACGACCGCGAGGTGACGCTGGACAAGGAGGTGGTGGCCCAGGTGCTGATCGATTTCGGCGACCCGCGCTCGGAGTACTGGGACATGATTCGGCACGAGACGCTGCCGCCCGAGGCGCTGCTCGCGCGCCGGATGGAGGCGCTCACACTCGGCGTG
>JBBRYL010000030.1:0-30668 GCA_038237685.1 Solirubrobacterales bacterium | reverse complement strand
CCATGATCGCCCTGCCCTTCGGGCCGAGCGGGGCATTAGCGTGCAGCTTCATCCGGTGACTCCTTGGATCTGGGTGGCGTTAGACACCCCCAGCCTCCAAGGAGGGCCGGATGAACAACGTGCTTAGGAACTACACCTAGATCGCGTCTCCGCGCGCGCTTGGCCGTCACGCCGCCCAAGCGATGCCAGCCCTGCTGGCCTCCGCGCTCGCCCTCGCCACGCTGTGGCTGATCAGCCGGGTAGCGACAGGGCCTGTTCTCAGCTAAGACGGCGCCGGCAGCGCCGGTAGCGCTGGCGGACGGCGGCCCGGTGCGCCCAGCTCGGGCGCCGCGTCGTCGGCGGGCGCGCGCTGCGGGCGCGGCGGCGGCGTGACGCCCGCAGGCAGCACCGGGGGACGGCCGCCCCAGCGCCGGGCCATCCAGGCGGTCGCCAGCACGAGCGCGACGCCGACGAAGGCGACCGGCAGCAGGCTCACGATGCCGTGCGCGCCGAGCATGTGCCCGGCGGCAGGCGGCCCGAGGGGCAACCCGCACCACAGCCCGTCGCTTCCCATCCGCCGCAGGCGCTCGACTTTGCTTCTCACCGATGTGGTCATGCTCATCTGCTCTCCTTCGCTGGAAACGGTGTCGAGAACGGGCATCAGGCGGCTGTCTCGGCCTCGACGCGACCGGCGGTCAGGGGTGAGCTGCGGCTCTCTTCCTCCGCGACCGACTCCCGGTAGTAGAGGACCACCTGGACGATTCCGGCGATCGTGGCGATCACCGCGGCGGCGAAGCCCACCCAGAAGGCGGGCAGCGTCGTGATGGCTCCGACCTTGACGTTGCTCGCACCGCCGGCCGAGCTGAACGGAGGCTGGGAGATGCGGAACAGCTCGCGGGCCGCGACGATGAACGCAAGCATCCCCATAGCGGCGCCCAGGGCGGCCGGTGAGAGCGGAGCGCGCCGGCGGGCGGCGGAGAGCACGACCAGCAGCCCCACGATCGTCAACGCGAGGACGAGGCTGCTCGTGTGCGGAAGCGACAGCCAGCCGCCGAATTTCGAGCTGCCCTTCGCGCCGAAGAAGCCCGCTACGTTGTAGGCCTTGAACACGGTGAACGGCGCGACGAAAGCGACCACCAGGCCCAGCGCGCCGACCCCCAGCCACGGGGTCATCCCCGCCTGCTGGGGCGCGAGCGACGGAGCCGCCGTGGTGCGCCGGGCCGCAGCGCTGAACGCGTGGCCCAGGCCGCCGAGCAGCGCTAAGCCGCAGCCGACCAGCGCGATCCACATGCCGGTCAGGATCGTGACGTCCGCCTGCGAGGTGGTCCCGCAGTTGTAGGTCAGGCAGCCGAACGGAGGCACGAACATCCGGTAGACGACCTGCGCCGTGGCGAGCAGGGCGATGAGCGCGACCACCAGCCCGACGTTGCGGCCGCGCAGCGGGCTGCGTCCGCGGGCCGCGAGCGTCACCGCCAGCACCGTGATCACAGCCGAGGCGAGGATGAGGTCGGACGCGTGAGGGAGGCCGAGCCAGGCGTCCTCGGTGGAGTCGCCGCCCTTGCCGTGAATCACGTAGAAGTTCGAGCCGAGCGCCACGAACTGAAGAACGGCCCCGCCGAGCGCCGCCCAGAGCCAAACCGAGATGTATCGCATGTCACCCTCCAAGTAGTGTCGCGGAGGCAAAATTACCACGCTCGGTGCGCCGAGGGGGCAGTTCAGAAGCAGCGCTGACTCGCGCGGGAGCGCGGCGGCGTACAGTGGCTCTCGCTCTGCGCCGGCCAGCCGATGATCCTCCGCCTGCCTCGGTGGCGTCTGTCGCCGTGGACGGCGCCACCGACGACCGGACCCGGGCGCTGGGCGGGATGGCGAACGTCGCCGCGCTCACCTTCCTCGTCGCCCGCGCGGTGCCGCTGGGCTGGACGGTCGGGATCGCGGGCGGCGTGCCGCTGGCGCGCGCCGCGCAGCGCCACGGCGCCCGCGCCGGCTACGCGACGGCCACCGCGAGCCTCGTGGAGACGACCGCGATCATGGGTCCGGCGCGCATGGGGATTCCCGTGCCCCAGGCGGCGAGCGCGCCGCTGCTCGGTGCTCTGGCCGGGCGCGGGGCTCCCTACGTGGCCCTCGCCGCCGCGGGCGCCGCCATGCGCACCGCCTACTACGCGGTGACGAGCGCATTCTCGATCGTCGTGCTGGTCGGCCTCGACGCCTACCTGGGCACCTACGACCGTGTGCGCGACCTCTTGGGCTTCCTGCCGTCGGGGACGTCCGCGGCGCTGGTGCTGACGTTCGCCTCCCTGGTGGTGTGGTCGACCGGGGCCGGGCTGATCCAGGCCTGGGTGATACGCCGCGGCCTGGCACGCTGGGAGGACGAGGTCGCTGCGACCCCGTCGATCGCGCCGCTGCGCGACGCGGACGCGGACGCGGCGGCCGAGTCGCCACACGCCGGCGCGCTCGTCCTCGGCGCGGTCGCCGGCTTCGCCGTGACGCTCGCGAGCACCGACCCGCGCGCGCTCGGCGCGATCGCCCTCGTGCTCGCGGTGGCCTGGGCGGCCAGCGCCGCAGACGGTCGCGCCGTGGTGCGTGGCGTGGCGATCGCCGCGCCATTGGCGATCTCGACCCTGGCCTTCGGCCTGGTGGGCGGCATCGGCTCCGACAGCGCGGTGCTCCGGTCCGCCCGCGTCGCGCTGCTCGTGCTCATCGCCGTGTGGGTGCGCAGCGCGGCGGGCAGCCAGGGACTGCGCCGGGTCTCGCTGGTTGCCGTGCGCCGCCTGCGGCGCGTCGGGGTGCTGGCCGACAGCGCAGCCGTACTGGGTGCCGCGACGCCGGTCGAGGACCTCTCCGGCTCGGCCCGGCGGCTTGGAGGCCGGCTGCGCAGCGCGCGCCGGCGACCCGTGCCGGTCGTCGACGCGGCGCTGGGCTGGATCGCCGAGGAGTCGGTGCGCCTTGGCGCCCAGTGACCTGAGTCAGAGATTCGTTGGCAGTAGGAGGCGAGGCTGTCGAGGATCTCGTCTGGGTTCTTGTGCCAGACGTATGGCTTTGGGTCCTCGTTCCAGCCTGTGATCCAGGTGCGGATCGACTTCACGAGCTCGCCGACCGAGCGGTGGGCGCCGCGCTTGATCCACGCGCGGCTTGGACAGCGCGGATCTGGGTGATCACGTCGATGCAGTAGCGATCTTCCTCGACCATCCGTTCGATCCCACGGACCTGCCCCTCGATGCGCGACAGGCGCGTCGTCAGCTGCTCCTTGGTGGCGGAGTAGCCCCGCGGGGAAGGAGTTGGAGAGGTCGTCATGATGCAGGGCACGTTACCGGTGGGGGGTATGAAACCGATCTGCTACGGTCGGGGTTTCGGAATACCCCCTAACCGTATCGGAGAGCCCATGACCGCCGACAGTCCCATCAGCTACACGGTTTCGGGCATGACCTGCGGCCACTGCGAGCAGGCGGTGACCGAGGGGATCACCCAGCTGTCAGGCGTCCAGGAGGTAACCGTCGACCTGGCCACGGGCCGAGTCGACGTCGAGGGCCGGGACCTGGATGATGCCGCCATCCGCGCTGCGATCGACGAAGCGGGCTACGAGGTGGCCGCGTAGGTCCGCGCCAGGCACGACCTTGCCAATCGGATGAGCGCGCCCATGAAGACACTCGACATGCCGATCGAGGGCATGACCTGCGCGTCGTGTGCGAACCGGGTCGAGCGCAAGCTCAACAAGCTCCCCGGGGTGACCGCGTCGGTGAACTACGCGACGGAGAAGGCCACCGTCGAGTTCGACCCTGACGGGATCGAGACCGAGCAGCTCGTCGAGGCGGTCCAGGCCGCGGGATACCGGGCCTCGGCCGCGCCCGAGGCCGACGCCGGCGAGCGGCCGGCGCCGCCGGAGGGACACGACCCGACCGAGCTCCTGCGCCGGCGCCTGGTCTTCTCAGTGGTGCTGTCGCTGCCGGTGCTGGCGCTGTCGATGGTCGCGCCGCTCCAGTTCGACAACTGGCAGTGGCTGTCGCTGAACCTGGCGACCCCGGTCGTCTTCTGGGCCGGCTGGCCGTTTCACCAAGCGGCGTGGCGCAACCTCAAGCACGGCACGGCCACGATGGACACCCTGATCAGCGTCGGAACGCTCGCGGCCTGGGCCTGGTCGGTGGTCACGCTGTTCTTCCTGGATGCGGGGATGCCGGGAATGCGGATGCCCTTCCAGCTGATCGTCGATCGCAGCGCGGGAGCGGATCACATCTATCTCGAGGTGGCAGCGGTGGTCACGACGCTGATCCTCGCCGGGCGCTACTTCGAGGCCCGCGCCAAGCGCCGGGCCGGCGCGGCGCTGCAGGCCCTGCTCCAGCTCGGAGCGAAGGACGTCGCAGTGCTGGACGGCGAAGGCCGCGAGCGGCGCATCCCTGTCGAGGATCTGGTGGTCGGCGATCAGTTCATAGTCCGGCCCGGAGAGAAGGTGGCCACCGACGGAGTGATCGAGGAGGGCTGCTCGGCAATCGATCAGTCGCTGCTGACCGGGGAGTCGGTTCCCGTCGAGAAGCAGCCGGGCGACGAGGTGGTCGGAGCGACCGTCAACGCCGGCGGGCGGCTCGTGGTCTCGGCGACCAAGGTCGGCGCCGACACCGCCCTGGCCCAGATCGGGCGCCTGGTCACCAAGGCCCAGTCGGGCAAGGCGCCCGTGCAGCGCCTCGCCGACCGCATCTCCGGGGTCTTCGTGCCGATCGTGATCGGGCTGTCGCTGCTGACACTGGGCGTGTGGCTCGCCACGGGAGCCGGCACCACGTTTGCCTTCACCGCCGCGGTTGCCGTGCTGATCATCGCCTGCCCGTGCGCGCTCGGCCTGGCCACCCCGACAGCGCTGCTGGTCGGCACCGGCCGCGGGGCGCAGCTGGGCATTCTGATCAGGGGCCCCGAGGTGCTCGAGTCGACGCGCTCGGTCGACACCATCGTCCTCGACAAGACCGGCACGATCACCACCGGCCGGATGTCGCTTGTCGACATGGTCCTCGCCGAGGGCACGTCTCGAGCGCAGGCGCTGCGACTTGTAGGCGGGATCGAGGACGCCTCCGAGCATCCGATCGCCCAGGCGATTGCCGCCGCCGCCCGCGACGAGCTCGGGCGGCTGCCGGCCGTGGAGTCGTTTGCCAACCGGGCGGGGCTCGGGGTCAAAGGCCGGATCGACGGTCACGAAGTGATCGTCGGCCGGCCCACGCTGCTGGCCGAGGCCGGCCTGGCCCTACCGGAACCGCTCGAGGCCGCCCGCCGCGACGCCGAGGCGGCCGGCCAGACGGCGATCGCCGCGGGCTGGGACGGCAGCGCACGAGCGATCCTCACCGTCGCCGACACCATCAAGCCGACGAGCGCGGAGGCCGTCGCCCAGCTCAAGGCCCTGGGCCTTGAGTCGGTGCTGCTCACCGGCGACAGCCAGGCGACCGCCGACTCGGTGGCGGTTGCCCTGGGCATCGACGAGGTGATCGCCGAGGTGCTTCCGGCCGGCAAGGGGGAGGTCATCAGTCGCCTGCAGTCGGAAGGCCGCACCGTGGCGATGGTCGGCGACGGCGTCAACGACGCCCCGGCCCTCGCCCAAGCGGATCTCGGGCTGGCGATAGGCACCGGCACCGACGTGGCGATCGAGGCATCCGACCTCACGCTCATCTCCGGGGACCTGCGCGCGGCCGGCGACGCGATCCGCCTCTCGCGCAAGACGCTCAAGACGATCAAGGGCAACCTGTTTTGGGCGTTCGCCTACAACGTCGCGGCGCTCCCGCTCGCCGCGCTCGGCTACCTGAACCCGCTGATCGCGGGCGCGGCGATGGCGCTGTCATCGGTCTTCGTGGTCTCCAACTCGCTGCGCCTGCGCCGCTTCCAGGCGCTGCGCCACGACCTGGCGACGGCCGACACGTCACCCCGGGACAGCGGGGTGAGAGAGCAAGCACAGATGGCACCGTCGCCTCACGCCCCGTAGGGTGTTTGGGTACCGCTTGGGGGGGGTTGGTTGCGCCGCCGGCTCCACCGTCCCTACTGCGGCGGCCCGTTGAACAGGAGGGTGTCGACGAGCAGGAAGACGGCCAGCAGCGCGACCACGACTGAGAAGGCCTTGCCCAACGCGGCTTGGGGCAGCCGCTGACCGACGCTCGTTCCGATTAGCGCGCCGGCGGCGGTGGCACACGCCAGCGCAACGGTGACCGGGACATCGAGGTGCGCCCCGGCGACCAGATGGCTGGCCAGCGCGACCCCGCCGGTGATGGTGATGATCACCAGCGAGGTCGCCACGGCACGCCGGAAGTTCATGCCCAGCCCCAGCGTGAGCGCTGGGACTATCAGGAAACCCCCGCCGACGCCGAAGAAGCCGGTCATCAGGCCGACTGTTATGCCCGCCAGCACGATGCGGTCCACGCGCGGAGATGGGCAGTCGCCGGCACCCTCGTCGTGCACGTCGCCGGCTCGTTGCCAGGTCGCGCCGGCGGCGGCTGCCATCACCGGCACGAACAAAAGGATCAGGACCTTGCCGCTGACAGCTCCGTTGGCCAGCGTCCCGAGCAGCGAGCCGGCGGACGCGGGCAGAGCGAACATCAAGGCCAGGCGCCAGCAGACATGCCCACGCCAGGCCAGGGCGCCGGCCCCGATGCCCGCGGCGATCGCGACCACGATCAGCGAAGCCGTGGAGGCGCGGCCCACGCCCTCGCCTAACACGTAGACGAGCACGGGAAGGGCGAGGATCGCCCCGCCGCCGCCGACGGCGCCCACGATCAGGCCGATCGCGATCCCGAAGGGGATCGCCAGGATCACATCATGGGCCACGACAGGAGGCGGCTAGGCCGCGTGCTGCGGCTCGTCAGGGGTTGCCACCGGGTGGCCGAGCTTGCGCCACTTCGGCACTCCGCCTTCGACGACATGAACGACGTGTTCGGCGCCGAGGCGTGCGATCAGGCTTGCCGCCGTGGAGGCCCGCTGCCCCGAGCCGCAGATGACCGCGATGGGCTGCGTGGGGTCCAGGTCCTCGGGCACCTCGGTGATGTCGTGCCAGGTCTTGAGTGCCGAGCCGGGGATGTGGCCGGCGTCCCACTCACCCTGCTCGCGCACGTCGAGCAGCTGGATCGGGGGGTCCTGCTCTAGGCGCTCGGCCAAGGCGTCGAGCGGCACGCGCTCGATGTGGGCGGTCGGTCGTCCCTCGTGGCGCCAGCTGGTCATCCCGCCGCCCAAGAAGCCGGCGAGGCGGCGCATGCCAATGGCCACGGCCAGCTGGGCGGCGTCCCGGCCGTCTTGGTCATCGCGTCCCACGAACACGATCTCTCGGTCGGGATCCCCGACCCACGCGAGCTTGGACCCAAAGCCGGCCCGCAGCATGGGGATGCACACCGAATCGGCGATGTGAGCTTCGTCGAACTGCTGGTCGGTGCGCACGTCGACGATCAGCGCTCCCTGCGTTCGCTTCAGCTCGACCTGGCGGGGTGAGAGCGGCAGCACCTCGACGCCTGCGGTGACCAGCGGGCCCTTGTTGAGCTGCACGATCGCCTCGAAGTTCGGTGGCTGGGGCCCCAGGTTGGCTGTGGCCTGCTCCACGAACTCGGCTTCGTCGTCGATCCCTAGGGCCGGGTTGTGGGCGCGCTCGAAGCCGATGGTCGAGCAGATCTTCATGTCCATTCCGGGGCCGCCGCACATTGACCCGCCGAGGTGCGCGGGCCAGACCTCGCACTCGTCGGGCAGGGTCAGGACCTTGTCGGCCAGGGAGTGGAAGATCGCTCGGGCGCCCTCGGATTTCTCGATGGCCAGATCGGGGCGCGCGATGTCGCCCACGAACAGGGTGTCGCCCGTGAGCACCGCCCAGGGCTCGTCGCCCCGGCCGGTGTCGATCAGGGCAAAGGAAGTGTGCTCGGGCCGATGTCCGGGCGTGTGCAGGGCCCGCACGAGCAGCGATCCCAGCTCGAGCTCCCAGCCATCGTCGAAGGGCTCGTGGTCGTACTCGGGTTTGGCTCCGCGATGGATGTGGATCGTCGCCCCCGTGGCCGCGGCTAGCCGGCCGTGTCCCGATACGTGGTCGGCGTGGTTGTGGGTCTCCAGGACGTGCTCGATGCTCACGCCCATGTAGCGCGCCAGCTGGAGGTACTCGTCGATCTCGAAACGCGGATCGACGACGGCGGCCACGCCCGCGTCTTCATCGCCGATCAGATAGGAGGCGCAGCCCAGATCGTCGTGGATTATCTGGCGAAAGATCATGCGTGTTTCCCTTCAGCCTGCCGCAATGGACAACATTCCTCTATAAGCATACAGTTGTCCTATGGCCCTGGTTCTCTCCGACCCCCTGATCGAGCTGATCGCCGAGCGTTTCCGGATCATCGGAGAGCCGATGCGCATCAAGCTGCTGGACAGCCTGCGCGCCGGTCCGGCGACCGTTCGCGACCTCGTCGAGACGACCGGGGCGACGCAACCCAACGTCTCCAAGCACCTTGCGGTGCTCTACCAGGCGGGGATCGTCTCGCGGGAAAAAGACGGCAACTTCGTGCGCTACGCGATCGCCGACCCGTCGGTGTTCGAACTCTGTGAGCAGGTGTGTGGCGACCTGCAACGCCACTTTTCGGCGCTGGACTCGACCCTGGCCGGACGCGCCTAGTGAGCGCCGGGCCGGCTGGGACGGTGGGCAGCCACCACGCTTGCACGGATCCCACGCCTGGTGGCACCCCCCTGGCTGGCGGGGCGCGGGACGCCGTGGAGAAAGAAGGTCTACGAAGCCAAGCGACCTGAGCGTCAACGATGAGAGGGTCGAGACCGCCGCTCGTTTCACGCGATAATGCGGAGTCATGCACCAAGAGCCGCAGACGCCGTGCCGGTCGTCACCGAGGAACCAAGCTGACGTGCTTACCCAGGGGCGTTGCGCCCTTTCGGCATCTCCGGCGAGCAAACTGACGTTTTGAGCGTGAAGGCGCTGGCTTCACCATGGGTGGCGATTCTTGCGCTGACGGTGCTGGCGTTCGTGTTGCGCCTTGCCGCTATGGGGCAGAGCTTGTTTGGCGACGAGCTGCTGACCTACGACATCGTCGCCCGGCACGGCCCGATCGACGTGCTTCACGCCTTGAATCGGGCGCCGGAGAGCACACCGCCGCTGCACTACCTGCTGGCATGGGCGACCAGCAAGATCGGCGACCCGACCGTCGGTGTGAGGATCCCCTCGCTGCTTGCGGGCACCGCGACGGTGCCGGTCGTCTACGGCCTAGGTCGTCGACTGAGAGGGCAAGCTACTGGGCTTGTCGCAGCAGCCGCAGTGGCGTTGGCGCCGTTCGCCGTGTTCTACTCGACCGAGGCGCGAGCTTACGGCCTGGTGGCCTTCCTGGTCGCGTCCTCGACGCTCGCGTTACTTAACGCGTTAGACGATGGCCGCCGACTGTCGTGGGTGCTCTTTTGGGCGCCCACGACCCTGGCGGTTTACACCCATTACACCGCTGTGTTCCCCCTGGCCGTTCAGTTCGCTTGGGCGATGTGGCGCTCGCCACACCGCAAGGCCCTCTTAGTCAGCCACGCTGCCGTTGCGGTGGCCTACGTGCCATGGCTCCCGTTCATGCGCGGAAGTAGCCTCGACGTCATCGGGAAGCTCTCTCCACTGAGCTTTCACTCGGCATCGGAGGCGATCGTGCGCGTCCTCGTCGGCGCCCCTTTCTCGCCTCTGCGCGAAGTGCCGGGAAGGGCTGGGCTCGTGGCGGGCGCGCTGGCGGTGGCGGTTGCGGCAGGTGGGATCCTGATCCTGTGGATGCGTCACCGCGGTTTCGGGCGAGCACGGAACCCACGGGGGCAGGGCCTCCCCATCTTTTCCAACGGGAGTGCCGGCTCTCATTTTCGTGTGCTGCTCGCTACAGGTCTTGCGTTGGCGACCCCTGTGGGGCTGCTCGCATACTTCGCGCTTACACACACCGACATCTACGGGCCGCGCTACTTGATCGCTTCCATGCCCGCGATGTTCGTTGCCATCGCGATGTTGCTGACCGCCCGTCGAACATGGTGGTGCGTCGCCGCAATCGCACTCGGCCTCCTCACATCTGTGCTCGGCACCATCAGCATCCTGCAGCCCAAGGCCTCGAGGCCGCAACTAAAGCAAGCAGCCCGCTTCATCGAGCAGCGCGCCCAGCCAGGAGACGTGATCATGCACGAGTTCCTGCCCATTGCGCCGCCCGGGCCGCTGCGACGAGACATCGAGATATACATACACAAGCCTCTGACCGTTCGCAGCACAGCGACATTCAAGGCTCGCGGCACCATCTACGGCGCAGCAGGTGACCTAAGAGCTTGGCGCGCGGGAAACGCCGGAGCGCGGGTATTCGTGGTCGGACCAGTCTTCGGAGGAGCGATGCTTCCGCGGCCGCCAGCCCGGTATCACCTAACGCAGGTCGCGAGCCGCCAGTACTCAGGCATCGCGCCCATCCACGTGGTCGAATACGCCCGCGCCGGGGCACGGTAAGGGCGGGCCTCTTAGGAGCCGCTCTCAGCCGGGTTGATGCACCGACAAGCCACGCGAGCTCCTCCAGCCTCAGTCGAGACCGAACCGCTCGCCTTCCTGCAAGGTCGCTATGCGGGTGGCTCCCGCTTCTCGTGGCTGGGCACATACGCCACATCGGCTTTCCCAGCCCGTTGAATGGGCACCGTGGATCAAGCCACGTCCCCCGCCGCGGCCGGCGGGTACTCGTCACGGTCATACCGTGAGGACGTCGTTCTACACGTGCTTGGGATCAGCGGCGCCCTGACCTACTTCGCACCGGTGCAGCCCCTCTTGGGGTTCATCGGGGTCGCGCTCCTGTTGGTGGGACTGGCCGTGAGGCTGCGCCGGGACGCTGCCTGCCCCGTGATGACGGCCTGACTAGCTGTAGGCGTCCCAGGCCTGCAGCGAGGGCCGCGGGTCCACTGCCTTGCCGCCGCTGTACCAGCCGGGAGCGGTCCACAGCTCAAAGTGCAGGTGGCACCCCGACGCGCGGCCGGTCTCCCCCACCTCGCCGACGGGTTGACCGGTAAAGACTCGATCACCTGTATGGACCAGCGCGGGCTTGCGCATGTGCATGTAGACGTAGTCTTGGCCGGTGCCCGCGGCGTCGATGACGAGGTAGTTGCCGGCGGCGGATTGGTAACCGGCGAACTTCACTCTGCCTCCGCGGGCGGCTCCGAGTCGCGTGCCGCAGCGCGCGAACATGTCCTGGCCGGAGTGACGGCGCTGGCCTCCGCCGCCGAAGTTGTTGGTCGGGGTCTGGCCGAGATCGTGGCGACCACGGATCGGGAAGAGATCGCTGGCGAAGAAGAACCCGCCATCGGTGCCCGGCGCGGGAGTCGCAGCGGCGCTGGCATCGGCTGCGAGACGAAACCGATAGCGCCCTGTCACGGGTATTCCGGCAGGTGCGGTCCCGTCCCAGCTGACCTGCGCCGGGGTGCCGGGCGTGGCGGCGAGGTCCCAAGTGCGAACGAGGGCCTGGCTCTCCTCGTCTACCAGTTCGACGCGCACCTTGGACGGCCGCGCGACGGTGAAACGGTACGTCGCCCTGCTGCGCCCACCGAAATAGAAGAAGTCCCCGGGGCCAACGTCGAGCTGGCCCGCCGGGGCTGCTTTGCCCACCACCACGCGTGGGATACGAGCGATGGCCGCTCGCCGCGCCCCCTGCAGCTCGAGCGGGCCGGTCCGCGCCTTGGTCGGCACAACTGCCATCGCTGAGGTCCTGCTGGTCCGGCTGACCGAGGCGGCCACGTCGTCGCGGGCCCCACGACCACCAGCAAAGACCACGCGCCGGATGCCGACCAGGTTGGTTCCCCGGATCACGAGTCCTTGGCCGCGGATGACCCTCGTCCTCGCCTGGCACACCGTCGGACTGGCGCATGTGACCGCATCGACCGCGGGCCGTCCCGGAGCCGCGGCCCCCCCGCTCTCAGCCCAGGCGTCCGGACCGGCCAGAGCCAGAAATGAGATCGCCAATGCTGCCAAGCGGTATTGGTCTAGCAAGGTGTTGCCTCTCTGTCGGGCCTCCGGGGTTAGCTGTCGGACTCGCGCAACAGAGCTGCGCTACGGCCACCTGGCCGATTCGCCCCTTCTTCTTGGTTCCCCCGTAGCGCCCGGCCGGAGCCGAGCGCATTCGGCGCTACCTACAAGACGTCGGAGACCCTAGCATCCCTTCAACGCAGCGTTGTCCTTCCCTGCCCGCCAGAGTGCGCCTAGAGTGAGCGCCCGAGCGAAAGCCCCTGTGACCAAGCGACCCAAAGACCTAGACTTCCGCGGCGACCTCCAGGCCGAGCTGATGACGGCGATCTGGAAGCTCGGCGAAGCGACCGTGGAGCAAGTGCGCGAAGTACAGCCCAAGTCCCGGCTCTCGGCGTACAACACCGTTCAGACCGTGCTCAACCGGCTGACCGACCGCGGGCTGCTCGTCCGCAACCGCAAAGGGCGAGCCTTCGTCTATCGCCCCGCCCTCGAGGAGTCCGAATACGTTGCGCTCTCGATCGCTGAACGGCTGGACGGGGCTTCCCCCGACGCTCGTCGCGCGGCGCTGGTCAACTTGGTCGACAACCTCGACGCAGGCGAGATCGATGAGATCGCCCGCCGCGCCAACCGGATCAAACGTAGCCGCAGAAAGCCTTGATGGACGCCTTTGTAGTGGCCGGCCTCATTCCGGTCGCGATTCTGTTGCCGCACCTGCTGCCCCTACATCGTGTAGACCCGGCGGTCGCGGCGACGGTATGGATGTGCGTGTTGATGCTGCGCGCGCTCACGGCAATCGGAGCGGTGATCTTCGTGTTCGTCTTTATGCCGCGGACCGGAGCCTACGACGCGATCACGCACTGGTGTTGGCATGAGGCCTTGCCGGTGCTGGCCACCCACCTTGGCCTATCGGGCCACCCGCTAGCCCACGCGGCCATTGTCCTTCCCGCTATGGCACTCGCCGGCTCTCTTCTGTGGGCGCTGTTCGGACTAGCACAAGCTTGGCTGCTGCTGCGCGTCAAGTTAAGACGAACGCTCGGTGGCGGACCGCTCGGTAGCACCGTCATCGCCGACCACGAAATCGTTATAGGCGTGAGCGGAATTGGCCGAACCAGAATTCTCGTTTCCGATAGAGCGCTTGGTGCAATGGATCGTGACGAGCTCGCGGCCAGCCTCAACCACGAGCTCGGCCACATCCGGCGCCGCCACCGCCCGCTTCGACTGCTCGCCTCTGTATTGGTCGGCCTGGGCCGGCCTCTGCCCGGAACACGGTCGGCCGAGACCGAACTGCGCTTCAGCCTCGAACGTGACGCCGACGAGTACGCCGTCAGACGGACTCGTGACCCACTCTCCCTGGCGAGTGCGATCTGCAAGACGGCAGCCGCACAGTCATCGGCGGGCACCATCGGCCTCGGGGGAAGCGGACGCGTCATGCTGCGCCTGGACTACCTGGAGGGACACGCCGTGCGTGGAGGCCGTCGGCTCGAGCAGGGCATCGGTATGCTCGCCGTCACCCTGGTTGGGGCGGTAGTGGCCCTGTCGGCGACGCTCCCGAGTTGGGCTCTGGCCACACCGAAGCCAGAGCACACCATCACCGCCACCGGCGCGCACTGCGCCAAGGACGTCCGGGCAGCGTCTCTTGCGCCCGCGCCGAGTTCACGTGCAACTGAAGCGGTGCCGGGCAACGCCTGATAGGTCGTGACTCGGTCCTGGATGTTCTTGAAGCGCCTACGGCCGACGTAGCGAAAGTCAGCCTTCTGGAGGCGCCCAAGCGCCGCCAGTCGGGTCGCCTCGGTGACCAGCACCTCTCCGGCTGCCGCGGCGGCGGACACCCGGGACGCCAGGTTGATGGTGGCGCCGAACCAGCAGCTTGGTCCATCACGGCTGAATGATGACTGCCTACGCTACGCTGCGAACCCCTACAGCGCGTAGGGCTACCGAACTCGGTCGCGGAGGCGGCTCTGAAATGGGCGTACTGATCAAGGACTGGGATAACCACGTCGTCGAAGCCGAGGCAGTCGCCCGCCGTGCGGGTTTTCAGGACCTCTGCGCTCGAATCATCGACCGCGCCCAACCGCGACCCGACGATGTCGTCATCGATGTCGGCTGCGGCACGGGCCTGCTGTCGCTTCCGGTCTCCAAGATGGTGACGGCCGTTTGGGCAATCGACATATCACCGGCCATGTGTGACTACCTGACGGCCAAGGCCGCCAGCGCCGGCCTCGACAACGTCAAGACCACGGTGGCTTCCGCCGTAAGCCTGCCACTCGTCGACGACTCGGCCGATCTCGTGGTATCGAACTACTGCTTTCACCATCTCAGCGATCCCCACAAGCGCCTGGCTCTCGCAGAATGCTTCCGCGTTCTACGGCCAGGCGGACGGCTGGTCTTCGGCGACATGATGTTCCGCCCATCGCTGAACGAAGCGCGCGATCGCCGGGTCGTGTCGAGCAAGGTAAGAGCGATGCTCCGAAAGGGCCCGGCGGGTGCGGTGCGGCTGGCGAAGAATGGTGTCCGCTTTGCCACCGCACGCTGGGAGAAGCCGGCTCGCGCGGATTGGTGGGAGCGGGCGTTGATAGACGAGGGCTTTGTCGACGTGGTGGTCGAGACCCTGTCCCACGAAGGCGGAGTGGCGAGCGCCCGGAAGCCGCGATGAGCACCCGTCGAGACTCAAGCTCACGCGCCGACCGTCAGGCGCCGGCACAGATCTACGTTCGGGCGACAGGACGTCGGCGCCGGTGGGGCCTGCGCCTTTTTCTCGTTCTCCTGGTGCTATGTGCGATCGGAGGGGGACTGTGGCTCGCGCTCGCCGAAGGGCGGGGACGCACCCGGGATCACGCAGGCTCAGCGCCGCAGCCCGCGCAGGTGCGGGTTCTTCGTGACCGAGTCGTCGTGCTAAACGCGTCCCCTGATCGCCTCCGCCAGTTAGGGTCCCGAGAGCTGACGAGATTCCTGCGGCGACGGGTGGCGCCGGGTCGCCGTACGGAGCGAGTCGGTGCAGCGCGGATCACCTATGAGATCGATAGGCCACGACTTGTGCGACGGGTGCGGGCGGCGATCCGGGCGGGCGGCGCAAACGTGCATCTGCCCGAACGCGAGGTAGCCGCACAGACAACACTGCCGATCCTCCGGCAGGCCCTGCGCAACAACTGCGAGACCGCCGCCCTGTCGATGCTGCTTGCAGCGAAGTCGGTCAAAGCAGGGCAACTTAGCCTGCAACGCCAGTTGCCCCGCAGCATCCCTCTCGACCCTGCCGTGACCGCCGAGGGGACGACGTGGGGAGACCCACGCCACGGTTTCGTGGGGCGCCCTGACGGTGGCGGATCGGCGGGCGGCTTCGGTGTCTATCAGGCCCCGATCACGCAGCTCGCCAGCAAACGCGGAGTCCGCCTGCGCGACTTGAGCGGCGGGCGGCCACAGACGATCTATCGCAGCCTGCTCCAAGGGCGGCCGGTCATCGCGTGGGTGGGCCTGAGCGATGGCCCCTACAAAACCTGGCGTACGCGCGATGGCACGCGCGTGGTCGGCAACTTGGGCGAGCACACGGTCGTCCTCACCGGCCTGGCCGGCGACCGAGTTGCGCTCAACGACCCGCTCAGCGGCCGGCGGTTGAGCTGGTCCCGCCCCCAGTTCGAAGCCATGTGGCGTCGCCTCGGACGCCGCGCTCTTGGCGTTTAAACGGCGGGGCGGCTCGCGGTTCCCTCCCGAACCGCTCCGTCAACCTAGGCGCTACCGATGAGGGTCAACCGGCGGCCGGTGCGATCCACAGCAAGGATCTCGGTCAGGTTGCGTCCCGTGTCCAGCGAATCCTCTGGCACCAACACCGAGAACGTCTCCGTCCGGCTGCCCTGCAGGTAGAAGCTCCTGCCGACGGCCTGGATACGGCCGTTGATGGCCACGGCGATGGCACGAGTCTCGCGCCGTCCCCCGCCCGTGATGCTGCCGGCGACCTGCGTGGGCAACACCGTGGACGAAGCCTGGACGTTCCTCCGCAAGCCAGCGTCGGCAACGATCGCGCGGATGTGGGCTGGCCGGCTCACGCCTAAGCCAGTGAGCGAACGGCCAATGAGCCCGCTGTGTGGGCCGACTCGATAGATCTGCGCCATCGGCGAGCCGAACAACGCGAGGCTCTGAGCCCCGGTACCGAACAGCTGACCGAGCCTACGGATGTTGGCCCGGCGCCGAGCCTCGATGGCTCGGGCTCCAATCTCCACGACGCCTGTGAAGTCACGAGTGGGCAGACGTACGAGTCGGCGGCGCCGAACCACGGCGCTGAACGCCGATCGTCCGTCGACCTTCCAGCGAAGACGGGCATGAAGCAGGTCCGCCATCGTCGGCACGACATCGATCGTCTGGGCGTAGGCCCTATCGACCCGCCCGCGATGCTGATTCGGCGTCTTGATGAACAGCGGCACCGGCGCGATCTGATCGACGTTGGAGCTCGTCACCTTGCGGCGGTCCTTGACGCCAACCTGAAACGCAAAGCCGTGGTCGGCGGTGGCGACGATCATCGCCTTGTCGTACAGCCCCGTCCTCCGGAGGCGGGCAAGCAGCTTGCCGAGCTCCCGATCCAAGAACGCAAGCTGCAGCAGGTAGCGCTGCTCATTGTGCAGCGTCAGGCCCCGATCACCGAAGCCAGCCGGGGAGTTCAGGCCCGGGACTGGATCGTGCACATCCCGACGAAGCTGCTTGCCTGACGGCAGGTAGATCCACGGACCGTGCGGCAGCAGAACGTCCTTGAAGAAGAACGTCGGTTGCTTCGTCACACCGATCGAATCGATCCAGCGCTCGAGACGCTGCGGACGGCCTCCGTTGAGGTTGTGCAGAATCGCTGGGCGCTCGCGTGTGGAGTGGTGACAGAAGCGCCAAGGACAGACTGCGGTGCTCTCCTCCGAGGCCACTACCCGGTAGCCGCGGTCTCCGAAGAAAGTGAACACGCTGGAGGGGTGCCCGGCAGCGGTCGCGGGCGGACCGACGCGCGGGCGGCGGGCATCCATGATCGCCGGCAGTGCCTTCGGCGTCGAGTCATAGATCGTGTGGGCGTTCACAAACCACGTCGACGCGGCGGCCAGAGCGGCGAAGTTGGGGTAGCGCACCGGATCGATCTTTCCGTCCGGTCCTCGCAACGTGTCGACGGGGAACTCGTCGAAGACGATCATGACCACGGGTGGCCGCGCTCCAGCCTTCGCGGCGACGGGACGGGGGGCCGCGGACGCAGGCGCTGCGATCAGCACAGCGGCCACGACGACTACGAGTAGAACTGCGAGACGCTGCCTGAACATGGAGGCGGAGAATAACCTGCCACGTCTCAGGATCCTCCGCGCCGCGATGGCCCCGGGCGGTTGCCCGGGGCCACCTCGATTGACGTGTTAGCGCTTGTAGGTGAAGTACTGCTTGGGCACGACGCGGTAGCCGGCATAGTGAAAGACGCCTGGCCCTAACTCGGGGCTCCGAGAGTGGCGAGGAGGTAGCAGTGCTGCGTCATCTCCAGGCCAGTGGGCCCCGAGGCCCCACGCGGCGAACCCGCCGCGTGGCATACTTATGGCATGGCTCGCACACGAATCAGCACCACTGTCGACGCCGACCTTCTCGAGGACGCGCGTCGTGTGCGGTCTGAGAGCAACGACGCCGCTCTGATCGACGCGGCCCTCGCGGCCCTGCTCGCTCGCCACCGGTCGGCCCAGGTGGATGCGAGCTACGCGGCCTACGCCGAGCAGCCACTGGATCAGCCGGATGAGTGGGGCGACTTGGCGTCGTTTCGCGACGTCGCCGGCGCCTCGTGACCGACATCCCAGCGCGGGGCGAGGTGTGGTGGTGCGAGCTGGCCGACATTGGCCGGCGGCCCGTCGTCGTGCTCTCACGTGACGCCGCAATCCCGCGGCTTGGACGAGCACTGGTCGCGCCGTGCACGACGACGATCCGCGAGCTCGCCAGCGAGGTCCTATTGGAACCTGGCGCCGACCCGATCCCGCTCCCGTGCGCGGTGAACCTCGACTCCGTCGAGAGCGTTTCGATCGGCTTCCTCGTAGCGCGCCTCGGCCGCCTCGGTGACGATCGCATGCAGCGAGTCTGCCGCGCGCTCGCAGTCGCAGTGGACTGCCAAGGCTGATCCGCAGCTGATCTTTGTCACGACCCCATCTGGGGGATCGAGCCGTCCGAGGGCAGGCGCCAGACGTGCTGTTCGGGCAAGGTCACCCCTACCTCCTCGCCCACCCGGGGGGCGGACGGCGGCGGGACGTGCGCCTGCAGGCGCCGGGCCGCGACGTCCACGATCACGCGCACGTGATCGCCGGTGTACACCGCCTCGATCACCCGGCCACGCATCACACCGTCGGCCGCCAGACGGACATGCTCGGGCCGGATGGCCAGCGTTTCCGAGCCGTCGGGGATCAGGTTCGCCACACCGAAGAAGCGCGCCACCGCGGCGCTGACGGGACGCTCGAAGAGCGCGCGGGGCTCGTCGTGCTGGACGATCAGCCCCTCGAGCATCAGCGCGATCCGCTGCCCCAGCTCGGCCGCCTCGGAGCGGTCATGGGTGACCACCACCGTCGTGACCTGTCGTCGCTGCTGCAGCTCGACGATCACGCGCCGTAGTTCGGCGCGGCGGTTGGGGTCCAGCGCGGCCAGCGGCTCATCCATCAGCAGGAGCCGCGGCTGGGCGCACAGCGCGCGCGCAAGAGCGACGCGCTGCTGCTCGCCGCCCGACAGCCCGTCCACGCGGCGCTCGGCCATGCCTGGCAGGCCCGCCTCGTCCAGCTGCGCCGCGGCAATCCGGCGCCGCTCACGCCGGCCCACCCCGGCGGCCCGCAGCGCCAGCCCGACGTTGTCCTGGACGTCCATGTGGGGTAGCAGCCGCGGCTCCTGAAAGACCACTGCGATCCCGCGCCGGTGCGCCGGCAGCCCGTGGATCGGCTCGCCCCCCAACCGAACCTCCCCCGCCTCGATGTCCTGCAATCCGCTGATGGCCCTCAGCAGCGTGGTCTTGCCCGCACCGGACGGGCCCACCAGAGCCGTGAGCGACCCGGCCGCAACGGCCAGCGACAACCCGCGCAGCACCGGCCGGTCGCCCGGCGCCACGGACAGGTCGCGGCAGTCCAGGTCATGGCCGCTCACAGGGGCATCCTCCCGGCCCGGACGGCCGCCGTCAGGATGACGATGGCGGGCGCCAGGAACAGCAGCGCCAGCGTTGCAGCCACCTGTGGGTCGTTGCCCACGAACGGCAGCAGCACCACGGGCAGCATCGGCCGGCCCCCACCCACTGCCAGGCTCGTTCCGTAGTCGCTCCAGGACACCAGGAAACCGATCAGCGCCGCGGCGCCCACGGTGGGTGCCGCGGCGGGCAGCGTGACCCACAGCAGCCGCCGCAGCTGCGACAGCCCGTTCACGCGCGCCACGTCCTCCAGAGCGGTCAGTCGCGGGCCGAAGCCCGACAGCAGCACCAAGATCACGTACGGGAGCACGAACGTCAGGTGCCCGGCCACCAGCGCCGGCAGCGTGCCGTCCAGGCCCAGCCGGATGAACCACTCCGTCAGGCCGGTGCCGACAGCGTAGCTGGGCACCAGCAGCGGCATGGCCAGCAGCAGGAACACCGGTGCCGGGTGGCGCAGCCGGCGCTCGCCAAGCACCCGCGCGGCCGGCCAGGCGATCAGCAGCGCCAGCGCGGCCGTGGTCACGGCAACCAGCAGCGAGTTGCCGAAGGCGGCGCCGCTGGATCCCGAGAACGCCACCTGGACTCCGCGCAGGCCGAACTCCTGCGGGATCAGCGCCGGCGCCCGCCACTGGTCCGCGAACGCGCGCACCACAAGCGCCAGCAGGGGGGCCACGGCCAGCAGGGCCAGCGCCGCCGTGGCCTGCGACCGCCTGCGCTCAGCCACCCTGGGGGTCCCTGGCCACGCGGACCGCCAGGGCCGCCAGCGCGATCGAGGCCACTGCCGAGACCATCAGCGCCGCCGCCGCCGTGCTCTGGCCCGCGATCAGGTCACCCTGAGTCGCCTGGCGGGCGTACTCGGCGATGGTAGACGGGTACGACGGGCCGACCGCCAGTGGCACCTCGAAGGCGCCGAGCACGAACGCGAACACTACGATCGAGCCCACCACCAACGGCGATCGGACCGCGGGCCACGTGACCCATCGCAGCCGCTGCAGGGGGCTGACGCCCAGCGCGGCCGCCGCCTCGTCGTGCTCACGATGCCCCCGCCCCAGCGCGGCCAGCACCAGCAGCAAGAGGAACGGCACCTCCTTGTAGACGTACACCAGCACGATCCCCAGCCCGGCCCGGTCGCGGACCAGGGTCACGGACAGTTCGCCCAGCAGCCGGTCGGCCAGCCCGCCGGGAGCCAGCCACAGCACCGCCACCGTGGCCACGATCAAGTGCGGAACGGGCACCGGCAGCGCCAGCACGCTGCGCACGAACGCGCCCCGGCGGCGCACGGCCAGCGCCAGGCCCAGCCCCAACGCCGCGGCGGCGGCGGTGCTCAGGAGAGCGGTGCGCACGGTGAAGGTCACGGCATCGGTAAAGGCCGGATCGTCGAACAGGCCGCGCCATGCATCCAGCGTTGCCGGCTGGCCCAGCGGCTCCAGGCTGACCCGGACGGCGCCGGCGATCGCACCCCCGAACAGCGCCAGCAGGGTCAGCAGCGCGGGCGCGAGCAGGATCGCGCTCTGGCCGCGGGTGCCCAGGCGGCTCGAGCCCATCGGCTAGCGCAGGACCTCGCGCGCCCAGCGCTTCTCCAGCGGCTCCACCCGTCCGGCCGGCAGCTCGGCCAGCGTGCGGCCGTACTCGCTGAGCAGGAAGGGGCTGGAGGCCACATCGAACTGCGCCCGCTGCCGGCCCAGTCGACCGAGGTCGAGCACCGTGGGATTGCCCAGCGACGACGGCTTGGCCTTGAGGGCCTGCAGCTTCGGGGACAGCAGCAGGTTGGCCACCACCTGTGCGCCCTCCCTGTTCGCGGCCGCGGCGGGGACCGTCACGAACGACGTGTTCTGCAGCGAGCCCTCGCTCAGGTGGAACGGCCTGACGCTGCGCGCGAACTGGCCCTTACGGACGCCCGAGCTGACGAACGACGGGTCGTAGGACATGGCGAAGTCCAGCTGGCCGTCGCCGAACAGGCGGGACAGCTCGGCCTCGGACTTGGGGTAGGCCTTGCCGCGCCGGTACAGGAACGGGCGCAGGTCCTTCAGGTAGCCGAACGCAGCGTCCTCGCCCTTGGCCGCCACCACCTGACGCACGAACGCCGAGCCGGTGAAGTCCGGCGGGGCCGGGTAGGTCACGCGCCCGGGATGGGCCTTTGCGTAGGCCAGCAGCGCGTCCAGGTCCCGCGGCGGGGTGCCGGTGCGCTCGCGATCGAAGGCGAACAGGAAGACCGCCCGCTGCCACGGCGACTCCTGACCGGCGACGGGTACCGTGAAGTCGGTGCGGATGGTGGGGTCCGAGCGGTCCAGATAGCGCCCGTTGGGCAGGCCGCCGGCCCAGTCCTTGAGCCACAGGCCGGCCTTCTTACCGGCGGCGAAGTTCTCGCCGTTGAGCCAAATCAGGTCGACACTGCCGCCGGAGGTCTTGCCCGCGCGGCGCTCGGCCACCACCCGCTGGAAGGCGTCCGCCGTGTCGCCGACGGGTACGCGCTCGATCTTCACGCCCAGCATCCGGGCCGCCGGCGCGACGATATCGTCGACGTAGGCGTTGACCTTGTCGTCACCCCCGAACATCCACCAGCGAACGGTCTGGCCGCGAGCAGCCTCGCGGGTGGCGGCGAAGTCCTCCGGCGCGGAGGCCGAGCCGCCACCGCCGTCCCCACCGCAGGCGGTCAGCGCCGCGGCGGCCAGCAGCACGGCCGCGATGACCTGCACGCTGCGGCGGAGTGACATGGAGCGGCGTGGTGACAAGAGATCCTCGCATTTTCGGTGAGTGGGCCGGTGGCCCAGGCGTGCGCCAGCGTCGACGGTGTGACCCGGCGGGGGTGCGGACGGTTCACGGCACGCCGTCCTGGCGTGCCGTCAGGTGAATCCTCCCACCTGGCCCAGGGTCGAACCAGGCGTGGCCCAACATGTGCGCGAAATCATCGAGTCGCTCGGCCCGTTCGGAGGGGTTGCGTTCGTGCTGCTATACGTGGTGCTGACCGTCCTGTTCGTGCCCAGCACCATCCCGTCAGTGGCCGGCGCGCTGTCCGGCCCGATCAGCGGACCGAGCTGGCCGAGCGGTGGCTGCACGACCAAGGGCTGCTCGGCGTGATCGCGCTGCGCCTGATCCCCGTGGTGCCGTTCAAAGCGCTCAACTACGCCTTCGGGCTGTTCGCGGTCACGCGGCGTGACTATCTGATCGGCACCGCCGTCGGGATCGTGCCGGGCACGATCGCGTTCGTGGTGCTGGGCAGCTCGATCGCCGACCCGCGCTCGCCCAGGTTCATCGGTTCGCTGGCCGCGGTGGTCGTGCTGATAGCCATCTCGCCCTATCGCAGCCGGCGTTCGTCTCCCCCGCCCGCCGCCGAGGGGCCACGAGCATGATCCGCGGGCTCTGGCGCCGCACGCGGCCCGTACACCCCGACACCGAGGCGGCGCTCGCCCGGCGCTGGGCCGAGCTGCCCGCCGCGGCGCGCACCGACGCCCAGCTGCTGGGCCGGCGCACCGTCGGGTGCGAGGGCACGCATGGCGTGTTTCCGCGCTGCAACCTGGCCTGCACCCCGTGCTACCACGGCCGCGAGGCACAGCGGGTGGCCATCGACGGCGACCACACCACCGCCGAGGTGGATCGCCAGATGGCGTACATGCGGGGCTCGCGTGGCACGGGCCAGCACGCGCAGCTGATCGGCGGCGAGGTCAGCCTGCTCTCGCCCGACGACCACGCCCGCGCGCTGGAGATCATGCTCTCCCACGGGCGCAAACCGATCAGCATGACCCACGGCGACTTCGACTACGACTACCTGCGCCGGCTGGCGCTGGGTCCGGACGGGCGCCGCCGCTTCGACCTGCTGCGGGTGGCCACCCACGTGGATGCGCTGATGCTGGGCCGCCGTAGCGTCCCGCGGCCCCGTGCAGAGGCCGACCTGGACGGAGAGCGACGCCGGATCGTGGCCATGTTCGAGCGGCTTCGCCGCGAGCACGGCGTACGCTCGGATCTGGCCCACAACATGACGGTCACCCCCGCCAACCTGACCGAGGTGGCCGGCGTCACGCGGACGGCGATCGGGCTGGGGTTCGGCATGGCGTCGTTCCAGCCCGCCGCGCACATGGGCAACCCCAAGCGCTGGCGCGAGGACTACCGCGCGCTGACCATCGACGACGTCTGGGCGCAGATGGAGCGGGGCGCCGGCATGCGGCTGCCGTGGCGCCACCTGCAGATGGGCGACCAACGCTGCAACCGCTCCGCCTACGGCCTGGTGGCCGCCGGACGCTGGTTCCCGTGGCTGGACGACCGCGATCGGCGCGACCTGCGGGTGCGCGACCGGTTCCTGGCGGACGTCGGGGGCATGGACTTCGACCGTCCGCGCGCCGAGGTGGCCCTGGCGCTGGCGCGGCTGGCGGCCCGCCGGCCCCGCCTGCTGCCGATGGCGGCCGCCTGGGCCGCGCGCCTCGTGCGGCGCGTCGGGCCGCGGCGGCTGGTGACCGGCCGACCGCGCACGTGCACGCTGGTGGTGCACGCGTTCATGGATGCCGCCACCGTGCGTCCCGCGTGGGAGGCGCTGGAGCGCGGCGAGGTGGCCCAGGACGCCAACGTGCGGGCGGCACAGGAGCGGCTGCAGGCCTGCTCGTATGCCATGGCCCACCCCGAGCAGGGCCGGACGGTGCCAGCCTGCGTCCAGCACGCCGTGCTGGACCCGATGGAGAACCTGAAGCTGCTGCAGATGCTGCCACGGCCATGACCGCCGGCGAGCGCTGGGCCCGCGATGAGCTCGAGCGCCTACGTGGCCGGCACTTCTCCCCGGCGGCCGTCGCGGCGTTCCTGCGGGCCTCCGGGCAGCGCGCGGCAGAGATACGGGCGGCCCGGCCCGACGTGGCCCGGCGCGCGCGCCAGTGGGAGCTGGTCGGGCTGGCGGCGTGGGCGCTGGCGGCCGCGGGCGGCGGACGGCCGTTCCGGCGCCGGCTGGCGCCCGGGGTGGGCTGGTGGGCGGCCACCTGCGTGATACTTGAGTGGCACCTGGGCATGGTCGAGTCCGAGGACGGCAGGCCGCGAAACCTGGGACCAGCCGACGCGCTGACACTGACGCGAGCTTGGCTGGTCCCGGTGATCGCCGACGGCGGTTCCCCGTCCGCGCTGGTCATTGCGGCCACGACCGACGCCATGGACGGGCCGGTGGCGCGGGCCGGCACCCCCACCCGCGCCGGCCGCGACCTGGAGGGGCTGGTCGACGCTGCGGTGCTGGTGGCCGCACTGTTGGCGACCCGCCGCGAGCGGAGCCTGCACCCGGCACTGGCGGCGCTTGAGCTGGCGCGGCTGGCAGCGGGGGTGGCGTTCTCCGTCGCGATGTACTTCACCCGTGCCGCGCCGCCGTCGCCCACGGTCCTGCGCGCCGGACGTTGGACCACGCCGGCGCGCGTTGGGGGACTGCTGCTGGCCGGCGCCGGCCACCGCCGGGCCGCGAACGCGCTGCTGGGCGCCGGCTCGCTGGCCAGCATCGGGCTGCTGGCCGCCGGCGCCGGGAGCCGGCCGTCCTGATGCTGGACACCTACGCACGCGGCCTGTACCGGCCCGCCATCGACCGGCTCGCCACGCAGGCCGCGCGGCGGGGTGTGCGCGCGGCCGCGGTGACCGCGGGCGGGCTGGCGGTGGGCGTGGGCTGCTGCGTGGCGGTCGCACTGGGGCAGTGGCCGCTGGCGCTGGCGCTATGGCTGGTCAACCGCGTCCTGGACGGGCTGGACGGGGCGGTTGCGCGGCAAACCACGCCCACCGACCTGGGCGGGATGCTGGACTTCCTGGCCGATTTCGTGGTCTACGGCGGGTTCGTGGTGGGCGTGTCGATCGCCGTTCCCGACGCGCGCGTGGCCTGCGCGGTGCTGCTGGCGGCCTACCTGCTGAACAACGTGGCGCTCCTCAGCTTCGCCTCCCTGGTCGAGAAGCGCGGAATGGACCTGGGCGACGAGCGCTCGTTGCGATTCACCGCCGGCCTGACCGAGGGGACCGAGACGGCACTGGCCTATGTGGTCATCTGCCTGGTGCCCGAGCACGCCGGCACCGTGGCCTGGGTGTTCGCGGCCATGGTGCTGCTCACCGTCGGCCAGCGGGTGGCGCTGGCGGTGCGGACGCTCAGCGGGCCCCAGCCCGCTGAGCGGGGAGCCGTGGGGATTGACTTCCGCGACCCGGAGCCCTGAGCTTGCCGCGCGCTACCCCGCCGGCCGGGCCAGCAGGGTGACGCCCAGTATCAGCGCGGCCAGCGCGCCGTAGCCGAGCTTGCGTGCCGCCCCGTCGGCGGTGCGCAGCTGTGCCCGAACACCGAAAGCGCGCCCAGCGTCCGCTCGAGCACGGGCACGATGATCAGGAAGATCGACGCCAGCGGCTTGACGGTGGCGATCAGGACGCGGCGGCGACCGATCGGCTCGATCCGCGCGGTCACGCGCGCATTCGATCAGACGGCAGCGGTCAGCGGGCGCCAAACGGCGCGGCGCCTTAGGGCAGGCAGGCGTCGATGAAGTCGTCGATCTGGCCGGCGGTCACGGCGGCGTGCGCGCCAATCGCGTCGAGGCGGGGCACCACGATCGGACCACCAACGTGCACCTCCGCCAACAGCACGTCCACCGCCACCGGCAGCCATTGGGAGCCCGAGCCCGCGGCCAGGATGGACTCCGCGCGCTCGCGGGGCATGCCGTCCCGATAGGGGCGGTCGCTGACCATCGCGTCCCACGCATCCACCGCGCTCACGATCGCGGCGGTCAGCGGTACCTGGTCGCCCACCAGGCCGTCCGGGTAGCCCTGGCCGTCCGGCCGCTCGTGATGGGCCCGCACCACGGCCGCGACCTCGGCCAGGTGGGCGTAGGGCGCCAGCATCTCGGCGCCGTCGGCCGGATGCCGTTCGATGGTCGCGCGCTCCTGGTCGGTCAGCGCCCCCGGCTTCTTGAGGATCGCGTCGGGCGTGAGCAGCTTGCCGACGTCGTGGAGCAGCCCGCCCAGTCCGACCGCCCGCAATGCGACCGGGTCCAGCCCGGCCCGCTCACCACTGCGCATGGCCAGCTCGGCGACCCGCACCACGTGCGCCCGGGTGACCTGGTCCTTCTGGCCCAGAGCGCCGATGAAGTCGTGCACGACCGGGGTCAGGCCCAGCTCGAGCGCGGCCAGCGGCTCGCGCGAGAGCACGGGAGCGAGCACCAGGGCCAGGGAGCGGTCGCGCCAGTGGGCCCATGCCAGGCCCGCGGCGGCGAACAGCACCCCGACGCCGTCGATCACGTGTGCCAGCCACCAGCCCGCCGACAGCGGCTCCGCGCCCAAGAAGGCGATGGTGGCGAGGCCTGGGGCGATGAAGCCCAGCGAGGCCAGCAGCGACCCGGCCCGTCGGCCGATCGCGAACAGATGTAGGTGGCGCAGCGAGAGCATGCCGGTTCCGGCCAGGCTTACGGCAACGATCGCCTTGGTTGCCACTCCCGTGGGCGCCGGGACGAGGTCCGGCCAGATCAGGAGTGCCACCGCGCCGAGCGTGGCCAACGCCGCCGTGCCCCATGCCCAGGCGCGCCACCTGGCCGCCAGCCAGCGCCCCGGGGCGGTGCCATCGAGCAGCAACGGCAGGCCGGCCACCAGTGTGGTGGGAACCGCCCACATGAACGCCACGGTCGTGCCCGCGTTCGGGCCGTACAGATGGCCCGGAAGCAACAGGCCGTGGGTCAGCGGCAACAGCGAGACCACCCAGAGCACGGCTCCCAGGAGCGCGACCTCCGGCAGCCGCCGGGCCAGGCCGAGCGCGAACACCAGGCCCGCGCCGATGGCACACGCTGCGGTCAGCACCAGTACCGACGCGAACGCAAAGTCCGGATGATCCCAGATGTCGTCGCGTGCGGGGCCGAGCGACAGAACCACCAAGGCCGTCCCGACGGTGGCGACGAACGGCACCCACCAGCGCAGCATGAACCTACCCATGTCCACCCCATCGCCCGGAGCGGCGGCAGGGTTTAGCGCTCGGACGTGGGAGCTGGACGGCTGGTCGACGGTCTGGCGCGGATCACCAGCGACGGATAGCCGCCGCGCGGCAACACCACCTTGTGCGTGGGCGTAAAGCCGGCCGCGGCCAGCTCCGGGGTCGGGTCCAACGGCCGCAGGCCGCCCCAGGCGCGCGGCCTGGACCAGGCCAGCGCGCGCAGGGTGGCGTTCACCGCAGCGCCTCCTGGAGTCGCCGGCTCCGCCCAGACGGTCGTGACCACGAGCCGGGAGTCCGGAGCCGGGGCAAGCAGGCGGGCGGCCTCGCACAACACGCTGGCGCGGTCCGCCGGTTCCAGCAGGTGCAGAAGATAGGCGCACGTGACCACGTCGGCGGCCCCGTCGCCCAGGGGCACGCAGGTTGCGTCCGCCTGCACCGTGCGCCAGCCGGCGGGCAGCGATCCGACCCGTGCCAGCATGCCCGGGGAGCGGTCCACGCCCACGGCGGTCAGCGGTCGAACCGGACGGCCGGCCAGGGCTCGCAGCACGACGCCGGTGCCCGTGCCCAGATCGACCAGCCGGTCGGCCGGCCCCGGGTCGGCCAGAGAAAGCGACGCCGCGACGGCCCGCGCCTCCAGGGACTCCTGGGCGCCGTAGCGCGCGGCGAGCCCGTCCCAGGTGGCGGGCGCGTTGCCCGCATCGGACCTCACGCTACGATCGCCACATCTCGGCCGCGGAAAGGGACATCATCGCGGCGTGGGCCGCCCGCGGGTCCCGGCTCGAGGTCCCTGGCGCGGACACCACCGTCTGGACCGAGGGCACGGGCAGCCCCGTGGTGTGCCTGCACGGCGTTCCATCGTCGGCCTTCTTGTACCGCAAGGTGCTGCCCGAGCTGGCGGCGGGAGGCCAGCGCGGCGTGGCCTTCGACCTCCCCGGGCTCGGGCTCGCGGATCGGCCGAAGGCGTTCGACTACTCCTGGTCCGGGCTGGCGGCGTGGACCGTGGCCGCCATCGACGCGCTCGAACTGGACCGCTTCCACCTTGTCGTGCACGACATCGGCGGGCCGGTCGGATTCGAGGTGGTGGCGCGCATGCCCGATCGCGTGGCGTCGCTGACGGCGCTCAACACGGTGGTCCGCGTGGCCTCCTTCAAGCGCCCGTGGTCGATGGAGCCGTTCGCGCGACGCGGGATCGGTGAGCTGTACCTGCGTACGCTGCACCCGATCGCATTCGAACGGCTGATGCGCCTGCAGGGGGTGGCGACGGCGGTGCCGCCCGCGGAGCTGCGCGCATACGTGCCGCTGCTCAAGGGCAGCGAC
This sequence comes from Solirubrobacterales bacterium, assembly GCA_038237685.1. Taxonomy (GTDB): domain Bacteria; phylum Actinomycetota; class Thermoleophilia; order Solirubrobacterales; family Thermoleophilaceae; genus JAAYBF01. Next base: position 2,393 of record JBBRYL010000030.1, on the reverse strand, counting down.
GGGGGTGCGGCGTTCTTGCGCATCATGCGCGGCTTCGAGCGCACCGAGGCGTTCGAGACCAGGATCCTGAAGGCGCTCGCCGCCCGCGCGTTTCCCGCCCAGGTGCTGTGGGGGGACCAGGACCCGGCGCTCAAGCTCGACCCCTACGCCGAGCACGTCCGCCAGGCGCTCGGGGTGGACGCCGTGACAGCGCTGGATGGCAAGCACTTCGTGCAGGAGGACGCACCCGAGGAGATCGCCGACCACGTGTGCCGGCTTGTCACAACAGCCGACGGCGCTCAGGGCTGAGCCGGCCGCCGCACGCATGCCGCTAGCTGTCGGCAGCGCGGAGGGTCTCCAGGACGTCGGGCACCACGCTCTCCGGGGCCGCGCGGCGCAGGCCCCCCAGGCCGATCAGCGTCTGGCGCAGCGATGCGAGCAGGTACCGGCACTTCGGGCAGGCGTGAGTGTGGGCGTGAACGCGCCGGTGCTCGGCGGCCACGAGCTCGCCGTCGAGGTACGCTGACGAGTTGGCGATCGTGAACCGGTGATCGCGCCAGTGCCGGAGGGGATGACCGAGCATCTGCCACATGTCGGTCACAGGTAGGCCTCGACCGCGCCACGGACGGTCATCCGCGCTCGGTGCAGGCGACTCTTGAATGCGGCCGGGTGCAGGTCCATGATGGCCGCGGCCTGATCGGTGGAGAGGCCCTCGATGTCGCGCAGCACCAGCGGCGCGCGATATCCGGGGGGTAGTGCGCGAACGGCAACCTCGAGCGCGTCTCGGAGGTCGTGCGCCTCGCTCTGGCCTGCCGGGCCCGGGCGGAGATCTCTCGGTTCGCAGGTCAGGTCGTCCAGCGATCGGTCGGTGGCGCTCACACCGCCGCGCTTGAGGCGGCGGTTGGCCTCGTTCACCCCGATCCGGTACAGCCACGTGAAGAACTGCGACTCCCCCTCGAACCTGCCGATCCCACGCCACGCCCGCAAGAAGGTCTCCTGGGTCGCCTCCTGTGCCTCCTGGTCGCTGCTCACCAGCCTCAGCACCACCGCGTGGAGCCGATCCGCGTAGCGATGGACGAGCTCCTCGAACGCCGCGGCGTCACCCCGCCGGGCGCGCTCGACCAGCGTCTCTTCGTCGATCTCCACAGGCATCGCCGCACGTATGATGGCGACCCGGTCACGCGGCTGCCCCCGTCTTGGCGCGCACCACCTGATAGGCGCCGCCGGCCATGTTCAGCACGCCGATGACCCCGAGCGCGATCGCATACGTGGTGGCGTCGTCCAGCGTGCCCGCTGCGCGCGGCGTCAGCGCCAGGACGAGCCCGCCGGCCGCGATGGTGGCGGCCAGCCCGACTGGGCTGATCACGAAGCCGCGGCCGCTCAACAGCGCGGCGGCGACGCCGGCCAACCCCGCGCCCACCAGATACGCGCCCGCGGGATCGATGTCGGGGGGACGCACTTCGCCGATATAGACCACAGCCAGGCCCCACCCGGTCAACCCCAGCGCGGTCGCCCAGTACCCCCCACGCGGACCGTCGACGATCGCCGCCCCAAGGTAGAACAAGCCCAGGATCAGCGGCGTCCAGTAGAACGGCAGGCGGTCGGCTCCGGCGGTCAACGCCAGGACCAGCGCTCCACCACCCAGCAGAGCGCCCTGGATCACGCGATTGGCGGGCGTACGGGTCGGGCTGGCTGGTCCGGGCGCTGGGCTGTGCTCCGAAGACATTCGGTGATTTGACCCGCGCGCGGTCCGCACGATTCATCGTGCCTCGTCTTTCAACCGAGATCCCAGGCCGGGCGACGCGTCCCGAACCCTTCTCGGCCCAGCGGGGTCCTACAGGTCAGTGAAACCCAAACTCCAGAGCCACAGTTGAGGGCCATCTTCAACGGCGAGACGATCGCCCAGAGCGAGGACACGGTCCTGGTGGAGGGAAACCACTACTTCCCTCCTGACGACGTGTTTTCAGAGCACCTTGATCGGTCGAGGCTGAAGACCCTCTGTCCCTGGAAGGGGATCGCCTCGTACTACACAGTGACCGTGGGCGGGGCCAGCGCCAAGTCGGCAGCCTGGACCTACCGCCACCCGTCCCCCTTCGCGCGTCGTATCAAGGACCACATAGCCTTCTCGACGGGCGTCGAGTTAACCGACAGCTGACTCGTGATCGAAGGCGGTGACGCCGCCGGGCTGCGCACTGCACTTCGGCTTGCCGTTGCAGCCTCGAACGCGGGGGCGGCTCAGCGGCCGCTACGTGATGCCCAGCAGAACCGCCTCAGCGAGCCCGGCCAGATCGGCCACCTCCATGTCCGGTTCCGCCACGCTCGCGGGTAGTACGTGCTCTCCGCGCGCGATCCAGGCCGTCCGCAACCCCGCGGCCTGCGCGCCCGCGCAGTCCCAGCCGTGGGCGGCCACCATG
>JBBRYL010000029.1:0-31276 GCA_038237685.1 Solirubrobacterales bacterium | reverse complement strand
GCGGTCGAGGTGGCGGGCGTCAGCTACAACGTCTTCATCACCCGCGAGCTCAACCTGAAGATCCCGCCGGACAAGGCCTACTACCCGGGTCCGCCCGCCCCGCCCGGCATGGTGCTGTATGGGGTCTTCCTCCAGGCGTGTGGCGTCGGCAAGCGTGCCCAGGCCAGCGACAACTTCGTGGTCGAGGACAACCAGGGCAACACGTACCTGCCACGGACGCTGCCCAAGACCAACTCGTTCGCCTACAACCCGCGGCCGCTGACCAAGAACCACTGCATCCCGCAGTCGGGCAGCGTGGCGCAGCTGGGGCCGACGGCGGGCGCGATGTTGCTGTTCGAGTTCCCGCTGACAAACACCGAGAACCGGCCGCTGCAGCTCATCATCAACCCGCCCGGCGTGGCCAACAAGACGCCGCAGAGCAAGATCATCGACCTCGATCTCTAGGAGGACCGCCAGCCCGGGCGTTGCGCGCAGATCGCGCGCGGGTCGCCGTCCTCGTCGGCCATGACCTCGATCCGCTCGTAGTCGAGGTCTGAAAGCAACCAGCGAAGCTGCTCGGCCTGGTCGCCGCCGAGCTCGAGCAGCACCCATCCACCGCCACCCAGCCAGCGAATGCTTCGCCGCGCAAGCTCCGTGAGGAGGTCCAAGCCGTCGGGGCCGCCATCGAGCGCGAGCCGCGGCTCGTAGGCCTGTACGTCGCGTGGCAGCAGATGCAACGCTCCAGTGGGCACGTACGGCACGACGGACGTCAGCACGTCGACGTGGCCCTGAAGCGCGCGGGGTAGCGGGTCGTCCAGGTGACCCTCGAACACCTCGACGCCGTTGGCGCGGGCGCAGGCGACGGCGCGGGGGTCGAGCTCTGAGGCCACGACGCGCGCCGTGGGGACGGCCGCGGCCAGCGTCGCGGCGATCGCCCCCGAGCCCGTGCACAGGTCGACGGCGATCCCGCCGTCCGGTAGCAACGCGGCGGCGCGACGCGCCAGCGGCTCGGTCTGCCAGCGGGGGACGTAGACGCCGGGGGCTACGGACACGCTGATCCCGCAGAACGCGGTCGCGCCGGTGAGCCACGCGACCGGCTCGCCCCGGCAGCGGCGCCTCACCAGGTCCCCAAGCGCATCCGGATCGCCGGCGGAGGCGGCGATGAGCTCCTCGGCCTCGGCGTCGGCGGCCACGCAACCCGCCGCGGCCAGCAGGCCCGTGATGGCGGAGGGGTTCACTTTCCCAGCGCGGTTCCCAACACCTGCCTGGCCACCGGGGCGGCCGTGGCCCCGCCCGAGCCGTTTCGCACCAGCAGCACCGCGACCACGATGCGCGGGCTGTCGGCCGGGGCGTAGGAGGTGAACCAGGCGTCGGTGTTTGACGGATCGCCCCCGGCGCCGGGAGCGTCTTGGCCGCGCGTGTCGCCGAGCTCGGCCGTGCCGGTCTTTCCCGCCACCTTGACGCCCGGGATCTGGGCCGCCGTGCCGGTTCCGTAGCGGACCACGCCGAGCATGAGGTTCTCGACGATGCCCGCGACCTTCGGTGACGTCACCCGCACTGGCATCTTGCGGTCTCGCGTCGCGAGCGTGGGCCGCAGGCGGACCCCGCCATTGGCGATCGTCTGGGCGACCGAGGCCATCTGCAGCGGCGTCGCCAGCACCGTGAACTGGCCGATGGAGGCCGAGCCGATCTCCAGTGGCGACTTGATGCCGCCCGCCGCGGGCAGCGTGCTGGGCTGGGCGCCGGGCAGACCAGGGTTCTCGTTCCACCCGAACTTCTCCGCCGTGGCCACCAGGCGCTTGGGGCCGACCTTGATCCCGAGCGGCGCAAAGACGGAGTTGCACGAGTGGGCGAAGCTCTCGGCGAATGTGCCGCCGCACGATTCACCGTTGGCGTTCTCGAGGTCCACGCCGTCGATCACAGCCTTGGTCTCCACGGAGAACTTGTCGGTCGGCTTGACCAGGCCGGCATCCAGCGCGGCCGTGGCGGTCACGATCTTGAAAGTCGAGCCCGGGGGCTGGGGGGCCGAGAAGGCGATGCCCGCCAGCGCCCTGACCGAACCGGTGCGCGGGTCGAGCGCCGCGACACCTCCGAGCTGGCCCCCGAGCGCCGTGACCGCAGACTGCTGGAGCCGGGTGTCGATGGTCGAGCGAACGCGGCCCGCCGGCCGGGGCCGGGCGCGCGCCACCACACGCCGCCCCGCGAGCAGCGTGCCACCGGGACGCCCCTGCACCTCGCCCTGGAGCGCGCGCTCCAGACCGGTCTTGCCCACAGGGGTGCCGGGCGCGAAGCCGCGCGCATAGATGGCCATGCGTGACGCGGCGTCCTGGCCGGGTTCGAGCGTGCCGGCGATGGATGACGCGAGCCCGCCGAGCGGCGAGGTCCGGGCCGCGGCGGGACCCTGGGCGAGGACCTTGTTGTCCACCGACACGATCGTGCCGCGGGGGGGCGCGTCGGACTTGCGCACCAGCTGCTCGCCCCGGACGACGCCCGGGAAGGCCAGCTCGGGGCTCCAGTCGACGGCCCCGCCGGCCACCGGCAGCTTCAGCGTCGCGCGGACGTTGCCGAACACCGTGGTGCGCACGACGACGGGAATGCGCACCGCACCCGAGCCCGCGCCCCTTACCTTGCCCGGCAGGACGGCGGTGGCGGTGGCCGTGGCGGCCGCCTGCTCGTAGGCGCGGCGAAACACGGCGAGCGGGTAGCGCTTCTGCGCGGCGGCGGTGAGCAGCGAGTGCATCCGGCGGTAGTCCGAGCGCTGCCACGCCGTCGCAAATGACCTGCCGACGCGCTCGGCGCCGGAGTCGCGCCCGGAGCCCATCGCGAGCCCGATTCCCAGGGCCCCGAGGGCCACGAGCGCGAGCACCGGCAGGGCGCGGTGGGTCAGGCGCCGACGGCGCTCGTGCGAAGTCTCTGAGGCCAACCCCTTTCAGGCTAACGTGACGTCTCCGTGACGGCACTGGACTGGGGAATACTGGGCTTCACCCTGCTGATGGCCGTCTGGGGCTATATGCAGGGCCTGATCGTCGGCGCCCTGACCCTGGCGGGGTTCTCTGCCGGGGCCGTGCTCGGCTCGCGCGTGGCCCCGAAGCTGCTCGAAGAAGGCTCGCGGTCACCCTATGCGCCGCTTGTGGCGCTGGTGGGCGCGCTGCTGGTTGGTGGCGTACTCGCCTCCGGTCTCGAGCTGCTGGGCTTTCGGCTGCGCGGCCGCCTCGGGGAAACGCTCGGCGTGGCGGACGGACTCGGCGGCGCCGGTCTCGTGGCGGCGCTCGGCCTGGCGCTTGCGTGGGTGGGCGGCGCGGTGGCGCTGCAGACCCCGGGTGCGGCCGACCTACGCCAGCCGATCCAGGAGTCGGCGATCCTGTCCCGGCTCAACTCGGCCCTGCCCCCTTCGGGACCGCTGCTTCAGGCGCTGGCCCGCTTCGACCCGTTCCCCTCGATCGACGGCCCCGGTCCGGGGGTACGCGCGCCCAACTCGGCGATTGCGCGAGATCCGCAGGTCAGGGCGGCATCGCGCAGCGTGGTCCGCGTCCTGGGCACCGCGTGTGGCCTCGGCGTGCAGGGGTCCGGGTGGGTGGCCGGCGACGGCCTGGTGGTCACCAACGCCCACGTGGTGGCGGGCCAGGACGACACCTCGGTGCAGGTCGGCGGGAAAGGCGACCGCCTCGACGCCCGGGCCGTCCACTTCGATACCCGCAACGACCTGGCCGTTCTCCGGGTGCCGGGAGTCTCAGGCCTCCCCAAGCTGGGACTGGACGAGGGCGCCAAGGTCGGAACAAACGCAGCAGTGCTCGGCTATCCCGAGAACGGTCCCTACGACATCGAGCCGGCCCGGCTGGGCCGCACGAGCACGGTGCTCACCCATGATGCCTATGGGCGCGGGCCGATCAAGCGGCCGATCACGGCGCTGCGTGGGCTCGTGCGCTCGGGCAATTCGGGCGGCCCGATGGTCGACGCCCGGGGTCGGGTGGTGGCCACGGTCTTCGCCGCCGCGCGCCGGTCGGGCAGCGGCAGCGGCTTCGGGGTGCCGGACTCGGTGGTGCGCGGCGCGCTGGCCGACAGCCGCTCGGCGGTGGACACGGGGCCCTGTTCCCGGTGAGCCGAGTCGCTATGAATGACACGGTGCGCCCGTCCTTCCGCCCCGTTCTGCTCGCCGTAGCTGCGGCGCTGACACTCCCCGCGATGGCGGCGCCAGCCGCCTCGGCGGCGAGGCCCCCCAATCCCTGCCTCGACGCCTCACAGCGCAAGCACCTGCGCTGTCCCGACCTGGTGATGAAGCGGCCGTTCGGCTTCAAGCTCGATCCGCTCACCCGCCCCGGCCACCTGGTGCTGCGCGCAGGCAACTCGATCGACAACGTCGGCACCGGGCCGGCCGAGCTGTTCGGCGTGCGCTCGGGTCCCACCTCGATGAACGCCCGCCAGCGCATCTACCGCCCGGGGGGCGCCAAGCGCGTCGGGGTTGCCACCGGTGCGCATCTGTTCTTCAAGTACGTGCCCGCCCGCGGCCACTACTGGAAGTTCCTTCACGCCGCCGCCTTCGACCTGTACCGCCTGGACTCCGCCGGCAGGCGCATCTCAAAGGTCAGGCGCGGCCCCAAGGTCAGCTACTGCCTGCGCGACCTGGTGCACTCGCGGCCGGGGAGGGCCCATTCGCCGCGCAAGTTCGTGTACCCCGCCTGCAACATGAGCGCCCGGACGCGCAAGGTCAAGCTCGGCACCTCGGTGGGATGGTCCGACGTCTACCCGCCCACCTATCCGGAGCAGTGGATCGACGTGACCGGCTTGCGCGGCTGCTTCGCCTACGTAGAGACCGCCGACCCGCGCAACGGCATCTACGAGTCGAACGAGTCCAACAACTCCTCCACCGTGGTCGTGCGGCTGCCGTTCAAGAACGGCCGCCAGCGTTGTCCGACGGCCTCGCGGACCGCGCCCGACGCGGGCTCCCCAGGCAACGGCGGCTACTGAGCGCTCTGGCTGGTGTGGCCGCTTGGCAGACGGCCTACCATCGTCCCCCCCGTCATGCCTAAGGTGAGTAACTGATGTCCAAGACCCTCGTCGTAGCCGAGAAGCCCTCAGTCGCCCGCGATCTCGCGGCGGTGCTGCCTGGAACCTCTAAGCAGAGCAAGGACAAGACCAGCATCGAGGGCGAGGACTACGTGGTCACGTGGGCCGTCGGGCACCTGGTCGGCCTGGCCGAGCCCGACGCGTACGACCCCAAGCTGAAGAAGTGGCGCTACGCCGACCTGCCGATCGTGCCGGACAAGTTCAAGCTCCAGCCAAACGACGACCGCGCCAAGAAGCAGCTCAACGCGATCCACAAGCAGATGTCGCGCGAGGACGTGCACGAGGTCATCAACGCCTGCGACGCCGGGCGCGAGGGCGAATTGATCTTTGCCTACGTCTACGAGACGGCCAAGGACCAGAAGCCCGTCAAGCGGCTGTGGCTGTCGTCGATGACCAAGAAGGCGATCGCCGACGCGTTCACCAAGCTACGCCCGGGCTCTGAGATGGAGCCCCTGGAGAACGCGGCGCGCTCGCGCTCGGAGGCTGACTGGATCGTGGGAATGAACGCCACCCGCGCTGCCTCGATCCGGCTGCGCGCCGCATTCGACGGCGCCGTGTCGCTCGGCCGCGTGCAGACGCCGACGCTGGCCCTCGTGGCTCGCCGCGAGGAGGAGATCCGCGCGTTCAAGCCCGAGCCCTACTGGCTGGTCGAGGCCAAGTTCGCCGCCTCCGGCGAGCGCCTCTATGCCGGTCGCTACATGGGCGGCAAGCGGATCAAGGAGGAAGAGGCGGCCGCGATCGTGGCCGACTGCAAGGGCCAGACCGGCACGATCACCAAGCTGGAGAAGAAGGAGGAGACGGAGAAGGCCAACCAGCTCTACGACCTGACCTCGCTCCAGCGCCACGCCAACACCCTGCACGGCTTCTCGGCCAGGCGCACGCTCTCGGCGGCCCAGAAGCTGTACGAGGAGCACAAGGCGCTCACCTACCCGCGTACCAACTCGCGCTTTCTGACCAGCGACATGGTCGACGAGATCAAGCCGATCGCCGGCATCGTCGGAGAGAACGGCCAGTACCGCAAGGCGTCGGAGTACGTGCAGGCGCTTGACAAGCTGCCGCTGCACAAGGTGATCAACGACGAGAAGGTCGAGGACCACCACGCGATCATCCCAACGCGCTCCGACAACCAGCACAACCTGTCGAAGATGGGCGCCGACGAGCTGAAGGTCTACGACCTGGTGACCAAGCGCTTCCTCGCGATCTTCCACCCCGACGCCAAGTTCGAGCGCACCAGGGTCGAGACGACCGTGGCAGAGCACGTCTTCCGCACCAGCGGCCGCGTGCTCGTCGAAGCAGGCTGGCGCTCGGTCTATGGCGAGGAGGTCGATCCCCAGGGCGCGACCGACGAGGACTCCGGCGGCAACCAGAACCTGCCCAAGCTCGACCAGGGCGAGGACTCAGAGCCACGCGAGGTCGAGTCGCTGCGCAAGGAGACCCAGCCGCCGCGGCGCTTCACCGAGGCCTCGCTGCTCTCGGCCATGGAGGGCGCCGGCAAGGAGATCGACGACGCCGAGCTGCGCGACGCGATGAAGGACTCGGGCATCGGCACCCCGGCCACGCGCGCCGCCACCATCGAGCTGCTGCTCGGGCGCGAATACATCGAGCGCGACGGCCGCGCGCTGATCGCCACCGAGAAGGGCATACAGGTCATCCGCCTGCTCGGCTCGCATCCGCTCACCTCGCCTGAGCTGACAGGCGACTGGGAGCGCCGCCTCGCGCTGATCGAGCGCGGCGAGGACTCCCGTCCGGCGTTCATGAAGGACATCGGCAAGTTCATCGAGGAGACGGTCGTCGAGCTGGACAAGCTCAAGGGCGTCCAGATCGAGCGCGCCAAGCTCGGCCCGTGCCCGGTGTGCGGGCGCGAGGTACACGAAAACCGCAAGGGCTACTCCTGCTGGACCAAGGAGGACCCCGGCTGCGGTTTCGTGATCTGGAAGAAGAAGGCCAACAAGAACATCCCAGTCGCCGTGGCCAAGGAGCTGATGGCAAAGCTCAAGGAGTCACTCGAGCGTGGCGACGAGCCTCCCATCGGCCGTACCGAGAAGCAGGTCACGGGCTTCCGCGGGCGCTCGGGCCGCTCGTTCCGCGCCAAGCTGCGGATCGAGCCGCGCGGCGAGGAGCACCCGGGCCGCTGGAAGGTTGAGTTCGACGAGGAATGGGCCGATCGCCCGCGTGCCGAGCCGGGCGAGGAACAGACGGCCGCCGACGGCGACGTGAAGACCGCCGAGCAGCCCACGGCCGCTGCGGCGAGCTAGCCCGCCAGCTCCCGCGAGAGCTCCTCGAGGCGCCGCCGCGCCTCCGGGTCGTCGGCCTGGGGATTGGGCCGGGCCTCGTTCGTGCCGTTGAAGTACACGCCGCTCACGCCCTCGAGCGCGGGATCGACGGCCAGACGAAGTGTCGCGTCCACGCCCTCCTCGAGCGAGCTGATCGGCGACGGCACGATCTTGGTGGGCATGTAGGTGGCCGGGTGCAGGCACGTGACGGTCACGCCCCGGCCGTCCAGCTCCTCGGCCAGCGTGCGCGTGGACAGGATTTGGGCGAGCTTGCTCTGGCAGTAGGCGCGCACCCCGCTGTAGTCGCGGTCGAGCATCACGTCGTCGAAGTCGATGGCCGCCTGTCCGGCGGAGGACACGTTCACGATCCGCGCGGGACGCGAGGCGTCGAGTGTCGGCAGCAACCGCCGGGTGAGCGCCCAGCCAGCCAGGTAGTTGACGGCGAAGCGCAGCTCATGGCCGTCGGCGCTCTCCATCCGCTCCCCGCCGCCGGGGATGTCCATGCCGATGCCGGCGTTGCTGATCAGCACGTCGATTCGCGGCTGCGCCGCCACGATCTCCTCGGCCATGCCCTCGACCGCGGCGAGCGAGGCGAAGTCGGCCAGGTAGGTGCGGGGCGCGGCGCCCGTCGCAGCCTCGCCCACTGCACGCTCTGTGTCCCGCAGGCGCTCGGCATCGCGGCCGTGCAGCAGCACGCGGGCGCCCTGACGCGCGAGCTCGAGCGCGACCCCCCGGCCCAGGCCGTCCGTTGCGCCCGTGATCAGCACGGTCCTGTCGCTGAGGTCGATCGTGTCCATGACCCGAGCCTAGGCGTCTGAGTGCGCACGCAATTTCTCGGCACGTGCCCGGGCGGTGGCGGTCTCTGCAGCTCGCCCCGGCGGCCTTCAGCTCCTCGCGCCGGCGGCGGTCGGCGCCGTCGGCCTGCTTGGGCTTGCGTGCGCGGGGCTTCGAGTGGCGCCATGCTCGTCGCCCTCGGCCCGCAGGCGCTTGGCCAGCGCGTTGCGGCGGCCGACGAAGCCGGCGAAGTCACCGAGGTAGAGCTCGTCGAGGGGGTCTGCCATCGCCTGAGGACCTAGAGCTCCAGCCCCTCCAGCACGTTTTCGAACCGCGGCGGTCCCTCGTCGTCGACCCAGGTGACGCGCCCTGGCCAGTAGGGGTTCTCGGGACCCGAGTCGGCTCCGAATGCCCGCTCCAGGATCCAGTTGCCGGTGTTGTGAAGTCGCACCCCAGCGGGTGGCCACCAGCCTTCGATCTCCCCCGGCAACGGGCCGGCGCGATGGGTGTGGCCGAAGAGCACGTGGTCGGCTTCGATGTCGAGGTCCGCCACCACGCGCGCCATCGCGCGCAGGCCGCCGCGGCGAAGCTCGAGCGCGCTGATGTCGGGCCGGAAGGGGCCGAGGCCAAGCCGGTTCAGCGCGCTGACGGCGATCGGGATGGCCACCCTGCCCAGCACCAGGCCACTCGCACCGCTGCCGGTGGCCCTGACCCATACGTCGCGCGAGGTATTGCCGCTGCGCGCGGAGCTGCTCGTGCGAGCGCTCTGGGCGAGGGCATGCGAGAACATGTAGACGGGGGCAAGGGCGGCCTCGTAGGCGTCGACGGGCCGCGCGGGGCCGCTGCCGCCCACCAGACGCCCCACCGCATGGGCGAATATCGACTCCACGCGGGGCACAGTGAGATTAAGGTCGGCATAGTGGCCGTGGGTGGCCCATACGTCGTCGCGCACCCGGACGCCCGGGTAGGCAAGCGTCAGCTCCGTGTCTGGCATCAGCGCGCCGACCTGGGCCGCGAGGTCACCATCTTTGACGGGGTAGGTTCCCTCGAGCTGCAGCTCGGCGCGCCCCTCGAGCCGAGCGCGCTCCAGCGCGGGGGCCACCAGCTCGTAGTCGTGATTGCCCGCCACCACGACCAGCTCGTGGCCTGCGGTGGCCTCCCCGATGGCCCGGAGCACCGGCGCGACGATCTCGAGCACGTCGTGTGCTCGCCGCTCGCGCAGCTCGAGCAGGTCGCCGAGCGCCACGACGCGATCCGCACGCGCCAGCGCGTCGCACAAGCGCTGCAGCGCCTCGGGGCGCCGCGCGACATCTGCGTCGGAGCTGACGCCGAGGTGCAGGTCGGAGATGATCGCCGTGGACACGCCGTCATCCTGACGAAGACTGTCGGTGCGGTGCTCGACGGACCTCCGGTCCGCCTTCGTCCTCCCGCCCAGCGGGGGCTAATGTTGGTGGCAGCCTTGTCGCTCTTCTGTCGCCACAACCGCTTCGTCTCGGACTGCTCGATCTGCTCGAAGGGCACCGTGCTCGACTCAAGGGGCCCGTCCCGCCGCACATCGCGTTCTCCGGGCGGTCGCTCCAAACAGTCAAAGCCGCGCGAGAAGCCGGCGTTCACTGGCCCGCACGCGGCGTCGCCCGGCTACGAGGACTCGGAGGGCCGGCGCTACGTCGTGCGACTCGAGCGTGTGCCCGGCGGCGTGCGCCTGGCCGAGTGGTCCGGCTCCGAGCTGCGCCGCCGTGCGCCGGTGCTACCCGCCGAGGCGCTCAAGGACCTGATCGATGGCGCCGGCGTCGCTCTGGCGGCCACCGACGCCGAGGCGCTGGCCGACGCCGTCCGTTCCGAGCCGCCCGATGAGCGCAGCGGGTCGCCGGGCGTCAGCCGAGGACGCAGCGGAGACTTCAAGGAGGAGTTGCGCATCGAGGCAGTGGAGGGCGGCGACGTGCGGGTCGGCCGCTGGGTGCTGCGGCCGAATCGCGGCTGGGAGCTGCAGGAGGCGCCGCCGATGCTGCCGGCCAAGCGCTATGCCGAGGCCGTCGCGGCCGCGGTGCGAAGCGGCGTGCTCGAGGCAGTGCCGGTTCCGGCCAACCAGTAGCCGCTGGCCGGCGCCCGAGGCACGGTGGGCAATCATGGATTTCGGGCCGCCGTTTACCGGGTGGGCATCCTGCCCACCCGGTCGAGGGGATTTCGGGTGGGCAGGATGCCCACCCGGTCGATCGATACAACTGTCCGGTGACCCTCACCTTCGTCACCGGACCCGCGAACGCGGCCAAGGCCGGTCATGTGCTCGGGCCCCTGCGCGAGCGCGCGGGCGAGGACCCGGTGCTCGTGGTGCCCGCGTTCCCCGACGTGGAGCACAGCCGGCGCGAGCTGGCCGAGACCGGCGCGACGTTCGGGGTGCGGGTGGTGCATGCCAGCGCGCTGTTCTCGCTCGTCGCCGACCGCGTGGGCTACCGGGCACGGCGGGCATCGGAGCTTCAGCGGCTGCTCGTGGCCCAGGACGCAGTGCGCCGCTCGAGGCTCGAGCTGATGGCCGAGTCGGCCGAGCGGCCCGGGTTCGTGCGCGCCCTGGTGCGGTTCGCCTCGGAGCTCGAGCGCTCGTTGATCGAGCCGCCGCGGCTCACCCGCGCGCTGCGCGACTGGGCGGGGGAGGGCCCGCGCCGCGCGTATGTCGACGAGGTGGCGCGCGTCTACCACCGCTACCGCGAGGTGATGGACACTGCGGGGCTCGTTGACGAGGACCTGTTCGCGGCGCGCACGCTCGCTGCCCTGCGCCAGGACGGTGCGGCTTGGGGCACCACGCCCGTGTTCTTCTACGGCTTCGACGACCTCACGCCCGTGGAGCTGAACACCGTGCTCGAGCTCAAGCGCAGCTGCGATGTGACGATCTCGCTGCCATGGGAGCCCGGCCACGAGGCGTTCAAGGCCACCTCGGCCCTGCGCAACGCGCTCCACGAGGAGGCTGACGAGACGATCGAGCTGAAGGCGCTCGACAACCACTACGCGCCGAAGTCGCGGACCCCGCTGCACGCGCTGGAGCGCGGCCTGTTCCAGCCCCGGCGGCGCGCGGTAAAGAGCGGCGGCGCGGTGCGCATCCACTCCGCCGGCGGCGAGCGCGCCGAGCTCGAGCTGTGCGGCGCCGAGGTGCTCAAGCTGCTGCGCGCGGGCACGGCTCCCGGGCAGGTGGCGGTGGTGCTGCGCGACCCGCAGCGCTACGCGTCGCTGCTGGAGCAGGTGTTCGGCGCCTACGGCATTCCGTACTCGGCCGACCGCTCGCTGCCGTTCGCCCATACCGGCCTGGGCCGCGGGCTGCTCGCGCTGGTGCGCTGTGCCTGCCTGGAGGGCAGCGCCGACGACCTGCTCGCCTACCTGCGCACCCCGGGGCTGTTGCGCGAGCCGCGACTGGCCGACGCGCTGGAGGCCGACGTGCGCACCGAGGGCGAGCTCACAGCCGCGGGTGCCCGCTCCGTCTGGGAACGCACGGACAACCGCTGGCCCCTCGATGAGCTCGACCGGCTCGGCGCGCCGCAGCCAGCGGCCTCGCTGGTGGAGGCACTGCAGCGGCGCCTGCGCACCCTGTTCGCCGGTCCCTACCGCCGCCGGGCCCCCGTGCTCGCCGGCTCCCAGCTCGACGACTCGCGCAGTTTCGTGGCCGCCGAGCGCGCGCTGTCGGAGCTGCGCAGCGTCGTGCAGGCCGACCCGGGGGTCAGCCTCGAGCCGCGCGAGCTGCACGACATCCTCGCCGCGCTGCCGGTGGCCGTAGGTGAGACCGAGCAGCCCGACCGCGTGCAGGTGGCCTCGCCGCTGGACGTGCGCGCCCGGCGCTTCGACACCGTATTCCTGTGTGGCCTACAGGAGGGCGAGTTCCCGCAGGGCGCCTCCCCCGATGCGTTCCTGCCCGACGCCGACCGGCGCGAGATCAACCGCGCCACCGGCCTCCGCCTACCGCTGCGCGAGGATCGCCTGGACCGCGAGCGGTACCTCTTCTACGTGGCGGCGTCGCGTGCCGAGCGCACGCTTGTGCTCAGCTCCCGTTACTGCGACGAGGACGGCGACGCGGAATCCCCCTCGTTCTTCGCGGACGAGGCGCGCGCCCTGTTCTCCGACCTCGAGGACCAGGAGCGCAAGCGCTCCCTCGCCGACGTCACGTGGGCCCTCGAGGACGCGCCGACCGACTCGGAGTGGGGGCGGGCCGTGGCGCGGGACGGGGAGCGCCGTACGGCCAGGGCGGTGAAGGATCTCGAGCTGCCGGACGCGATCGAGCGGATCCAGGCCAAGGACGCCCTGTCGGCCAGTGCTCTCGAGCGGTTCGCAGGCTGTCCGGTGCGGTGGCTGGTCGAGGACGTCCTGAACCCCGAGCGGCTGGAGCCCGATCCCGAGCAGATGGTGCGCGGCAGCTATGCCCACCGCGTGCTGGAGCTCACGTTCCGCCGATTGCGCGAGGAGACGGGCGACCGGCGCGTGACCTCATCCAACCTGCCGGTGGCCGAGCGCATCTTGATAGGGGCGCTCGAGCAGGAGCGCGGCGCCTTCAAGCTCTCGCCCAACCAGACGCGCGTGCGCGCCGCGGTACGCCGGCTGGAGTTCGACCTGCTGCGCCACCTGCGCTACGAGTCCACCGCCGACGGCACGTTCGAGCCCGAGCACCTCGAGCTGCGGTTCGGCTTCGAGGACTCGCCGCATCCGGCGGTCGAGGTGGCCGGCGGCGTGCGCGTGCGCGGGGTGATCGACCGCGTGGACACCTGGAACGGCCACGGCCTGGTGCGCGACTACAAGAGCGGCAGGGTGGAGAAGTACAAGGCCTCCGACTGGGAGCGCGAGCGCCGGTTCCAGGCCGCCCTGTACATGCTGGTGATCGAGCGGGTGCTCGGGCTGCGCGCCGCAGGCGGCGTCTACGTGCCGCTCGGCGGCACCGAGCGGCGCCCGCGCGGCATGGTCTCGGCCGAGCTCGCCGCACAGATCGGTTCCGGGTTCTTCGCCAACGACGTGCATCCCGAGGCCGACTTCGGCCACACCATCGAGTGGGCGCGGGAGGCGATCGCCGAGGTGGCTGGCCGGATGCGCTCCGGCGCCCTGGAGTCGTGCCCGGACACCTGCGCGTGGCGGGGCGGCTGTTCGTACCCGAGCATCTGCCGGGTGGAGCAGTGAGCGCGGGTCCTCTTCCCTTCACCAAGGAGCAGCTCACAGCCATCGGGCGCCGCGAGGGCTCGATATTGCTTTCCGCCGGCGCCGGCACGGGCAAGACGTCCGTGCTGGTGGAGCGGTTCGCCGAGGCTGTGCTCACCGACGGGGTGGCGGTGGACTCGATCCTTGCCATCACCTTCACTGAGAAGGCCGCGGCCCAGCTCACGAGCCGGGTACGGCAGCGGTTCGTGGAGCGCAACGCCCCGGACAGGGCGCGCGAGGCCGAGGGCGCCTGGATCTCCACCATCCATGGCTTCTGCGCGCGCGTGCTGCGTACCCACGCCCTGGCCGCGGGCCTCGACCCGGAGTTCACCGTGCTCGACGCGCTCGAGGCCGAGCGGCTGGCCATCGACGCCTTCGACCGCGCGTTGCGCGACTTCGTGGCCGGCGGCGAGGACCCCGAGCGGCTGGCGCTGCTGGCCTCCTACACGCCCGACAAGCTCGCCGAGATGGTGCGAACCGTATACGGGCATCTGCGCAGCCGGGGGGAACTGAACCCGCGGCTCCCCGGGATTCCGGCCCCGCAGCGCGGTGCCGAGCACGCGATCCTGGAGGCGGCCATCGCGGCGGCGCAGGCCGAGATCGACGTCGCCGACAGCACCCAGGTCAACACGGCGAGGGACCGCCTCGGCCGCTGCGCCCAGATCCTCGCCGGAGCCGGACCGGACTCACTCGCCGAGCCGGGTGACCTCAAGAAGCTCGAGCTCAAGGGCTCTGCCAAGGCGCTCAAGGGCACGGCATGCGAGGCCTACGGCGACGCGCTGGCCGCCTATGCGGCGCTCAGCGCCGCCGACCGCGCCTATCGCGACCACGTGCTCCTGCGGGCACTCGTGGCCGACTACGGGACCCACTACGCCGCGCTCAAGCGTGACCGCTCCGGGCTCGACTTCGACGACCTGGAGCTGCTCGCGCGCGATCTCCTGGAGGCAGACGTAGGCGTGCGCGCCGGCTACGCCGAGCGCTTCGCCCACGTGATGGTCGACGAGTTCCAGGACACCAACCCGTTGCAGAACGAGATCCTTCGACTGCTGGCGCGCGACAACCTGTTCCGGGTCGGCGACGAGCGCCAGTCGATCTACCGGTTCCGCCATGCCGACGTCGACGTATTCCGCCGCCACCGCGACGAGGCCAGGGCCGCCGGCGCCGAGGAGCGGATCACGGTCAACTTCCGCAGCGACGGCCCCGTCCTCGATGCCGTGGACCTGGCCTTCGCGGGTCTCTGGGGCCCGGAGTTCGAGGTGCTGCGCCCGCCCGGACCGGCCGCGCCGATCCCCGAGCCAAGCGTCGAGCTCCTGGTCACAGACCTCCACAAGGGCCGCTGGGACGAGCACTTCGCACCTCAGATCGAGGCGGGCGAGGAGCCGTTCGGTGACACCATGCGCGGCCGCGACGTCACGCCGTGGCGCGCCGCCGAGGCGCGGCTGCTTGCCAAGCGGATCGACGAGCTGATCACAGATGGCCGGTTCCGCGCCGGCGAGGTGGTAATCCTCCTGCGCGCCACCACCAGCATCGGAATCTACGAGCGGGCGCTGGAGGAGCGCGGCGTGCCCACCTACGTACTGGGCGGCCGCGGCTATTGGAGCCAGCAGCAGGTGGCCGACCTGCGCGCCTACCTCGCGGCGCTGGCCAACCCGCTCGACGAGCTGGCGCTCTATTCGGTGCTCGCCTCGCCACTGGGCGGGGTGTCGCTCGACGGCCTGGTGGTGCTCTCGGGCATCGCGCGCGACAACCGCTTCGATCTCTGGCGCACGGTTCGGGCGTTGGGGGCGGGGGAGGTCGACGTCCGGGCGCTGCCGACGGCCGACGTCCAAGCGCTCGGTGCCTTCGCGGGGCGCTTCACCGCCGATCGCGAGGCTGCCCCTCGGATCGCGCTCGAGGCGCTGATCGACCAGGCGGTCACCGGGTCGGGCTACGACCGCGCCGTGCTCGCCATGCCTGCCGGCGACAGACGCATGGCCAACGTGCGCAAGCTGATGCGGATGGCGCGCGAGTACGAGGCCGATGAGGGCCGCGACCTGCGCGGCTTCATCGACTTCGTGGCCGAGCGCGACCTGGTGCAGGAGCGCGAGGGCCAGGCGGCGCTCGATGCCGAGGACCTCGACGCCGTCCGGTTGATGACCATCCACCGCGCCAAGGGCCTCGAGTTCCCGCTGGTGTGTCTGGCCGACCTCGGCAAGCGTGGCCGCGAGGACGACACGGCGCTCCAGGTCTCCGAGAACGGCCAGGTAGGCCTGCGAATCGCATCGATGGACGGTCGCACCGTGGACACCGAAGCCCTGACGCGCATGCGCGAGCGACAGAGAGAGGAGGACGAGGAGGAGGAGCGCCGGATCATGTACGTCGCCGCCACGCGCGCCCAGCACCACCTCATCCTCAGCGGCGCCACGGACCTCGAGAAACTGGGTGAGCCCGGGCTGCTCGACGAACCGATGCGGTGGGTCTGGCGCAACCTCGAGGCCGACCTCGGGGGATCAGGCCCCCGAGTCCAGGCCACGGGTGAGTGGGAGGGCCGGCCGGTGGCCATCCGCACCCAGGTGCTGCGGCCCGCGCAGGTGGACGACCTGCTCGGCCCCGCCGACCGCGTGCCGACCGCGCCCCAGCCGGCGCCGGCCGGGCTCGAGGCCCTGGCCGCCCCGGCGCTGGCGGCCGTGCCCGTACCGGCCGCGCTGCCGGTCAGCCGGCTCAGCTACTCCGGGATCGAGGCCTACCGCCGGTGCGGGTACCGCTTCTACCTGGAGCGCGCCCTGCGCCTGCCGAAGCCCGACGACGAGTTTGCAGCCCAGGCGGGGTGGCGCTCCCAGCCGGCCACCGACGAGCTGCCGGGCGTGATCCGCGGGTCGGCCGTGCACGGGCTGCTGGAGTCGATGGACATGCGCGCCCCGACGGTGCCGGACGCCGCGGCGGTCGCGGACATGCTCACCGGTATGGGGCAGGAGGTGCGCGACCACGACGTCGCAGACATCCGGGCCCTGATCGAGGCGTTCACCACCTCGGAGCTCGGTGCGCGCATCGCGGCCGCCGACACAGTCCGCGCCGAGCTCCCGTTCGCGTTCACCCTCGACGCCGGCGGCGGGCGCAGCCTGCTCGTGGACGGCATCGTGGACGTGCACGCGGCCGAGGGCGACTCGGTGCTGGTGGCCGACTACAAGACCGACCGCCTCGGCGGTGACGACCCGGCCGAGCGGGTGGCCGCCACCTATGCGACCCAGCAGCTCGTCTACGCCCTGGCGGCGCTTCACTCCGGCGCGATGGCCGTCGAGGTGATCCACGTCTTCCTCGAGCGGCCCGACCAGCCGGTCGAGGCACGCTGGACGGCGCAGGACATGCCCGAGTTGCAGAAGCGCCTGCGCGAGCTCACCGCCGGCGTGTGGCAGGCCCGGTTTGAGCCCACCGCCGCCCCGCACCGGGCGCTGTGCGCGGACTGCCCCGGCCGTCCCGCGCTGTGCAGCTGGACCGAGGAGCACACCCTGGCCGACGATCCCCCTCAGGCCGCCGGGCGTTCCGTCTGAAGTGAGTCCTACCGTGACGCCATGCCACTGTGCTTCATAGAGCCCCAGGAGGCGATCCGCGTGATGGCCGAGGCCGTCGGCCGTGAGGCGCGCCGGCAGCTGCTCGGTGAGGTCGTGCGGGCGTGGGTCGACGAGATCCCCGACGACGAGCTCCAGGTGCACTACGCCAAGGCCGTCGAGGTGCTCGACGACGACGACCTGTCGATGCTCGCCGCCTGGCATGCATCGCTCGAGATCGGCCAGCCGATCGCCAACAAGGAGTTCCTCCTCAAAGCGTTCGCCCACCTCGGCGAGCACCGGCGCGAAGCGCTGCGGATTGCCGCCGGCTTTCGTGGAGACGACGCGTTCGAGGCCGGGGTCAGTGAGGAGCAGGCCCTCGACACCGTGCTGCCGTGGCTGTCCCACGAGCGGACGGTCGAGCTGGCCGCTGAAGCCGTCGAGCTCTACTGCTGGGACCGCCTGGGTTGCGATAACTGAGGGACGCGCGCGGCGCCTGACGGCGTCATCGTCGCCTCGCCTGCGTTCGCAGGCTTCGGCTCCTCTTCCTTGTCAGCCACCCCGCGCGTCAACTCAGTTCCCGCAACCTGGCTTGCGTGATTTTGCCTAGTTTCGCCGCCGTGTCCCTCTAGCACCTAGATGAGCCGCAAGCGCGTCCTGGTCGTGCTGATCGCCGTTGTGGTTGTGGCGGGGTTTGTCAGCGGGCGGATCTCCAGCGGCGACGACGGGGGCGGCGTCGACGGGCCCGCGCTGCCCGACGGCGCCCGCAGCGCGTTGGTGCAGCGGGTCGTCGATGGCGACACGGTCGTGCTCACCGGCCCCGGCAAGGTGCGGCTGATCGGCGTGGACACGCCGGAGGTCTTCGGCGGGCGCGAGTGCTTTGGGCCGGAGGCGTCGGCCTACGCCAAGCAGACGCTCGATGGCGTGCCGGTGCGCTACACCGTCGGTAGGGAGGAGCGCGACCGCTACGGGCGGCTGCTCGCCTACGTGTGGCTGCGGGACGGCCGCTCGTTCAACGCGCTGCTCCTCGCCCGCGGCTACGCCCGGCAACTGACGATCAAGCCGAACGACCTCTATGCGCCCATGTTCGCGCGCCTCGCGCGGCAGGCGCGAAGGTCCGGCGCCGGGCTGTGGGGCGCCGGCTGTCCCCGCGCCGGCTGATGTTGTCCAAAGAGCGCGTTCTTCGTCGTAGAGCTCTTGCCGTGGCGGCGCGCCGGTGCTTTCCTGATTTTAGAGACGCGGACCCAAGTGCAAAGAGCGAGGCCCCGAGGTGTGAGGCCCGCCGCGCAGCCGCCCGGACCTCGGTTCGGGAAGGCGCGCTCCTCAAGCACAATGGCCGCGTCTCTTTCTTGTTCCTCGGCTAGCGCTGTGCCAGCGCCGCTTCGACGTCGCGGCGTGCCTGCGCCGCGTCCTCGAACACGATGGCCGTCATCCCGAGCGCCTCGGCGGCCTCGCAGTTGATTGCCATGTCGTCGATGAACAGGCACTGGTCGGCGCTGAGACCGCCGCCGAGACGCTCCACGGTGAGCTCGTATATGCCCGCCTCGGGCTTGCGCATGCCCACGAACGCGGAATCGACGACCACGTCGAAGATTTCGTCCAGCTCGGGCAGCATCGGGCGCCACCGCGGCTCCCACTCGCGCACGTTGTTGGTGAGCATCCCCATCCGCAGGCCGCGCGCCTTGCACCGAGCCATCAGCTCGATGGCCTCGGGGTTGCGCTCGAGGTGGCCCCACCAGACGTCGAACATCCCGTCGAGGGCGTGGGCATCGCCAAGCTCGGTCTGGAGCCGCGACAGGAACTCGGTCTCTGTCATCTCGCCGCGCTCCATAACGAACAGCGGATGCTCGCCGTGGCGCTCGGTTGCGGCGGCCATCGCCTTGCCGAGCTCCTCGAGCGGCACGCCCGATTCGCTCGACCAGGCGGTGAACGCGTTGCCAAGCGGTGTGGTGAGCACCCCGCCGAAGTCGCTGATCACCGCGGCGATCATGCTGCCTCCTCCTGCCGGCGCAGCCACAGCTCATAGGAGCCGGCGCCCTCGAGATCGTCGAGCCGCCACCGGAATGCCGCAGCGTGCACGTCGACCTCGTCGAGCGCGAGCGACGTGCCGGCCACCACGCTGCCCGATCCGCGCCGCGGGTAGTCCTCGCCCGGAACCCATAGCTCGAGGCCGGCGCTGCGCTGGCGGCCCTCGCCGTCGTAGACGGTTGAGATGCGCGCCTCCGACATCTCCACGACCGTGCCCTCGGACAGCAGCCACGCCGCGATCTCCTCGGCGTCGTGGCCGGCCGCGCCCCGGGGCCTGCGGGCGACGGCCAGGAACGCGTTGTCGCGGTCGAGCGCGATCGAGACGCTGCGCATCAGGTCGAGCTCGTCCCACGCGGGTGGTTCCGAGGTCTCGGAGACCGTGCCGAGGCAGCGCGCCTTCTGGCCGTCGATCTGCCCGCTCACCGCGCACACGTGCACCGTGATGTCACCCAGCTCGGCGGCATCGGCGACCGGTTCGAGCTTGACCGAGAACGCATCACCGAGCGAGGCCGACCAGCCCTTGCGTGTGGTCTCGACCTCGGGACCGTCGCCGCGGACGTCGGCCTCCGAGCCCCGGAAGATCAGCGTTGCGCCCGAGCGGGCGCTCACGTTCACGCCGTGTTCGGGGTCGAACACGGCGATCGAGAGGGCGGTAGCGCTCACCGCTTGATGCGCGGAGGCTCGGCCGGCGGGTACTCGCTTGCTGTGCCCTCGACGTCGGGCTCGGGCCGCCGTCCGCGGCGGCGGACGACCACCCGGGACACCATGAGACGGGTCACCCACCTGCCGCTGAAGCGGATGACCAATCTGCGGGTCGGCGGCAGCAGCAGCACCACGCCGAGGATGTCGGTCAGAAAGCCCGGGGTGATCAAGAAGGCACCGCCGAAGATCACGGCCACGCCGTCCTGGACCTCCCGGTGGGGCATCCGCCCCACGGCCATTGCCTCGCTGAAACGGCGCCACACCGCCCGGCCCTGCGAGCGCAACAGCACGGTTCCGAGTATGGAGTCCGCGGCCAGCAGGCCCAGTGTCCACCAGATCCCGATGGCGTCGCCTACCAGGTAGATCACATACAGCTCTGCGATCGGCATCACGAGAAACACCAGCAGGAGCGCGAGAGCGGGCATGGCCCCGAGGATAACGGCGTGACCCGCAGGCTCTACCCTCTAGAGCATGCCCGAAGAAGTCACAGTCGACGACGTCCGTGAAGCCCTCGAGAACGTGATCGATCCGGAACTGGGGCTCGACTTCGTCGAGCTCGGTCTGGTCTATGACATCGCCGTGGAGGGCTCCGAGGCGTTCATCACTTTCAGCCTCACCTCGCCGGGCTGCCCGATCGGGCCGCAGGTGTCCGAGCAGATGGAGGAGTTCGTCGGCGACCTCGAGGGGATCACCGCGGTGCACCCCAAGCTGGTGTTCACCCCCTCATGGACGCCGGAGCGGATGTCCGAAGACGCGAAGTTCGCGCTCGGTTACTGACCCAGGGGCCGTCGTGTAAAGGTTTTGACCGGTTGCGACGATAGTCACACTCGGGTGGGAACGTCTGCGCGGATCCGAGGCCTGCACGTCGCCGAAGAGCGGCCTCTCGCAGGACGCCTTGCCGCGGCCCTCTACCTCACCGCGGCATCGACGGGAGCGCTCCTGCTGGTCATGCCGGGGGTCGAGGTGCAGGACCCCGCGGTCCTGCTTGCCTGCGTGAGCGCCGGGCTCATCTGGGGCGTGGCAGGGCTGACGATCGTACCTTGGCGAACGGCGCCGCCGATCGTCTCGCACCTCTCCTCGTTCATGGGGCTGCCGATCACCGCGATCGTGATGGCGGACACCGGCGGCGCGGCCTCACCGGCGCGGTTCTACCTGCTGTTCATCGTCTTCTATTGCTCGTACTTCTACCCGGCGAGGGAGGCCGCTTTCTACCTCGTCGCATGCTTCGTCGTGTTGGTCACCCCGCTGCTCTACGGATCCACCGCACTGGATATGGGATACGGCGCCGAGCTCGTGGTCATCCTGCCCATCTACGCGGTCCTGGCCGGCCTGATCGTCACGTCGAAGTCTCTGCAGATCGGGTTGCGTGAGCGCGCCGACGCGCTCGCCCTGATCGATCCGCTCACCGGGGTCGCCAACCGCCGTGCATTCGAGGCCGCGATGCAGCTTGGCGAGACCGGAGGCACGCGCCCAGCCGACCAGACCGGGCTGATCCTCGTTGACCTCGATGACTTCAAGTCGGCCAACACGCTGTTCGGCCACAGCGGGGGTGATCGCGTGCTGTGCGCGGCCGCCGAGGCCCTGCGCGAGGCCGCGAGGGGCAACGACATGGTCGCCCGCCTCGGCGGCGACGAGTTCGTGATCCTGGCGTCGGGCGCGTCGCGCGAGGGCGTGAACCGCCTCGCCGACCGCGTGCTCGAGACGCTCGAGCGCGCCGATGCGGCGCTTTCACTGCCGGGCTTCACGCTTTCGGGAAGCGTCGGCTGTGCGACCTACCCGGACCCCGTCGCGGTCAAAGGGGACATGTTCGATTGCGCGGACCGGGCGCTCGGGGCGGCCAAGGCGGCAGGCAAGGCCACCTACGAGCCGGCCGCGGCACCCGGAGGCGCCGCGGCCAACCCAGAGGTTCAGGCGGTGACCTCGCGCAGCTTGCCGGTCTCGACCTCATAGACGAACCCGCGGATCGCATCCTTCTTCAGGATGAAGGGGCTCTCCTTGATCCGGCCGATGGCCTTCTTGACGTCGCCTTCGAGATCGGAGAAGGCCTCCGATGACCAGCCCGGACGCTCGCCCGTGGACTCCTCGAGCTGCTGCTGGAACTCCTCGTCGGTGAAGGTGAGCATCCCGCAGTCGGTGTGGTGGATCAGGACGATCTCCTCGGTGCCGAGCAGCCGCTGGGAGATCGCGAGCGAGCGGATCTCGTCGTCGGTGATCACACCGCCCGCGTTGCGGATCACGTGCGCATCGCCCTCTTCGAGGCCGAGCACCCGGGTCGGGACCAGGCGGGCGTCCATGCAGGCGACCACGGCGACCTTCTTGCCGGGAGGTAGGGGCAGGTCGCCCTTGTTGAAGTCGCTGGCGTAGGCCTCGTTGTTGGCCAGAAGCTCGTCGGTGACGCTCATTCGATCTCTCCTCAAAGTCGCTTGGAACCGCTTATCCCTAAACACAGTAGAGAATAAGGTCATTCATACTTTGGCGATCGCCGCATCGCTTGCCCACATCACACAGTCGTTCCCCGATGACCCTGCGCTCGACACCGCGATCTCACGCGCGCTGATGCTGCGGGTGGCTGCGGGCGACATCCCCAACACGCTGCGCATCGCACGGCCCGGTGCCATCGTCGCCTTCGGCAAGCGCGACGTGATCTCCGCTGGGTACCCCTCAGCCGTGGCGGCCGCCCGCGCAGGGGGGTTCGAGGCGATCGAGCGCCTGGCCGGCGGTCGCGCGGCGGTGTTTCACGGCCAGACCATCTCGTTCGCCCACGCCGTCGCCGACTCCGATCCGCGGTCGCGCGTCGGGGCGCGCTTCGACGTGACCTCGGCCCTGATGGCGCGCGCCCTTGCCCGGCTCGGCGTCGACGCCCGCGTGGGCGAGGTGCAGGGTGAGTACTGCCCCGGCGCCGACAGCGTCAACGCGCGCGGCCAGCGCAAGCTGATGGGGGTCGGCCAGCGGCTGGTGTCCGGCGGCGCCCACGTCGGGGGCGTTGTGGTGGTGGACGGCGCCGAGCGCGTGAACGACGTGCTGGTGCCGGTCTACTCCGCTCTGGGGCTGCCCTGGCGCCCCGAGGCCACGGGCGCCGTGGCGCAGGAGGTCGATGGCGCCACCTGGGAGCAGGTGGCCGCGGCGATCACCGCCGAGTACGCCGCGAAGTACGAACTCGAACCGGCCGAGCTTGACGAGGACACCCTCGAGTTGGCGCTTCGGCTGGCGCCTGAGCACCTGGCTCCCGCCTGAGGGGGGCAGGTGCGACCCGTGCGCGCCGGTCCTGCTGGAATGACCCGGTGGAGGCGATGAGATCCAGACGGCGTCGATGGACGCTGATCGGCGTCGCGTGCCTCGGCGCGATCGCGGCCCTGGCGCCGACCGGCGCGGAGGCCGCGCGCCCGACCGGACGCTACCTGGTCACCTTCGAGCACCACGGCACGGCACGGTCGTCGGCGGCGCTCGGCGCGGTGATGGCGCGGACCGGCGTGGCCAAGGCGGGGCGGGGGGTGCCGTCGATGGGCATCGCCACCGTGCGCGGCGGGCCGTTGGCGTTGCGAAAGCTGCGCCGCGACCGCACGGTCCGCAGCGTGTCGATCGAATGGGAACGCGACCTGCGCCGCATGCCCAACGACCCGGCGGTCAACACGCCCGAGACCAGCTTCACAAACGGGGTTCCCGCCGGCACCCCGGTGCAGTGGGCGCTGGCACGCGAGAACTTCCCGGCGGCGTGGAACGTGACGACCGGTCAGGGCGCGCTCGTCGGTGCCGTCGACACCGGCGTGGACGGCGGCGATCCCGATCTCGCTGGCAAGATCGCCAGCGCCGATGCCGTTGGCACCACCAACCCGCTCTCCGACCCCGATGGGCACGGCACCCACACCGCCGGCCTCGCGTGTGCGGCCACCGACAACGGCATCGGCGTGGCCGGAGCCGGCTGGGGCTGTCGGCTCGCTGTGGTCAAGTTTCCGGAGGACGCGCTGAGCGGGGGCATCGCCGACGAGGACATCATCGACGGCATCCGCACCGCCGCCGATCGCGGCGTGCAGGCGATCAACATGAGCTTCGGTGGGGGCAAGACCAGCCCGGCGCTGAGCCAGACCATCGACTACGCGGCGTCCAAGGGCATCGTGCTGGTAGCCGCGGCCAGCAACGACCCAACCCAGGACCAGGGCGCCCCGGCCTCCGAGCTACAGCCGGGCAACGCCCCGAACCTCGCCGCCGGCCGTGGGCTCGTGGTGACCGCTGCCGACTTCTCCGACACCCGCGCCGGCACCGGCCTGGGTCCCCAGATCTCGCTGGCCGCCTACGGCTTCTTCGACGACGGGCCGCTCGGCCCGCCGGGGCTGATCTCCACCTATCCCGGCAACCAGACCCCGCGCGAGGGCGTCACGCCGCTGGATGGCTGCAACTGCCGCCGCACGCTTGGCTCCGACAGTCACTATGCCTACCTTGCGGGCACGTCGATGGCCGCACCCCAGGTCACGGCGCTCGCGGCGATGGTGGCCAACTTGAACCCGTTCCTCTCGCTGCGCGACAAGCTCACCCTGCTCAAGCAGACCGCCCGCCGGTCCGGCGGCTGGACCCCCGAGCTGGGATGGGGCATCGTCGACGCCGGCAAGGCCGTGGACGCCGCCAGACGGCTCGACCGCCTGGCGCCGGTCTCGCGGGCACGCGCATCGCGCTCGGTCCGGGTGCGCCGTGGCCGGAGCGCCGTGAAGGTGCGGGTCCGGCTCGGGCGATCCGATCCGCGCGGACGGCCGGCGCTGATCGCATCGCACTACCGCAGCACCGATCTCTACCTCAGGCGTGGCGGCGGCCGCTACCGCCGGGTGCGCCGCGCCGCACGGGGCACCTCGGTGCTCCTCACGCTGAAGCCCGGCACCTACCGCGTCTACTCACGCGGCCGCGACAAGGCGGGCAACGTCGAGGCGGCGCCGCGCAAGGCCGACGTGCGCACGCTGGTGCTCAAGGCGAAGCGGAAGCGCTGACGAGCTCGGCCAGGGCCTCCTGGAGATATCCGGCCAGCTCGGCCAGGTCGGGCATCGCGTCGTAGTCGCCAAGCAGTCCGAAGTCGAGCTTGCCGTTGTAGCTCATCGCCGCGATCGCCAGCGCGTGGTTCTGGGGGAGGAAGGCCACAGGCACGATCTGGCGCATCTCGCGGCCCATCAGGTAGAGCGGGAACTGCGGCCCTGGCACGTTGGTCACGATGAGGTTGAACAGCCGGGTCGAGAAGTTCAGCCGCGCCGCCACCGCGAGGATGGTGGGCGGTGCGAAGTCCTCAAGTCCTGAGATCACCTCGGCGCCGAGCGCCTGCTTGGACTCCTTGACCCCCTGCATGGCGTCGCGGACGATCTGGAACCGCTCGACCGGGTCCTCGGCATAGACCGGCAGGGGCCCGCGCAGCGCAGCGATCTGGTTGCCGAGCTGGTTTTGCTGGTCCTTCGCGCGGATCGACACCGGCACCAGGCCGCGCAGCTCCATGCCCTCGGTGCGGACGCCTCGGGTCTGCAGCCACCGCTGCAGGGCGCCCGCGACGGCGGCCAGGAACACGTCGTTGACGGTCCCGCCGAGGCCGTTCTTGACGGCCTTGAGATCGGCCAGCTCGCTCTCGGCCCAGAACACGCGCCGGTGCGGCCCGATAGGCACGTTCAGGGGCACCTCCGGCGCCGGGTTCAGCCCGGCCCACGCGATCTCGCTCACCCCTTCGACCGCCTCGCGGACGAAGTCGAGCGCCCGGCTGGGGTCGCGGGCGGCACCGAGCACGCCCGCCCCGATCCGGGCGGGCGTGCGGATCAGGCTCTTTAAGCCCTCGCCCAGCAGCTCGGCCTGCGAGGGCTCGGGCGCGGGCGTCCACGCGACGTCCGCGCTGGGCTCGGGCGCTCCGGCCGAGGTCAGGTCGAACAGCACGGTGGCGATGTCCACGCCCGACACGCCGTCCACGAGCGCGTGGTGGGTCTTGGAGAGCAGCGCGAAGCGATCGTCGTCGAGGCCTTGCACCAGCCAGATCTCCCAAAGCGGCTTTGACCGGTCAAGCCGCTGGGAGAACACGCGGCCGGCCAGCTCGCGGAGCTGCTCGACCCTGCCCGGTGAGGGCAGCGCCGTGTGGCGCACGTGGTAGTCGAGGTTGAAGCGGGGATCGTCGATCCAGAACGGCCGGCCCGCCTCGAAGCGAGGGAACGAAAGCTTCTGGCGGTATCGCGGCACCAGATGCAGCCGTGACTCGAGGTGCTCGACGAACTCGTCGCGCGACGGCGCGGGACCGTCGAGCATGACCACCGCGCCGACGTGCATGTGCGCGGACTCGCGCTCCTCGCTCAGAAATGAGGCGTCGACCGCGCTCAAGCGGTCTTTGTGCCCCTGAGCCATGGCGGCAGACTAGACCGTCACAATGCGGTGATGCGATGGCTGGCGGGAGTGCTCGTTGCCCAGGTCGTGCTGATGGGCACGCTGGTGGTGCTGGTGGCCACCGACAACGTCCCGTTCGTCGGAGGCGTCCGTGACGGCGCCGACGCTGCCGACGCTGCGGTGCCCGCCGCCAGAACCAACGGGTTCGACGGCACGGCCGCGTTCGCGTCGGTCAGGCGCCAAGTGGCGCTGGGCCCGCGTCCGGCGGGCTCGAAGGCGTCGCGTCGGCTGGGTGAGCGCCTGCGCCGCGCCCTGCCCGGTGGTCGCTTCGAGCCGGTCCCCGGCGGGCTGCGCAACGTGGTCGGTGTGGTGCCCGGCAAGGACCCCCGCCGCGTGGTCGTGGTCGGTGCTCACTACGACACAAAGGACCTCGAGGGCTTCGTCGGCGCCGAGGACGGTGCGGGCGGCACGGCCATCCTCGCCCAGCTGGCCAAGTCGATCCGGCCGCGCATGTTGGCCTCCACCGTCGTGTTCGTGGCCTTCGACGGCGAGGAAGCGCCCGCCGGGACACCCGACGCGCAGTTCGAGCAGTTCGCCCTGCGCGGCAGCAAGGTGGCCGCCGAGCGCTATCGCGCAGCCCGGGCCATGGTGCTGCTCGATTTCGTCGGTCAGAAGGGCCTGCGGATCAGACGGGAGGACAGCTCCGACCCCGCCGTCTGGGCCAAGCTCGGCGCTGCGGCGCGGCGCGCAGGGGTCACTCGGGTGTTCCCGCCGGGCACCCAGGGCGCCATCCTCGACGATCACACGCCGTTTCAACGCCTGGGCGTGCCCTCGATCGACCTGATCGACTTCGACTACGGCTGCTTTCACCGCACCTGCGACGACCTCGCCCAGATCTCCCCACAGAGCCTCGACGCCGTTGGCGAGAGCGTCCTTTTGCTCCTCCCTAGACTCTGAACGGATGCCCTTCGCACCAGAAAAGCTTTTGCTGGCGGCTCCCCGCGGCTACTGCGCCGGGGTCGACCGCGCCGTACAGACCGTCGAGCGCGCCCTCGAGCTGTACGGGCCGCCCGTCTACGTCCGCAAGGAGATCGTGCACAACAAGCACGTGGTCGAGCAGCTGCGCGAGCGCGGCGCGATCTTCGTCGAGCAGGAGACCGAGGTTCCCGAGGGCGAGACCGTGGTGTTCTCCGCCCACGGGGTCGCGCCGTCGGTGCACGCCAACGCGGCGACCCGGCGGCTGAAGACGCTCGATGCCACCTGCCCGCTGGTGACCAAGGTGCACGTCGAGGCCAAGAAGTTCGCGGCCGAGGGCTACACGATCGTGATGATCGGTCACGACGGCCATGAGGAGGTCGAGGGCACGATGGGCGAGGCGCCCGACAACATCGTGCTGATCGAGACCGAGGCCGACGTAGACACGCTGGAGGTCGACGATCCCGACAAGGTCGCGTTCATCTCCCAGACCACGCTGGCGGTCGACGAGACGCGCGCCATCATCCTGGCGCTGCGGGAGAAGTTCCCCAACATCACGGGCCCGCGCACGGACGACATCTGTTACGCCACCACCAACCGCCAGATGGCCGTGCGCCAGATGGCGGTCGAGTGCGACCTCGTGCTGGTTATCGGCTCACGCAACTCGTCGAACTCCAACCGCCTGGTGGAGGTGGCCCGCGACCACGGCGCCGACTCCTACCTGATCGACAACGAGACACAGGTGCAGGAGCCGTGGCTCGAGGGAAAGCGCGTCGTTGGGATCTCCTCCGGCGCGAGCGCACCCGAAGAGCTCGTCCAGCGGCTCGTCGACTACTTTCGCGAGCGCGGCACCGAGGACGTCTCGGAGTTCGAGGTGGTCCAAGAGGACGTGCGCTTCATGCTTCCGAAAGAGATCAGAAAAGCGCTAGCGGCCCGGTAGGGCCACCGTGAACTGAAAGCCGTGCAGGCGCACGCCGGCCCGCTCCGCCGTCACAGTGCCGTCGGTCTCGTGGAGACCCGGGCGCTCGACCGCGCCTGACAGCACCGTCCACGCGCCGCCACCATGCCACGTTGCGGTGGCGATCGCGCCCGGCGTCGCGGCCTCGATGTAGTCCTCGCCCTCGCTCCAGTCGCCCATCAGCTCGAGCCGCCCGCGGTCGGCGGGCAGCGCGATGTCGGCGGTCTGGGGCTCGAGCATCACCCCGTCGGCATCCTCGGGGCGCAGAGGAATCAGCGGCTCGCGAGGATGGAGGTCGGCAGCCTCGAGCTCCGACAACACCTCCACGATTGCCTCCTCGGTCTCGGCATAGCCGCCCTCGCCGTAGTGGATGTGACGCAGGATGCCCAGCTTGTCGAACAGGTAGCGGCCAGGCCAGCCCTGATTGCCGTAGAGCTTCCAGACTCGGTAGTCGGGGTCCAGCAGCACCGGATGGCGCACCCCCATTCGCTCGGCGGCGGTGCGCACCAGCTCTGTGTCCCGGCCGAACGAGTAGGCGGGCGTGTGCACGCCGACGACCCGCAGCCCGTGGTCGGCGTAGCGGGCGTCGAAGCCTTGGAGGTAGGGCAGCGTCCGGTGCGAGTTGATGCGCGCGGTGTCGAAGAACTCGATCAGTACGCAGCTGCGGTCGAGCATGCCGACCATGCGCAGGTAGGCGACGTTCAGCCACTCCATCTTGGGCGGGAACTCCGGTGCGTAGATCTGTGCCCCAGCGGGTGGTCGCATCGCCCACAGGATGCCCGACCCGTCGGCTTAACGTGAACTCAGGGGCGACTGCGCTCTACTAGGCGCCGGCCAGCGAGCGGATCAGGATGGGCGAGACCCACAGCTCCACGGCCGCGGCGGCCAGCAGCACTGGCACCGCGATCGCGACGCAGACGGCGGTGGCGGCCAGCAGGTGGTCCCACTCGCGCCGGCGGCTGGCGATCATCCAGGCCGCGAGCGGCAGGAAGAGCGCGACGAGCTCGGGGACCGCGTGGGGGAGCAGGCCGACCATCAGCAACGCCGGCGACATGTGCAGCTGGGTCGCGGTGGTTGCCGCGATGCCTCCGATCGCATAGGCCTGCGTGGACAGCGAGAACAGCGTGGCGAAGGCCACGAATCCGATCGCGAGCGGCCCGGCTTTCTCGTGCACCCAACGGTCGAGGCCACTGCGGTTTTGGGCCGACAGCGGCAGCGAGCTGCCCGCCATGAAGCCGGCCACGCACGCCATGGCGTGCAGGGCCAGCACGAGCGAGTTGCGGTAGAGGATGCGGGCGTAGTCGACCCCGCTGGGATCGAAGGTGATGCCCGCCAGTGGCTGGCGCGTCGGGTCGGCCGGGCTCCAGATGGCCACCAGCCACACCGCGAAGAGCAGCACTGCGGCGATGGCCAGGCTCAGGGCAAGCCACGGGGCCAGGGTCTGCACCGGGTTCTTCTGGAACCGCCGCAGGGCCAGGCGCGTGTCCTTCATTCCCTGAACGAGCACGAGGTCGTTCACGTTCACCCCAATGCCATCGGCAGCGGGCCGTCCCGGGTTGAGCCGGGCAGCGTCTAGGCTCGGCGCATGCCATCCTCATTCCCTGAACGAGCACGAGGTCGTTCACGTTCACCCCAATGCCATCGGCAGCGGGCCGTCCCGGGTTGAGCCGGGCAGCGTCTAGGCTCGGCGCATGCCATCCCCCGATGACGTGATCCACACCGATTCCGCGCCGGCCGCGGTCGGGCCCTACAGCCAGGCGGTGCGCGCCGGCGATTTCGTCCTCTGCTCCGGGCAGATCCCGCTCGACCCCTCCACCGGCGAGATCGTCGGCGACGCCCCGGGCGATCAGGCCGCCCAGTGCCTGACCAACCTCGCCGCGGTGGCCGAGGCCGCGGGCACCACGCTCGCTGCTGCGGTTCGCCTGACGATCTACACGACCGATCTGGCCGCCTTCGACCAGATCAACGCCGCCTACGGGGAGTTCTTCGGCGAGCATCCCCCGGCCCGCGCCGCGGTTGGCGTGGTCGCCCTGCCCAGAGGTGCGCAGGTCGAGATCGACGCGATCCTGCACGCGCCCGGGCGCTGACGGTGCTGCTCAAGGTCTGCCTGAACGGCGCCCGGGAGCCGGGCGCCCATCCTGCCGTGCCGATGAGCATCGACGAGTGCGCCGTCGACGCCGCCGACTGCGTGGCCGCGGGAGCTGCGGCCGTGCACGTGCATCCGCGCGACTCGCGCGGCCGCGAGACGCTCGACCCCCCGCTGGTCGACACCACCGTCGTGGCCATTCGCGAGGCCTCCGGCGTGGCGGTCGGGGTGAGCACTGGGGAGTGGATCGAGCCAGACCTCACGGCGCGCACTATGGCCGTGGCCGTGCACAGCTGGACCGAGCCTGACTTCGCCTCGGTCAACCTGAGCGAGGCGGGGGCCCCGGAGGTGATGGCGGCCCTGATCGATCGCGACATCGGCGTCGAGGCCGGCATCGCCACGCCCGGAGACGTCGACCGGTTGGTTGATGGTGGCATGGCCGAAGGTCTGCTTCGAGTGTTGATCGAGCCGACGTCGCAACGGCCCGCCGAGGCGCTCGCTACCGCCCGGGCGGTAGCGGCGGCGCTCGATGCGGCGGACGTCCAGGCGCCGCGACTGGCCCACGGCAGCGGCGTGGCCACCTGGTCGGTGCTCGAGTGGGCGACCGCCGTGGGCTATGACCTGCGCATCGGGCTCGAGGACACGCTGGTCACGGCCGGCGGCGCGGATGCCGCGGACAACCCCGAGCTCGTGAGTGCCGCGGCAGCACTGATCGGTTAGGTAACGAGCTTCTTCGTCATCCGGTTGATGGCGATGCGCCAGGCCACCAGCGCGAACAGCACCAGCGCGCCATAGTGGAAGGCGTCGGCGGGAAAGCTCCAGCCGAACACCGCGTCGCGGACGAGTTGGACGCAGTGGTACAACGGATTGACGTTGGCTGCCACCTGTGCCCATTCGGGCAACCCGCTGATCGGGAAAAAGGTGCCGGCCACCAGGAACAGCGGCGTGATAACCGTGCTGGTCACATAGCTGAAGTTGTCGATCGACTTCAGCACCGCCGAGATGATGATCCCGAACGACGCCCAGCCAAACCCGGCGGTGAAGGCGATCAGCGGCACGGCGAACATGCCCCAGGAGGGGTCGAGCCCGAAGATCATCGACACGAGCATCGGCCCGCATCCGAATACCCCGGCTCGCATGGCGATCCACAGGGCCTCACCGGTGACCAGCTCCTCGGTGTCCACAGGTGCGGCGAGGATCGCGTCATAGGTGCGCTGGAACTGGTATTTGACGAACGTCCCGAACATCGCGGGAAACACCGAGGAGAACAGCACCGCTGTCGCGACCGTTCCCGTGCCGACGAACTCGACATAGCTGCGGCCACCGACCTTGTTCACGAGCGTGCCGAACCCGAAGCCGAACGCGAGCAGGTAGATGGTCGGCTCGACGGTAGAGGAGAACGTCGTGGCCCGCCAGTAGG